>JACZYD010000135.1 GCA_022571255.1 Bacteroidota bacterium
CCGTTCGGGTTTCCGGCACTGGCAAGAAACACGTTCAAAGGACTGCCGGGACTGCTCGCTGATTCTCTTCCCGACGCGTATGGAAATGCGATCATCGATTCCTGGCTGGCCTCACAGGGAAGAACTGCTGCCAGTTTTCACCCGGTAGAACGCCTCTGTTACCAGGGCAAAAGAGGGATGGGAGCGCTCGAGTTTGAGCCAGCGGCGCAGGTCCCTCCGACAAGCACCCGCTCGATTGATATATCAAATCTGGTCCGACTGGCAAACGAAATCCTTGACGAACGAACTCTATTGGGAGGCATATTTTCGGGCGAAGACGACCGCGATGCGATCGAGGACATTCTTCGCGTGGGCACGTCAGCGGGTGGAGCAAGAGCGAAAGCCATTCTGGCATGGAATCCTGAAACCAATGAATTCCGTTCCGGGCAACTATCCGCCGACTCTGGATTCGAATACTGGCTGATGAAATTTGATGGTGTGACAGGCACCCGGAATGAAGCACTTTCAACTCCACACGGTTACGGAAAAATTGAGTATGCCTATCATTTGATGGCGATCGCGGCAGGTATAGAAATGACAAAGTGCCGCCTGCATCAGGAAGGTGGCCGGAGCCATTTCATGACGAAACGTTTTGATCGTACAGAAGACGGCGAGAAAATCCATCTGCAGTCATTGGGTGCCATCGCGCACTATGATTACAATCAACCGGCCAGTTACTCGTACGAACAATCGATTCAAGTAATCAGACAGCTTGGACTGCCCAGAAGCGATCTGGAACAGCAGGTCCGTCGGGCTTATTTCAATGTAATGGGCCGCAATTGCGACGACCATGTAAAAAACATCGCATTTCTGATGAACCGGAGTGGTAGGTGGCGAATCTCCCCTGCATTTGACATTTCATTTGCCTGGAATCCCAGTGGAGAATGGACGAGCAGGCATCAGATGAGTATCAACGGAAAGCGCGACGATTTTTCAAAAGAGGATTTACTGGCCCTCGCGGGTACTGCAGGAATCAAGAAAAATAAAGCCACCGAACTTTTGGAACAGGTGCGGATGGCGGTTCTCCGATGGCCAGAATTTGCCGAAATGGCAGAAGTCAGCCAGGCATCCATGAAGAAGATTCAGTCTGTACAGATACTGATCACCTGACTGAGATTGCCAGCAATTGGTCCGGATCATTTCCGAATCCGAAACGATGTGACCAGTCCGTAGATCATGATAACCGATTCGGGTACGCCTGGACCATCTTCCCAGCTTCGGAAAGAACGCTGCGCCTCGAGCCCCAATAAAATTCGTGAAGAGACGGGCAGCTGAATACGAATCCCTATCTCAAGTGAATTATATGGAGAATCGATGACCGGCCCTCTGCGATGGTGCGCGAATCTGATCGTTTCCGATTCCAGAAAATGCCGCGAATAACCGAACCAGATGAACGCCGGCATCGCCTTGTTGAGTACTCCAACACGAATTCGGCCACCTGCAATCACCTCTGAATATGAGATTGTTTCGTTATTACTGTTCGGCGCCGCATCCTCAACGCCGTCGTTCCAGCCGCCAATATTCAGACTCAATCCTAAATATGATTTCGAGTTATTCATCGACGTCAGTACCGATGAAATCTCTAATTGAGGATACACCGCATAAGTGGGTAGCGACGTAAATTCGACTTGATGAGTTCGATTTGAGCTGAAACTGAGAGAGATTTCAGAGATGTAAGGTTGTGCATTGACCGTCTCCACTGAAATAAACATGGTGCAGAGTATCGGCACGAGCACTTTGAAACGGGCGCGTTTTGTAGATGCGTCAGGATGCAGGTGATTATCGGTTGCCACAACGGCGGTGCAAACGGGTGTTTTCATTGAGCAGGTCGATACGTCATGATGATACCGTATCTCATTCGCGGGCGAACGAGATTGTCGTTTTTCTCTTGATCGATTGAGCTAAATGCTCGCTGGATTTCGACGCCGAGTAGCAGCCTTTCGTGGACTGGCATCGACAGGCGCATACCGATGTCGATCGTATTGTATCGTTCTTTGACCTTCGAGAGTCCGGGATCCTCGGCGATAGGTCTCGGAAATGATCTTGGCTTTCTGTGCACAAGCTCGCCTGTGAGGAAATGTCTGGACGCCCCGACAAAAAACTTAACGGGTAACACCTCATAAGATCCCAACTCGGCTCTCACACCCATCACGAAACCATTGTATGAGTGGTAATTGCAGTATTCGCGGTCATTTTCCAGGTCCACGCCGTCTGACCACGCACCTGCCAGCAGACCAACACCAAACTGCGTTCCGAGCGCTCCCTTTTTGGTCAGGGTTCGAGAGACTTCAATCTGCGGGAATGCAGTCCATAAGGGACGAGAAGTATTTCCAGGATGGGTTGTCCTTATAGAAGATACCCCTATGGATACCTCTGTAAATATGGGCTGTGCGTATCCAAAACGAACAACAAAAATCGTTATGCAGATCGCCAGCGTTCGCCGAGTGGATCCTCGGATTCCCATAGTGATGCCTGGATGTGACGCGTGTCAGCTAATGGTGAAGGAATAATCAGTAGCTGACGACGGAATAGGCAGGACTTGGGAATGTTTGGGACGGCTGGCTGCTAAGTATATACACCGTTCGAGCAGGCAAAACCCATTCTGTTTCTCGGGGGTTCAAGTAAGGGGCCTTACTTGACACCGATGGAGGCCGGAACACAGTATATTGCCACACCAACCATGGCAGCGCAGACTTAATCAACGGTCCGGAATAACGGAGTTATGTCAAAAAAAGTCATACAGCTCCTCTTATGTACGCTCCTCGGTGCATCCACCGTGTGCTTCGCACAGGACACCACGCCGTTTTTTGAACTGGACCACCGAATCGTGCTCGGTGAAGATGTACTGATCTCTTCGATTCGAAGCCTGAAAATCCTTCCAAATGGCCAGTTGTTACTGATTGACACGCAGGGGTCTCAGGTGGTGGTCATTGACCGAAATGGTGCACTTGTGAAAAACCTTGATCCGGCCGACTGTCATCCGGGTTTTGAACTGCGACCGATCGGCGTGGCAGTAAATGCAAAATATATTTTTCTGACGAATTCAAGCCCGTGGGGATACGTCTTCAATAGTGACGAGAGCTGCTATTCTGCTGTTGACGTCAGTTTTCGTCCGTCATTTGCTTTTACGTTTGTTTCTGACAGCCTGTTGGCGGGCATCTACCACGTTCGGGGAGAGCGGCCACATATTCAGTGGTTTGATCAGAAAGGCGCGATGTTGGAAAAGTTGGATTTTCCTGAGACCGATTTTCCCAATGCAGATCATCGCATGGAAGCCGGTGGCATACTCTCTGTGGGCGACGATATCTGGTGGGCACCGCCCATTTCCCATCATCTTTTCAGAATTAGAGATGGCAAAATCCAGGACTTCGACCCAACCGTATTTTATGACTTGGGCCACCCGTCCGAGGATATACCAGAAGTCTTGAATCCGAGCCTGTTTAAGAAGGTCGGGCAGATTCTCAAAGAAGCCAGCCAAAACGAGGGTGTTTTTCTGCTGCCGGACGGCAAATTGTTGCTGCAGTATCATAATCCGGGAGACGGAACCATTCGCGTAATTGCTGATCCGGACAATTTGAAGAACTTTCGTATCGAACAATCAGATTTCACGTTTCTGGAAATACACGGAGATTTTGCGTACCGGGTCGTGACGCCTGTTTTAAACGACGACGGCTCGGATACAAATTACGTGATCGATGTGTACAGATACGTAGGATATCCCTCCGAATAGGCCAGAATGGCTTCTCATTAGTACATGTATCGAAAACAAATTTCAATTTTCGTATTCGGCATTCTGCTTGCTGCTCCAGCGTACTCCCAACCAACGGACTTCCGATTGGGAGACTTGGAGTATTCGTTTGCATTCAACATTGGAGACGGCGAGCAGAGTGATGTATTCTTTTCCAGTATTTCCGATGTTACGTCCGACCCTCAGCAAAACATATATGTGCTGGAACGCCGCCCGGTCGGCCTGTATTCTTATTCCGCTGAGGGTCAATTACGCTGGAAGAACAATGATGAAGGCGCAGGCCCGGGCGAGTTGAATCGGCCGGGTTCAATCGATTTTTTTGCTGATCGGTTGCTGCTTGGCAATCAGCGCGGCACCCGAATCGACCTGTTCACACCCGCCGGTGATTTTATCGATTCCTGGACCAACGATGAGCTGAATTCAACCCGGTTTAGCCTGATCGGGATCATGAACGATTCGCTGCTCGCAATTTCGATGACAGTGGAAATGAAGTACGGTGTGACGATCAGGATTCTCTCGCTCGACGATTTTCATGTCATGGAAGCTCTGACTGTTGAACAGAAGAGCGACAATCCGCCTCCGCGGCAAATCCGTCTGACGCTTCCAGTCAGCCTTATGGGTAACCGAATCGCGGTAGGCCATTTTTATCAGGACAGTTTTCGACTTTTCAATCAACGACTGGACTTCACGTCGAACATTCCACCAAGTGATGGGAATTTCATCGCTCCAATTATGAAGGTGACGAACGGCAGTCCATCCATCCACCTACCCATTTCAAGTAGCTCTCCTCGACCGATCGAGGACAAATACTGGTTTACAAAAATAAGTTGGCCAATTGACGTGGATTCGGAAGACGAATACATGACCCAATTGCAACTTGTCGGCTGGGCGGATCTCCCGCGACATACCTCAGCACGGCTTTTTAGTGCCGAGGGAGAATTGGTTCAAGTCGTGTACGATGGACCAGCCGAGAACTCAACTTTCTTCGCGATCCACCACGCAAACAACGGTCTGTTAATCGTGCAATTCGAAGAAGACGATCCTGTTCTTTCGGTCTATCGGCTTCAGTAACTGGCAGACGTACGCAAGTGATTTTTTCTGCCGAGTACAAATCCCGTACGCAGAAGAAGTCAAGCACCTTATGTAACTCATTGTATAACAAAGTAATGCAGAACTGTTTTTTATTAAAAAAAGGTTTTCCCCAACATATGGCCTACGGTTTGGGTTTCGCATTTGCCATTTCACCACGAAAGGTTACGCTGTTTTCAGGACATCAACGTCGAAATGAGCGGCCAAAGCCCTGTTGAGTTTCGCTCTCTATACATTATGCGAAACTGAGATTTGCTTCTGGGGAGGAGGCGTTAAGATCATTTCGCCTAAAGGAGGAAAATATTAATGTTGAAAAACACAAAGCCTCAGACCAAGACCTCTCACCCGGACATCAATCCCGGTCTCCAGACGGCGCACATCCGTTGAACGTATTGTGTATTAAGTAGTTTAAGATCACTAGTCCTAAACCAGACGAAATGCTCATCATGAATACGACTCATAAATCCGCCCATATATTTGTGTATATGCTCTCCATCGCCATCGTGGCCGCAGTCTCCGGACAAGACTTGCCGAGTACGCCTCAAACCCCGGAGCAGGTTATAGAAAGAGCGAAAATGGAACTCCTGGAAATCCTGGAAAACAACGGTCTCCGTTACTCGGCCCTGGATCCGGCCGCTGTGAAGAGAGCCACTCCTGGCAATTTGATAGAGAAGATCACCGTACAATTTGACAGCCTGGTTCAATCCGAGGATTTGGTTCTTGTCGCCGAGCAGTCCGATCATCAGCTTTTCATGGTCCCGCTTGAGGCAGACGGCCGGATTGTAACCGTTATGATCCTGCGTAAGGAGAGTGAATCTTGGAACGTCTTAGGCACCGAAGACACATATATTACGGAGCAACTGAATCTGGTTAAAGGTGAGGCGGAGAAATTGGGGGAAGGTGATTTTTATATGTATGACGTACCAAACCTCTCGGCCAGGGTATACGGATTTAGGAGCGGTGCTGGAGAATGGTACTTCACCAACTATGGTGATTTCAGCCTGGACACGCCTGTTTCGGCTCTAGAATTCCTGCCTATTCTGCAGCAGGATGCTAGGCGGTTCCACGAGAAATACAAAGACCTGATTGAACGCGGGAAGTATGTAAACTAGAGCGTGTTAACGATAAAAAGCCAACCTCAATCAACAGCCAGTCTACTCCCCGGTACCAGGCTGTCAGCCAATTATATTTCGCTCTCTGTACATTATGCGAAACTGAACATCATTTCAAGAGAACCATCTTCCGAGTCTGTGTGAAGGCGCCCGTAGTGAGCGTGTAGAAATATATTCCGGACGACAGGGCCGATGTGTTGAGAGTGATAGAATGTTCTCCTTGGCCTCTGAATCCTTGGTCGAGTATCCTAACTCGTTTTCCCAATAAGTCACTGACTTCCAGCAGTACTGTGCTTGGTACCGGGAGCGTATATCGAATAGTTGTAGACGTGCTGAACGGATTCGGGTAATTCTCGTCTAGTTTGAAGTCGGTTGCAATTTCCGAATCTTCCGTGGAGATCGGAATGCTCGAAAGTTCGAACGTCCACTCGTCCGACCATACACCAACAATATTCTGAATGCGCCAGCGATAGCGGCCTTCTTGAGCAAGCTCGATCGTATATCCAGAAATCAGCTCATCGGAATCAAAGACATCGACGCTGGAATTAACATCGGTTACCTGAAGCCGAGTCGCGCCTGTTCCGCTCCAATAGAACGTCACCGACGCCGGGGCAAGAATGCTCTCATTTCTTGGTGAGGAAAGTGCGGGTTTCTGAGGCTTGTGAGTCGATATTCTGAACACCGTCCCTGTCTCAGGAAGTTCGACGTTGTATGGTGGTGAGCTTCCCCCGTTGAATTGAACAAGGACCATACGGGCCATTACCTCCTCTCCGAGCGCGCTGGACTCCACACCTGGCTCTGCAACAAATGCACTGTATCCTACCTCCCCAGGTGTGGTATCGACCGGATCTATCCAGTAGGTCCAATCTGTTCGAGGATCGTCGTCTTCGTTTGAAATCGGATGATCTGACCCGATGTCATACGTTTCAAGATCGGCTGTGCTATTGTCGTATAAAACTGAAATCATCCTGTAGTCATCACTCGGATCATCAGAGGGTCCAACATTCCAGAGCTCAAACGGAACAGTCATTAATTGATCGTCCTCATACCTGCGCCACGCCACACAACTTGAAGGATCGTCAACACACCGCTGAGAGAAGCGCATCTCAAAGTCATTTATTCCAAGGGCTTCTTCTACAGATCTACCTCTTTGCGTGAACATCCGACCAATGAAACTGCTGCTACGACCGTCATCATATGGTGCGTTCGCGCCACCTGCATGGATCCCCCAGATAGCATCTGAGAGGGACTGCTGATAGCCAGGTGTAGGCGATTCACAATTCAATTCGGGCGCAAGCGGACACGGTAACATCGGGAATCCGGAATTGTTGAAAGCAAATGCGCCCATATCCGGCGGAACCAGAGCTCCGGAAGCATTCGCTGTTACTGAAAACGAAGCGAGACCAAAACCGTCCGTGACGGTCCCTGTACTAAAATGCCTTGTTTGGGACCATGGTGCCGTACCGAACGAGGTTTCGCCCCGAACGCGCCAGGAGAAAGACGCGTTTTCCGGCAAGTCAGTAAGCGTAACGAAAGGAAGGAGAACGGTTGTATCTCGGGCGACTCCCGGGCCTGTCAGTTCAACTTTATATCCCTCCGAATCGGCGGTCGTATTCCAGTAAAGCGTCGGGTTTCGAGGCTGAGAGGATACATGATCCGCTGGGGAAACTAGAGATACTGTCTCTGTTGGTGGTTTTCCTTGCGGAACACTTGGATAGCCATCATCATGAATTTTCTGAAGCTTGTCTGCAGCCTTTCTGAGCTCCGTAATGGAATCAATATTATCTGCACCACGCGCCCAGACCATTGCGAATGAGAAGTTTGTTTCAGAGCCAGGTTCTAACGTCAGTGGTCCTGAAGAAAAAATAAACTTCCTGTCATACGCGTCCATCTCAGTACCAGTACTATCCGTGTTTACTTCGGACCAAAATTCTCCGGTTACCGGGTCTCCTGGAAACAAAAATCTGGCTGGGCGATCGGAATAATCTCGACCGTTACCTCCGTAAGTCATCTGCTTCCCATCTGCCCAGCGTCCCTCCAGCGCCATATATATCGCTTCTGCGTTTTTCGGAAGGCACCCTGCGACACC
>JACZYD010000136.1 GCA_022571255.1 Bacteroidota bacterium
GGATAAGCCTTCAGATAATGAACGCGATTTACCAGATCGTGGGGCGTGTGACGGATTCGAGGAACAGCGCAGTGATCACCATCACTCGAATTCACGGCGGCGAGGCTTACAATGTCATACCCGCCATTGTAGAATTCGGGGGCACATTCCGGTGTATCGAAAAAACCGATCGGACTACGCTCAAGGAGCAGATCATCTCGATCAGTAATCACATTGCAGACATGTACGAGGCTCGTGTCGAGGTTGATTTTGATGGTGGTGCGCCTCCCGTTGTCAATAATGGTGAGCTCATTGATATCGCACGCACTGCGATCCAGGCCCGCCTCAGTTCTGAAGCCATTTACGATATTTCGGTACCCAGTATGGGTGCGGAAGACTTTTCGCATTACCTCGATCAAATACCGGGAATCATGCTCAGAATTGGGACATCGTCAGGAAAAAGCACTTCATTTCCCCTGCATGACTCGTGTTTCGACATCGACGAGCAGGCACTCGAGCAAACGGCCGGGCTCATGTCAGCCATTCTCATCGCTACTCTGCATTTGTGGGCGCCCGAAGCGAGTTGATCGTTACATCCTTCATTCTCGTGTCTCTATTTGTGTGCAGCAGGCTGGAGTCCGTGTCTCTGAGCCTGTTTATAACCACAAATACAGTTACACGATTCAACCATGCCCGTTACAGACCGGCAGACCGGCGCTATTCATTATCATTTCCGTCTGCTGGGCACGCTTTGGATGGTAATCCTCGCGTGCTTACACCCGCGGAATTGTCTTTCGCAATCCAGGATAAATGAACTGCAGATCGCACCTGCTTCGAGCGGACTTGAGTTTGTCGAAGTGATCCTGATCGGGAGTGAGCCGCTTGACCTTTCCAAGCTCACTCTGGAAGACTCAAGAAAAAAGCCGGGGCAGTTGGTTTTCCCTGACGGGGAATCGAGAATATTGAACCCCGGGGAAATTGTTGTTCTGGCTCAGAATCCGGAACTGCTTCAGGATGTATTTGGAAAGATGCATGTGGTCGGCGTAAAACCGTGGCCCGCGTTAAACAACGGTGGAGACTCCATCGCTCTGCGCGCGGGATCCACCCTACTGGATTCGTTTGCGTATGGCTCGAACGATTATACGCGCGGCATCTCTCTGGAACGAATTGACCCGAACGTACCTGCCGCAATTCAGCGGAACTGGTCGCCTTCCACCGCCCCGCGCGGTGCGACTCCGGGTAGCCGCAATTCGGTATATGAACGCGACACAACGCTTGTCTTTATCCGTCTTGCAGAATATTCCTCCGATACAGCAATTGACATCTATTTCTCAGAACCTGTGAACAGGGTAACTCTGGACCCATCCGAAATTCTGCTGGACCACATACCGTATACTGGAATCGTGTCCGAAGTGGATCTCTCAACCATTCGATTACACGCATCGACCAATCATCAGATCATCGAATTCGGCACGCTCTCAGATTTCGCTGGTAACGTTTCCAGGTCCCTGTCTCGAACCATTGCGCAGCGCGTTCAATCCGGTGATCTTCGAATCAGCGAGATCATGTTCGACCCTGAACGTGACAGGAACGGCGATCTGTTACCCGAATGGATTGAATTTGTGAATATCCGACCGTTCCCGATATCGCTCAGCGGCCTTTCTCTGATCATCGGCCCGGAGAAATCAAGAGCTGCCAACAGGCAGGTTTTGCAGCGAGTTTACAGAGAGATAAGGGCGGGGCAATTTGTTTTGATATACAATGATCCCGAAAAACAGATGCCCGGTGAAACAGCGCCCAACGAGACGCTCTCCGATTATGATGATGCAAGGGTTATGAAAGTGTACATCGAGTCCTTTGAAAACGCCGCGGGACTTCCTGCGGCCCCTCCCCTTTTCATCGGGATCCGCGGCGCGAGCCTTTCTCTAAACAATGCGACCGATCTGGTGACCCTCCAATCGTCATCCGGCATTACCGTCGATTCCGTTCGCTACGAGGATGCATGGCACGACAACGGACTTCTTGATACGCGAGGCAGATCGCTGTCTCGAATACGCCTCGATTCCAACTCCATGGATCCGTTGAACTGGGTAAGCTCCAGACTGCAGGCCGGGTATGCCGGCTTCACGCCGGGTGCTGAACGAGTTTCAGACGGTATTTTCACGTCACAATATCCGGGACCTGGAGCCCTGCTGCTGAACGAGATCATGTATGATCCCCGGAGCACAGCAGACGATGGTTTACCCGATCAATCGGAATACCTGGAGTTCAAGAATACGTCAGACTGGGAGATAGACCTCAACGGTCTGTATCTGATTTCGGGCACCGAAGAGGAGGAAAATCAGGATTCTCTCCGGCTCGTGTACCGTCCCGCACGCCTGGGCCCGGCTGAACTCGCGGTTGTTTTTCATCTTCCAGATCATATTCCCGATGGTGATCACGAAAAACGGCAATTCCTGGAGGCCGCGTTTCCAGACCTCTCCAATCCGGGGGCCCGAGCCTTGTTCACCGTACGATCGCCACTGTCGCTTTCCAATAATGGAGAATATCTGGCACTATTTGCTGGAAACAGGAAGATGCAGGACGAATTGTCCTATAAAACCACTTGGCACCATCCACTGGTACTTGACGCAACCGGACGATCGATCGAGAAAATTGATCATTCTGCAAGCTCTTCTCTGGAGAGTAATTGGTCAACCACTGCCTCGCTAAGTGGAGGCACGCCTGGAATGCGTAACAGCATTGACCTTACAGATGCTTTGTCCAGCGGCGGAGCAACTTCAGAGGGACTTGACATATCGCCGTTGACCATCACACCTGACCGCGATGGCGAAGACGATCACGCCCGTATCCTGGTGCGTGGTGGAGCGTCAAACTCGAGTCTTCGAATCGACATTTTTGACTTGGAAGGGCATCCGGTCCGCAGACTGGTTCCGGTCACCCTGCATACCGGAACGTTCACAACCTTCTGGGACGGCTCAGGAGACGGAGGAAGAGAATTACCTGTCGGTGTATACATCACGCTGGTCCGTATCTACGATCATTCTTCAAATACAACTGTTTCTTTCAAGAAACCCATCGCCATTTTTCGGGAATGAACGCTTCGTAATGGAAACGCAACGACATAACGATATTGCAGCGCTTATTTCAGTGATTTTGTGCTCACTTCGAATGGAACAGGCTATTTAAGGGATCGTTGCAGTAGGTGGAAGAAAGAGCGGCTACCGCCGGTTCGATCTCCACCTTACTTCGAATTATCACGTTATTGTCGATGCAAAGTCCGATTGAACTCACCTCCCGCGCGGCAAAAGAAATAAGGAAAATAAAGTCGAACACCGAAATGCCCGATGACTTCAACCTCCGGGTGGGCGTGCGCGGTGGTGGCTGTTCTGGAATGAGCTATATCCTGGGATTTGATCGGATCCGAGATCACGACGTGGAGTTCCATGTAGACGGTATTGTCGTTTACATGGACAAACGCCACGGTCTCTACCTCATGGGAACCCGACTCGATTATAAAGACGGGCTGGAAGCCCGGGGGTTTTCGTTTGAAAATCCAAATGCCACCGCTACATGCGGTTGCGGGTCCAGTTTCTCCGCGTGAGTACGATCATCTTCCTGATATGTTCGGGTATCTCACAGAAGATAATCATATCGCAACGCGTTTCAAGTTCAATTCGGTTCGACTTTTGCATTCGATTGCTCGAGAGCACCGAATATCCGTCTCCGACGACTTGTAACTCGGCGACGTTATCTCGAATTTATTGACATGGAAGGAAATTTTTCAAATCGCGTTCGCGACGTCATCTCCTACAGTCGTGAGGAAGCCATACGGCTCGGCCACGATTATATCGGAACCGAACATCTGCTGCTTGGCATTATCCGTGAAGGAGAAGGCATTGCGGTGAAAATTTTACGCAATCTCGGATGTGATTTGTTCAAGCTGAAAAAGTCTGTGGAAGAAACGGTCCGGAGCACGGGTGGTACCCTGACGGTCGGAAATATTCCGCTGACGAAACAAGCCGAGAAGGTCTTGAAAATTACCTATCTCGAGGCCAAATTGTACAAGAGCGATGTGATCGGAACCGAACACCTTTTACTCAGCCTTCTGCGAGATGATGAAAACCTTGCCGCACAGATCCTGCAACAGGGATTCTCGATTTCTTACGATCCCGTTCGATCAGAGCTCGATACGATTATCAGCGGAAAGGCTTCTCCAAGTGCCAGTTCCAGCGGTGGAACAGCTAAAAGCGCTGCATCGGGACGACCTTCTTCGTCAGGACAAAAAGAGCGTGGAAAGATGGAAAAAAGCAAAACGCCTGTACTGGACAATTTCGGCAGAGATCTGACGCGTCTCGCCGAAGAAGATAAACTTGACCCCGTAGTGGGCCGTGAAGCAGAAATCGAGCGGGTAGCTCAAGTATTGAGCCGCCGTAAGAAAAACAATCCCGTGCTTATCGGTGAACCTGGCGTGGGTAAGACCGCCATTGCCGAAGGACTTGCGTCCCGAATTATTCAGCGAAGGACCAGCCGTGTGCTCTTTGACAAACGAATTGTGACACTGGACCTGGCCGCGCTCGTTGCAGGTACGAAATACCGTGGTCAATTTGAAGAGCGGATGAAAGCGGTGATGAACGAGCTCGAGAAGAGCCCGGACGTTATTCTGTTCATTGACGAGCTGCACACCATTGTTGGTGCCGGAGGGGCTTCGGGAAGCCTCGACGCATCCAATATGTTCAAACCGGCACTTGCGCGTGGTGAAATTCAATGCATAGGCGCAACCACGTTGGACGAATATCGCCAGTATATAGAAAAAGACGGCGCTCTGGATAGACGATTTCAAAAAATACTTGTCGAACCCGCTACTCCAGACGAAACGATAGAGATCTTAAAGAACATCAAAGATCGGTACGAGGCGCATCACAATGTCAATTTTGCCGAAGATGCTATTCTCCTGACCGTTAAACTCTCCGAACGTTACATCACCGATCGGTTCCTGCCCGACAAAGCCATTGACGTAATGGATGAGGCAGGTGCTCGCGTTCACCTGAAGAACATCAAGGCGCCCGACCAGATCATTGAACTCGAAGAGGAAATCGAAGCGGTTCGAGAAGAAAAGAATCAGGTTGTCAAGAATCAGCGGTTCGAGGAGGCTGCTCGACTGAGAGATCGCGAGAAAAAGATCCAGGAAGAACTCGCCATTGCCAACGATGAATGGCAATCGCGCACAGAATCCGAGATCTATAACGTCTCGGCTCAAGATATTGCAGAAGTTGTGGCTATGATGACCGGCATACCGGTCGACAAAATTTCCGAGCCGGAGCAGAAGAAACTCCTCCAGATGGAAGAGATTCTCGCAGGTTCAGTCATCGGGCAAAGTGAGGCCATAACGAAGCTGTCTCGCTCTATTCGAAGGACCCGAGCCGGGTTGAAGGATCCCAAAAGACCTATTGGTTCCTTCATTTTTCTTGGTCCCACGGGAGTGGGTAAAACAGAGCTTGCAAAAAAGCTCACTGAATACCTTTTCGATTCTCAGGATGCACTGATCAGAATCGACATGAGCGAATACATGGAGAAGTTTTCTGTGAGTCGCCTCGTCGGAGCCCCACCGGGGTATGTTGGATACGAAGAAGGTGGGCAACTGACGGAAAAGGTCCGACGCAAGCCCTATTCGGTCGTACTTCTTGATGAGATAGAGAAAGCACACCCCGATGTTTTTAATATCCTCCTCCAGGTATTGGATGATGGTATTCTGACGGATGGTCTGGGGCGAAAAATCGATTTTCGTAATACGATAATTATTATGACGTCGAATATCGGCGCACGCGATATAAAAAATCTGGGGAAAGGCATCGGCTTTTCCCAGACGGACTCCGATTTCGATTACCAGACGCTGAAAAACACGGTTGAAGATGCTCTGAAACGTGTATTTAATCCGGAATTCCTGAACAGGATCGATGACGTGATCGTGTTCCACCCCCTGGAAAAGGAAAATATCCATCTAATTGTCGATCTGATGGCGTCCGAATTATTCTCGCGCGCAAAAGATCTCGGCATAAACGTCATTCTGAAAGATTCTGCACGCACGTTTCTCGTCGACAAGGGGTTTGATCCGAAATTTGGTGCGAGACCGCTGCGCAGGGCTATTCAGCGGTATGTAGAGGATCCGATGGCAGAGGCCATTCTCGGCCACGATCTGGGAGAAGATGACGTGCTCTCTATCACGTACGACACCAAGAAAGACACCGGTGAATTGTCATTTCAGAAACGCAAGAAAAGTACGAGAAAGAAAAAAACGGCCACAAAGAGTAAATCCGGGAAATCTTCGCGAGCGAAATCTGAAGGAAAAAAAACGGAAACTGGCAACGGAACAGGCACAATCCCCGAATCACAGGCAGAAAAAGAGGAAGACAAAGCCCAAACCGGTTGAACAGGCAGAAACACTGAACAGGATCACGTCCGACTAACCCTGTGACCAATTTATTCCTCTCCCTGACTCAGGATCCGGGTATCGCCACGTAACGGCACCTTGGTCGCAGGCGTACAGACACGCGCCGCATTCGATGCAATCTTCAAACTGAAATTGCACTCTGTCGTATTCGTCGACCGTATAACACTTCGCCGGACAGATAAACGTAGTGCATTGGTGCGGGCACATGCCATCACAAATGGACGTATCTACATCAATGTGAGCGATAGCCTCGGTTCTACCCTGATTACGATAATTGACAAGGCCGAGCCTTTCGGAAATGGAAAGTTTTTTCATAACGCTCGGGCCGCTTTTGCTCCCAATTTAATCAGGTCCCAATAGGACGAATGCCGTTTTACGGCCGCCCGGAGCATCTGGCTTGCTTTCGGAGTCGGCTCACTGGTGACCGTGAAGAACTGCCTGCCAAAATCACATACCACATTCGGTACCGGACCGAACATGGACGGATGATGAAGCAGTTCGACTGCGCTCTGGAATTCTTTCAAATCGATCATGATATAGCTGTTGTCGAGCGCGGTCCGATAATCCGACAGAGATGCCTCGGAAAAATCGTCTCGGGTCTTGGCCGCAAGCACCGTCTCGGCGGCAAGAATTCCCGATCGCATGGCGTAATCCATTCCCTGGATGGCCTTTCCGGCGTTCAGCAATAAATGCGCGGCTTCGCCGGCAATCAACAGGCCATCAGAATGCAGTTTAGAGGGTACGGCGCGATAATCGCCGGTAGAGACCACATGCGCCGAATATTCAACGACTGTGCCTCCGCGAATCATATCCCGAACGACAGGATGCGCTTTGAAATGCGAGAGCACGTCCTGTGGGCTCTTTTTTTTCTCCCGAAGATCGCTCATGCCCAGTACAAGGCCAAGCGAAACCGAAGACTTATTGGTGTAAAGGAAACCGCCGCCTTCAACGCCGTCCGAGCAGTGTCCAATGAACTCATTGGTCAATCCACTGCGGCCGTTCAGTTGAAACCGATCTTCAAGAACTCCCTGATCGAATTCGATGACTTCCTTGATACCAACCGCCACATAATCCGCCGCAACATAAGCAGGCTCGATTCCGACTTGTCGCGTCAATAAATTATTTACGCCTTCGGCCAGTATCACACAGTCCGCAAAAAAAGAATCCTCGCCGGCGCGAATCCCGATTACGCGCCCATCCTTAACGAGGACTTGCTGCACAAGAATATTTGTGGCCAGAAATGACGAATCAGCGTTCGATCCTTGCTCGATGACAGACTCGACCTTCGCTGCAAGCCAGCTGTCAAAACGGGCTCGCAATACAATTATTCCGATGAAAGGTGTCTCCTCAAAATGAACCGATTTAAAATCCACTGAAAAAGCAGACTCCCCGTCCATGAATGTCAGCCGACGATGATTTACGAATCTCTCAAAACCATCGTCACCCTCCGCGTAATCCGGAACAAGCGTGCTCAGATCCGAACCCCACAATACGCCCCCGGAAACATTTTTTGCACCACAAAATTCACCCCGCTCAATGAGCAAAAAACGAGCGTCCGCACGGGCGAGCGTCATCGCGGCACTCAGGCCTGCAATGCCGCCACCTACGATAATGCAGTCGAATTTCTCTTCCATCAACCGAGCTG
>JACZYD010000021.1 GCA_022571255.1 Bacteroidota bacterium
AATCTGGCTCAAGGAAGAGATGGGTCAGGACATCACCGACATGTCGGATGAAGATATGATGGTCGAGGTCCTGCGGCTCAACCGTGAGGAGCAAATCGCCTCACCCATCATCGGAAAGGCGACCCTCTACGACGGCCGCACCGGCGATAAATTCGACCAGCCGATCACCGTGGGCTACATCTACATGCTCAAGCTGATCCACCTGGTGGAAGACAAGATACACGCTCGCTCCACCGGCCCGTACTCGCTGATAACCCAGCAGCCCCTGGGCGGCAAGGCCCAGTTCGGCGGCCAGAGATTCGGCGAAATGGAGGTCTGGGCGCTTGAGGCGTACTCCGCCGCCTACAACCTCCAGGAGATGCTGACCGTCAAGTCCGACGACGTGGTGGGCAGGGTCAAGACCTACGAAGCCATCGTCAAGGGCGAAGACGTTATCCAGCCCGGCATACCCGAGTCGTTCCACGTTCTGCTCAAGGAACTCCAGAGCCTGGGGCTATCGGTAGAACTGCTTCACGAGACACCCGACCAGGTTGAACTGGACGAGGAATACGACGCAGAGCAAGTCCCCATCCTGGACATAGTTGAAAACATCGGCGAAGGTGTCCCTCAGGTTCCCGTGGCCGTAGGCGTGACCGAAGAGGCCCAGGCAGATGTCCAAGCAGAGGCCCAAGCAGAGACGCAGGTCGACGACGTGTCGCCGCCCGCAGACCTCGGCGATCAGCCGGTCGCATCAGTTGAGGACGTGATCGCATCCGAGCCTGTGACCGACTCTGGCGACAGCGAAGCCAACGGTTCGGTTGGGGCAGTGGAAGACAGCCCGACATCCGAATTGGAGACAGCGCCCAGCGAACAGACCGAAGACGAAACAATGTCTCCAGAAGCCATAGGTGACGACGACTAGCATCCAGTAAAACACGCGTAATTGCGGCCCAGCCAAAGCGATATCGGCTTGTTCTTCAGAACGTCGATAACCCAGAGGCTACGGCTTTCCCGCATCTCCATTTGGGGAGCTTCGCTTGGCAATTTAAGTATCGGCAAATACGCAACATGGACAACACTATCAGCTTGATGGAGTTTGAAATATGGCCCTCGGCGGTAATGACTTCAATGCAATTAGAATCTCGCTGGCCTCTCCAGACCAGATCAAAATCTGGTCGTATGGCGAGGTAACCAAGCCTGAGACCATCAACTACCGGACGCTCCGCCCCGAGAAAGACGGACTGTTCTGCGAGCGCATCTTCGGCCCGACCAAGGACTGGGAGTGCTACTGCGGAAAGTACAAGAAGATCCGCTACAAGGGCGTCGTCTGTGACCGGTGCGGCGTTGAGATCGCAAGGTCCAAGGTGCGACGTGAGCGCATGGGCCACATCAGGCTCGCCGCTCCGGTAGCCCACATCTGGTTCTCCAAGGGCACGCCGTCACGGCTCGGCCTGTTGCTGGACATATCACCGCGCAACCTTGAGCGCGTCCTCTACTTCGCGCAGTACATCGTTATAAGCGTGGACGAGGATGCGCGCGAACGCGCAATGGAAGAGCTTGAGAGCTACCTGATCGCTGAAACGACCCGCATCGACGCCGCCGCCGCAGAGGCGATCGCCGTCATACGCGCCGCCGCGCCGGAGCCGGATGTCACGGAAGAGCCGGTCGCGGAGAGCGAAGAAGGCGAAGACGACGAAAAGCCGAAGAAGGCGAAATCCCGGAAAAAGACCAAGAAGCAACTCGCCGAGGAGCTTGAAGCCGAGCGAGCGATACGCGCCGCGCACCCGGTCGAGTCCCAGGTGATGGCGATCGAGGACACGTTCGGAGAGGAAAAGGCGACGGTCGAGAGCGAGATCGGCGCCAAGATCGATGAGCTGAACGGCATCAAGACCCTGGAGCTGCTCACCGAGTCCCGCTACCGCGAACTTCGCGACCGGTTTGGCGAGGTGTTCCGGGCCGGTATGGGCGCCGAAGCGGCGCTTGAAATCCTTTCAAACTCATCGCTGCCCGAACTGCGCAAGTCCCTGCAGCAAGAGGTCCGGACCACTTCCGGCCAGCGCCGCAAGAAGGCGATCAAGCGGCTGCGCGTCATCGAGGCGTTCGCAAAGTCCGGCAACAAACCGGAGTGGATGATCCTGACGCAGTTGCCCGTGCTTCCGCCCGAGTTGCGCCCGATGGTGCAGCTGGACGGCGGCCGTTTCGCTACGTCTGACCTGAACGACCTTTACCGGCGCGTCATCAACCGCAACAACCGGTTGAAGAGGCTGCTTGAGCTACAGGCGCCGGAGATCATTGTCCGCAACGAGAAGCGGATGTTGCAGGAGGCGGTCGACGCCCTGATCGACAACGGCCGGCGAGGCCGGGCGATCTCCGGGAGCCACAACCACAAGCTCAAGTCCCTGACAGACCTGCTCAGGGGCAAGCAGGGACGTTTCCGGCAGAACCTGCTCGGGAAGCGTGTCGACTACTCCGGCCGCTCGGTCATCATCGTGGGACCGCAACTCAAATTGCACCAGTGCGGACTGCCGAAGACGATGGCGCTTGAGCTGTTCAAGCCCTTCGTGATGAACGCCCTGGTTGTGCGCGGATACGCGCACAACATCAAGAGCGCCAAGCGGATGGTTGAGCGGACGCGCCCGGAGGTCTGGGACGTACTCGAAGAGGTGATCAAGAATCGGCCGGTGCTGCTGAACCGCGCGCCGACCCTTCACCGTCTCGGCATCCAGGCCTTCCAGCCGATCCTCGTCGAGGGCATGGCGATTCAGATCCACCCGCTCGTCTGCAAGGCGTTCAACGCCGACTTTGACGGGGACCAGATGGCGGTCCACGTGCCGCTCTCTCGCGAGGCTGTTCTTGAGGCCCAGAGGCTGATGCTGAGCACCTACAACATGCTCGCGCCAAGCTCCGGAGAGCCGATCGTATCGCCGACCCTGGACATGGTCCTTGGTAACTACTACCTGACCGAGATGCTGGGCGAAGACGATGAGACCGGCAGCAAGGACGGGGACCAGAGCAAGAGGCGAACCGTTTACACCGACTTCGCCGACGCCCGACTCGCGCACGACCTTGACGTCATCGGATTGCGGGAGGCGATCAATGTCCGCGCTCCCGGTGACGGTGAAACGATCACGACCACGGTCGGCAGGATCATCTTCAACGAGATCGTCCCGCCGGAACTGGGTTACCAGAACCTGACGATCAACTCTGACGTGGTCAGCGATCTCGTGAGCCAGGCATACGGAGGCCTCGGCAACGAGCGGACCGCAGAGTTCCTCGATGAGTTGAAGGACCTGGGATTCCGCTACGCGACGCAGTCCGGAACGACGATCGCGATCAATGACATCACCGTCCCGGCCGTGAAAGGCAAGCTTCTGGCGGAAGGCGACGCACAGATCGCCAAGCTGGATGACCTTTTCGCGCAGGGGATGATTGACGAAAAAAGCCGGTACCAGGAAGCGGTCAACACCTGGATGGCGGTCAACGAAAAGCTTACGGAGGCGGTCCAGGAAGAGCTGCCGAACTACGGCGGTATCTACGCCATGGCCATCTCGGGGGCCAAGGGGAACATCCAGCAGATCAAGCAGATGGCCGGCATGCGCGGCCTGATGTCTGACCCCAAGGGCCGGATTATTCAGCGTGTACCGATCAGAAAAGGCAATCCCCAGCTCGAGCAGGAGGTTATGCGAGCGCTTCTTCTTTGGCGATTTAACCCGTTGCCCCCTAATGCACCACAAGAATCTCAAACGGGAAGGGTTACGTTCCGTTTTTCGCTGAAGTAAGGTGTGTTGTTTACGCCTGCGATTCGACACGTACATCGATGTCTCGACATTCGGCCGGCATGGTCAAAATCCCAGTTTGAACAATTTCTCGGTGGAAAGTCTGACCCCGATTTCGAGTAGTCCCAGTATTTTTGTTCGGGAATCTCCCGGTACGTGATCCGCATTCTGGATTGTATTGACACCGATGTCTCCTGCGACGAAGAACAACCTTGAAGGTTCGTATCGAAATCGCAACGCGGGACGAACCGTTCTCTCTACAGTGCCCGACAGGATTGTATCCGCCTCTTTCGACGTCGGGAAAGGATTTCTGATATCTTGTTCACCTTGCCATAAAAAGTCAATTCTGGGTGTGATCGTCAATCCTTTCAGCAAGCCGAAGGCAAATATGTTCACCTCGGAGAAAAAGGAGACATAATCACTGAACTGAGTCGCCAGGCCTCTAAGCAGGTAGATATACTGGCCTTCCGTCTGTTCCGTGTTGAAGGTGCGTGATCCGATCGCAGTTGCGCCGACTTTAATCGTAGTGCTGCCGACGATGTCGGAAAATGTAAGAGATCCTACCAGACCGAACGAGCTGGGCTCTTTCCGATTCAAGATATCCACGTCATCAACGGTCGCCTGCAAAAAAATAACCATTTTCTGATGCCGAAACCATACGGAGAAACCCGCAAAGCCATTGTTTTCGTCATTTTTAGGGGTGTTATCGAGAGATACAAGGACCGGGAGCAGAGGGTTAATGTATTTCAACGATAAATTTGCGTTTGGGCCCGAATAAAGAACAGACTGAAATGCGGTAATGGTGATATCCCTGTTCGGACGCCAGTCCAGACGGTGAGCGGCGATATATCTTCGTTCGTTACCTGCAGCCGTGGAATCAGCCCCAGCCGTTCCGGTAAATTCTCCATCTGCGGTAATGCTATCTAATTCTCCGAGCAGACTTCGCAATCGAAAACGGCCTCCGCCGAGCGTGAATCCGAACTGGTCATACGAACGCGGGTTTGCGCTGAGTATTGTACTCTCTGATGAAAAGGCACCCCAATGTCTTTGAAACCGTCCGATATTGGCTGAAAACCAGTCTGCTTCATATCGGATATACGCATCTTCGGCACGCAGAAACAGTCTGAGGGCGGTATCTATTCCATCGGGGTCTTCCTCATAGAACACATCGTGTCTGACACCTATTGCAGCCGCAAATCCGCCAAGAGAAAACCGG
Organism: Bacteroidota bacterium; assembly: GCA_022571255.1. Lineage (GTDB taxonomy): Bacteria > Bacteroidota > Rhodothermia > Rhodothermales > UBA10348 > N075bin62. The sequence goes on from JACZYD010000021.1 coordinate 4,972, forward strand.
GGTTGAATCAAAACGTACGGCCAGACGATTCCGCTGTCATCCGAGAGATATCGCTGTTGATCCAGACGACCGTTATTCGAAGCACGGAGCCCTGAGCGCGCGCGAATACCCATAATGGCGTTTCCGTTCGATGATGTCAGCGACGAAATATCGGATTCGAGAAGATCAAACCAGTAACGCTCTGTAGAGCTCAGCCGAGCAATCTCAACGCTCGAGAGGGCCTCGAGGATTTCGCCATCGGAATAGGGTGTGTCGGTGGGATTCAACGCCAGAAGATACCCGCGTGCCTGTAACTGCTCCACCGCAAAACCCGTCGACTCCTCTACGAGGCGAAGATGGGCCTCCTGTGCTTCTGCACTCGACGGGATGAAGAGTGACAACAGAGATAAAAAGAAAACGATTGCCGCTATGTCAGCATCACGCGGTATGGGTAATTCCAACGTTTCAGGTGTTATTCTAAACGTAGCACGATGTAATCAAGTTAGCGCGCCCATATGGGATTGTCATAATATTCCGGAACAGTATACCGGGGGCTCTTTTTAAGGCGTGCCGATAATGCTATGGCAGTCAATTGATTCTTTCTTACGTAAACTCCTGTGTCGAGACGTTCAGAGCTGATAATCCTGTTGGTAACGGATGTGGTTGCAGTAGTAATCGCGAACGTTTTATGGTATTGGATTCGTTTTGAATGGGCGCGCCTCGGGGATACGGTATTCGCTCCCGATGATTCTGTTCTTATTCCGGTTTATGCCACGCTGACGGCATACTGGCTGGCGCTTTTCCTCTTTTACGGCATGTACCGGGAGCGTTATGCCGCCAGCCGTTTCGATGAACTTGCCTCGCTGGCCAAAGTGGTCACATTTGGAATTCTGGTTCTCTTCTTTGTTTTTTTCATCGATGCACTCGATGCCTACTCGGCCCGAACAAACTTAATCCTTTACTGGATGGCCATTTTTTCGCTGGTAGCCTTCGGTCGCGTATTGGTTCGTTCGGTTCAGAAACTCTTGATTTTACGGGGTCATGGTTTACACCGAACGTTGATTGTGGGCTGGAGTGATCGCGTGGACCGATTGCATGCAGAAGTGGCCAGATATCCGGAAGCAGGTCTGGAAATTGTAGGAGCGCTGCGACTTCGGCGACAGAACGTGCGAGATTCCATGTATGAAACGGCCGATATCGGCGAAAAAGAAATGATCGCGCTTGAGAATACACCCTCGATACATGATCTGCCTCGGCTGATCGATGAGCTCGAAATTCAGGACGTATTGATTGCGCTCGGTTCCAATGACGGAGATTCGCTCATGGAAGTGCTTCGTCTTTGTGATGGCAAATCGGTATCTCTCAAGCTCGTTCCCGATTTTTATACGCTCATAGGGGGAATGGCCAGAACAGAACACATGTACGGTCTGCCTCTGATAGAAGTGCTCTCAGAACCCATGCAGCCGTGGGAGCGAAGCTTGAAACGACTGTTCGATTTCATCGTTTCAGTTGTCATCCTGATTATAGGACTTCCCCTCTGGATAATTCTCGGCCTTGCCGTACTGATATCATCACCGGGTCCCGCTATTTATAGACAGGAAAGAGTAGGCCGGCACGGAGAAGTATTCATTATGTTAAAGTATCGTACCATGAATCTGAATGCTGAAGAAGAAACTGGTCCGGTCTGGGCTCAACCGGACGATCCAAGATATACGCCCTTGGGTCGCTGGCTGCGGAAATGGCGTCTGGATGAGATTCCTCAGTTACTCAATGTGTTCAAAGGAGAAATGAGTCTGGTGGGCCCGCGCCCGGAAAGGCCTTATTTTGTGGAAAAACTTGCCAACGAAATTCCGTTGTACAACAGGCGACATCGGGTGAAACCTGGCATTACGGGGTGGGCTCAAGTAAAATGGAAATACGATTCGAGTCTCGACGACGTAAGACAGAAGGTTAAATACGATCTGTTCTATATTGAGAATTTGAGCTTTCAAAGGGATTTGCAGATCCTTTTCCGTACTATTTATACGGCGATTCGCGGAAGTGGTCGCTGATCTCCTTTCTTTTTCTGGCGGGCAGTCTGGCAGTGCGATCTGCTCCCATAAGTCGGTAACACTCGAATGCAGACAGAGACGTCGAAAGACGTAAAGGCGTTGTATGAAGCGCTTTTACTCCCACGAATTATCGAGCTGAAGATGCTCCGGCTGATTCGTCAGGGTCGGATTGCCAAGTGGTTCAGTGGATATGGTCAGGAAGCCATTGCAGTGGGGGTAACGTGCGCGCTCAACGAAGACGATTATATCCTGCCTATGCACCGTAATCTCGGTGTGTGGACGACTCGTGGGGTTCCACTGAAACGACTTTTCTGTCAAATCATGGGCAAAGAGGGAGGATTCACGCAGGGGCGTGACAGAACGTTCCACTTCGGGCTGCCGGAACGTCATATTGTGGGCATGATTTCCCAATTGGCGGCGATGTTGCCCGTAGCGGATGGACTGGCCCTTGCCTCTTTACTCGACGATACTTCGCAGGTAGCAGCAGCCTTTATCGGCGATGGTGCAACGCGGGAAGGGGATTTCCACGAGGCATTGAGTCTGGCCGCAAGCTGGTCGCTTCCGGTTCTGTTCATAGTGGAAAACAACGGTTATGGCCTCTCGACGCCAACTGCCGAAGCAATTCCAGTTGAAAACCTTGCTGATGCGGCTTCCGGATACGGAATATTTTCGGCGATCGTGGATGGAAATGATATCCTTGCCGTGCAGAATGCGGTAAAGAAGGCCGCCATGGATGCGCGAACAGGCAAGGGTCCGACGCTCATCGAGATGAAAACATTTCGTATGCGGGGTCATGAAGAGGCGTCAGGTACCAAATATGTCCCGTCTGAATTAATTCAGGAGTGGGCGGAGCGCGACCCTGTTGATCGATTCTCAAAACAAATATTGGGTGAGGTCTCAGAAGAGGAACAGTCAGCCATCAGGAAACGACTTGAACAAGAAATAGAAGAAGTTGCGGAGTGGGCGCTTGCTCAGCCCCAGGTGACGAGCTCGCTGGAGAGGGAACTCAACGACGTATATGCTCCCTGTTCTGACGGCGAATCCTCACGAGAAGATCATCTTTCACATTCGGGGTCTCCAGAAAACAGACGGTTCATCGATGCGATTTCTGACGGCCTGGGGGCAGCCATGGAGGAGGATCCACGGGTACTCATCATCGGGCAGGATATCGCGGAATACGGAGGTGTATTCAAGGTGACTGCCGGATTGCTCGATCGATTTGGCAGTGCGCGTGTAAGAAACACACCGATTATAGAGAGCGGGATTATCGGAGCGGCCATGGGACTTGCTCTCGCAGGTTGGAAACCGGTGGTAGAGATGCAGTATGCAGACTTTATCACGTGCGGCTTCAATCAGATCATCAATAACCTCTCGACAACACATTATCGATGGGGTTCCGCCCTGAATGTCACTATAAGAGCACCGTTTGGAGGTGGGATAGGTGCGGGACCATTTCATTCACAATCCATGGAGGCTTGGTTCTGCCATGTGCCGGGACTGAAAGTGGTCGTTCCGGCAACTCCAGCCGATGCGAAGGGACTTCTCCGATCGGCTATTGACGATCCCAATCCCGTAATCTTTTTCGAACATAAAAAACTGTACCGTTCGCTCAAGGGCAGTGTCGATGCCGGCTCCTATCGTGTACCACTGGGGAAAGCGAGAATCGCAAGGGAAGGAGACGCGGCTACCATTGTGACGTACGGCGTGGGTGTACACTGGGCCATGGAAGCTGCTGAAGCGATGGATCGCAAAGGGGTACATATCGAAATCATTGACCTGCGCACTCTGATTCCGTGGGATCGCGAAATGGTCTTCGCTTCCGTAAAAAAAACACATCGATTGATGGTTGTACACGAGGCGGTGCGTACGGGAGGATTCGGTGCGGAAATTCTTTCACAGATTGCCGAGCAGGCTTTCGAGGATCTCGACGCGCCTCCGGTTCGAATTGGAGCAGAAGACACGCCGATTCCATTCTCGGAATCTCTTGAGGATGATATTTACTCGGCCAAAGGCAGGTTGCAGGATGGACTCGACCGGCTGCTCGCCTATTAGATCCTGTTAACGCTGATGGAAGGGCTCTGGATGTGTCGGCATTCAAGATCGTTGATGGGTCAGACGCAGGGTACAAGGATGAATAACACAGAGCGGGAACAACGCCCATCAAAGTCGTCGCAAGGTCAGTTCTTTACACAGAGGCAGATGCGGCGAAAAGGAATAATTTTTTCTGGATTCGAATGAACTGGTTCTGCTTGAATTCGTAGATCGAATAAACACGGATTTTGCGGGTGGTTCGCGAGCAGTTCGAAATCGTTTGAGATTCGAGATACAGCGTATACATGATAGAGGAACACGAAAGAGTAATAACAGACTGGCGACGGGTTTTTCCTGCTCTGGCGATCATTACAGGGTTATTCTTGACTTCTTGCAGTACACACGATGATGGTCGATTCAAGACCTTTGCAGAGGGCACGCTGGAGATCGCCGGTCAGCCAGATTCAACCCGGGACTTCAGTGGGTTCGAAGTATTGCTGGCAAACCAGTTGGATGGTGATATCGATACGCTGGCCATTGCAACGACCGACATGGACGGTTTTTTCCGTTTGGATATTTCGGCCGTTACGGGTGGGATTTACCCATTGATTGTGCGCCGTGCAGGTGTGCATCTCAGTACCGATCAGTTTGTCATCGCTGAGGGCGATACCGCTGTTATTTCCGGCACGTATCCGTTGAATGGAAAGCGGCTCAGAATCATTTCTCGCGAAAATTCTGCCTGGATGGCTTACCTGAATACTAAAGCTCAGCATAATGCGTCGATGCTGAGAATGCTGGAAGCGGGAGATTCCGCAAAACAATCGATTCCACAAATCGCGGAGCAGACGGCGGCGATTCTGTGGAGTCTTCGTTCTCTGTACAGCGGCACGTTTGGTGCGGATCTGGCGAGCGTTGAATCCATTCAGATGCTGGAGGGCTGGAATGATCCTCTTGTTGTGGACAGAATCCAGGAGCTGCGACTTGACAATCAGCATATCGTTGATGCCGTTCGTTCTGCACGTCGTTCAGAAGCACGGATTGCAGGGTTGGATGCGTCCATTGCGCTGATATCGTATTACATCCAGGAATTGGATGATGTAAAGGCGGTTGCGGCGCTGACGGCAGAGCTGGTAATCGCTTATTCAGACAGCCTTCGGAGCGAGGAGGCCCTCGAGGCGGCGCTTTCGTTAAGACGGGGTTTTCCGGACTCGGAATGGGCAAGGTGGGCTTCGAGGGCTGCGTACGAACTTGAAAACTTATTACCCGGGATGCCGGCCCCTCCGTTTTCAGTCAAAACTCGAGATGGCGGAACCTTTGCGCTCGACGACGCGAATGGGAGATACTTCGTTCTTGAGTTTTACGAGCCGCTGAATAAGGCGTTCAGGCAAGAACTTGCCGAACGTGATGCCGTCTTTGCAGCAATGAATCCACTGATGTTCCTGACGTTGTCCGTCTCCGTGGAGACCGATGATGACATCAACGAGGCTCTTTTTGAAGAGGGTGATCACGCCGGTTTGTTCGCATTCGCGGGTTCAAACGAGTCCGAGATTGCTTCCGTGTATAATATTCATGTTCTTCCAACGAGGTTTCTGATAGACCCGGATGGGATTATCGTGGCCAAATATTCGGGTTTGGGGCTGCGACCGCTGGAAAAAGATCTTGTGGCTCTTGTGCAGGGAGTTCTTGTCAACCTTTCGACCAACGATTGATCGCCTGATCGTTTCACTTGAATTATTTGCTGGGGATATGCTGATAGCCGGAAATTGGAAAATGAATACGGATTTACCGACAGCGAGACAGTTGGCCCGGGCCGTAATTTCCTCCGTCGGGAAAACCAGAAATGTGTTAGTGGCAGTATGTCCGCCACTCACCAACATTGACGCAGTATTCAGCGAGTTGCACGGTTCGTCCGTGCAGTTGGGTGCGCAGAACATGCTGGCAGGCGAATTCGGTGCCTACACCGGAGAGGTATCGGCGCCAATGTTGCGCGCTGCAGGATGCCGCTATGTGATCCTGGGGCACTCAGAACGTCGACAGTATTTCCACGAAACAAATCAGATCGTGAATCAAAAAATTCAGAGCGCCGTTGCGAGTAAGCTAATTCCTATTGTGTGTGTAGGCGAATCGCTCGAAGTGAGAGAGGCCGGAAAGGCACAAGACTTGGTGACCGAACAACTCAGAACAGCGCTCGATGATGTGCCGATCCATTCTGATGTCGAACTTGTGATTGCCTATGAACCCGTGTGGGCGATCGGGACGGGCAGAACTGCAACACCCGACCAGGCTCAGGAGATGCATGCTGCAATAAGGGCGATTCTGGTCGATTTATATGGTTCTGAAACAGGCAGGAAAGTAGATATCCTGTATGGCGGAAGCATGAATCCCGGTAACGCAGCGGAATTGCTGTCCCGTGAAGATGTTGGTGGCGGCCTTATCGGCGGTGCCAGTTTGAAGGCTGAAGAATTTGCAGCCATCGTTCATGCGGCAGAAAACGCTGTTTAGACAATGCAAAGCCGCCTAAAATGGCGTCCCGGGAAGCCGCTGTTCCTATTGTTTCAGGTGGCATGCTGTACCATTTTTGGATGTACCGGTTTTTCTGAAATAAGTGGTTCCTACGATGGCATCACGGCTGGATACGAACGTGGAGAACCTGCCTTTGACGTCCGGGTAAGGCCGCGGTCCGTGGCGCGGACAAGGGGACTTGTTGTGGACGTGGCGGCGCCTGAGATTTCAATTTCTTTTCAGGAACAGGAGGGGGCTCTTGGCGCACAGATAGAGTGGCTCGTCCGGCTGTATGACGGAAACGGAAAGCGGGTAATTGATGAGTCGTCCGGGCGAAGTACTTTGTCCCGGATTCCTGCTCGACCACCGTCTCTCTTTCGATATGCCCGGCATTCTGTCTTTTTCGAAGTCAGTCCCGGAAAATATTATATAGAAGTCTTTCTGGACGATCTGCTTTCGGGTAAAACCACAAGCCGTCGTCTCAAAGTAGAGTATCCCGTTCGAAACAGGCCTCTGATCGTAAGCCAGATTACCTTGGACAATCTGGATGGCTCACCGATCCTTGGGACACAATTGCCTTTCAGAAACGAAGCGTTTTCTTCGGTGTATTTTCTGACCGGAAATACAGCCCGACCGGTCCGTTCGGAAACTATACTTCTGCAACTCATACCAGACTCCGTCGCCGCGAGGTCACCGTTCTGGCAGGGTCCGGATCCAGCTGAAAACACAGAGATGTGGAATCCTGCTGTCGGTGATACTCTGATAAAATTGATTGAAATGGTCAACCGAGGTCCGCTTCGAGCCGTTCGCACACCGCTTCGGGTGAGAAGTCCAGGACTTTACCGAATTGACGTATCGATCGACGATCTGATTACGGAAGGCGCACCTCCGGCGGCCACACGTTCCCGGTATATCATTTTCCGACGCAAGGACTTTCCTAAAATCAACAACTATTCTGAACTGATTCCACCTCTCTTTTACCTTGCCGACGCGGACGAATGGGAAATAATGAGGGGCGTTTTTCTTTCCGGAAATCCAAGAGCTCTGTTCGATGGTTTCTGGGGTCGTTTCATGGAGAGGGAAGATCTGGCGAGAGCTACATTGAGGGCGTATTTTATGCGGGTTGAAGAAGCGAACCTCCGATTTTCGGTGATCAAAGAGGGATGGAAAACAGATCAGGGCATGATTTTTATCCTGCTCGGAGAACCACTCTTTATCGATCGATCTCCAGACAGGGAGGTCTGGTATTATTCGTTCGATGACGGACGCGCTGACGAGTCCTTCACCTTTATTCGTAATCAGCGCTCCTCCTTGCCGGAGATATTGCGGTCTTTCCGGCTGCAGCGTTCGGCCGATTATGAATCTTTCTGGAGACGGGAAATTCAGAGGTGGAGGACCGGACGAACAATTTCTTGAAAAGGCCGGTTCAAGGATGACTCACTTCCTGATCTCTATTGCTCCGAAGAGGATTTATCCGCTGCATGCGCAGAATTACCAGATGCACTACTGGACGTATCAGTCGAAGTGTCGGACGGCTTGTTCGAGCCGTTTCCAGTGTCGGTTGAGGGTTCCGTCTTTCCGGTCGTGTCCAACTTGGTATCCCCGCGTTCCGCAGATTTTCCGTTCGGGGAAAGTGCGTCTCCTGACCCCGGCGGCGTGCCGTCAGACGTCCGTACATAATCGGTGAGATAAAAGCCGCTTCCTTTAAAAATCAGGCCGGCACCTTTGCTGATAAGGCGCTTGACTGTCTGTCCGGTTGTCGGGCACGTTTTCAATACCGGAGCGGTTATTCGATGTTCGATCTCAAAGGTTGAACCGTCTTCGCGCTTGTAAAGGTAAGTGGGCATAATGTAAAGGATAATTGGTAATACTCTGTCCCGGAGTGGCCGCACCGTTGAAAACAGCAGCAAGCGTTCGGTTCCAGGGCTTACCATGCAACTGTTTTGACAGGATTGAATACCGGTGTTTTCCGAATAGCCTCAAAAGCGAGATCGACGACGGCCGGGCGAATCGCTATATGTTTATTGTTCTCCCGCGTAGGGTAGACCCGATTCGTAAGAAGAATTACAAACATGCTCTGATCGGGCTCAATCCAGATAGATGTACCGGTAAATCCGGTATGGCCGTAGGACAATCGACCGAAATGGCGGCCGGCCGAAGAATAACCGCTTACGCTGTGTGTATCCCAACCGAGCGCCCGACTGTGTAATCCCTCCGGATTCGCAGCGCGCGTAAAGAGTCGGATAGTTTCCGGCTTCAGAAATCTCTCAGTACCGACCCTGCCTTCCTTCGTCATCATGAACGCAAAGCGAGAGAGGTCGTCGACTGTTGAGAAGAGACCTGCGTGTCCTGCAACGCCTCCGAGTAGATAAGCCGTTTCGTCGTGGACAACGCCTTGGATTAACCTGTGGCGATAATAATCGTCGAGTTCCGTGGGCACTACGTTGTTTGCATTACCCGTTCGCTCGACAGACCTGAAACCCGTGTCAGACATGCCGAGAGGATCGAAAATATTCTTCTTTGTATACACTTCGAATGATTCTCCGGTGACTGCCTCAACCACGAGAGCAAGAACGATTGGCCCCAGATCCGAATAACGAAATTCTGTGCCTGGTTCATAAACGAGTGAATCACCCAGGATCTCACTGATCACCGAGTGGCTCGATGCCCGGCTGTTTTGATAATAGGGGCGAAAAGGAATCAGCCCCCCGGTATGAGTTAGGAGATGACGAATCGTAACCGCGCTTTTGCCTGATTCCCCAAATGCCGGAATATAGCGGGAAACAGGATCATCGAGTCGAATCGCGTCTGCTTCATACAGTTTCATGATTGCGGTGGTGGTTGCAATGACCTTGGTCAGACTGGCGAGATCGAATATGGATTTTGGTGTGACATTTCTGCTTGCATCATACCTGTAGTGACCAAAACCCCGGAATTCGACAAGAACTCCGGCACGTCCGATGGCGATGGCAGCTCCCGGAAAAGCGGTGTCGGCAATCGCTGTATCAATCAGGCCGGCAAGGGAGCGAAGTATATCCCCGCTCAGGCCTGATTCTTCCGGTAATCCGCGGCGGAGAAATTTCTGCGGGCGGCATAACCCCGATCCTCTTTTAAACTGGTCTGAAAGTTGAACGGGAAGGTGTCCGCATATCGTTGAGCGTCCAAAGAGGGCATCAGCCACGGCGTCGCTTACGACGCGAGAAGAGCCAAAAGAAACGATCAAAGCGTGTTTGCCGGCCTCTAACCCGGCAGCCGAATATGGAGACCCCATAGCCAGGACAATCAAAGGCACATCTTTGCCGGAAAAAACGTTGACGATGGATTCAAGAAAAGCCGGTGCTGACCTTCGAGAAGATCTCAGATCCGCAATTATTACGATATTTCCTCGATCAGGTCTATCGGTGATCGAACGCAAAACCTCATCAATCGGACCTTCCAATATGGGATCAAGCATGACGATTCCAGAATGATATCGCTCAAGAGAGCGCCTTAAAAATCGCACGTGATCACCGGACGAGACATCTATGACCGGTAAAACGATGATTGAGCGGGCGCTTGTGATCCGGTCCAGTGCTTCGCCGTCGTCCAGCAGGACGAGAGATCGTCTTGCCAGCTCTCTGGAAAACGCCTTATGATCCGGGTTCGTTAACTCAGACCGAACCGAGTGTAAACGCGAGGCGGGCCTTTTTGACAGGCCGATCGACCACTTGGCAAGAAGAATTCGACGTACCGATGCGCGAATACGGGTCTCACTGATGGTGCCATCAGCCAGTGCTCTTAAAATAATCTCCCGGGTTTCGACAGGGTCTCGCGGCATAAGCAGAATATCGACCCCGGCCCGGACTGCACGAACAGTGATCGAATCGATTTTTCCGAGGTTTCCCAATCCAGCCATGTTCATGGCGTCTGAGATGATCAGACCACGGAATCCAAGTTGTACGCGCAGCACATCGTGCAGCAGAGAATCGGATAACGTGGCTGGAATAATATTCCTGTCTCCGGGACGTGCAATCGCTACGTGCCCAGTCATCACGGCACCGACGTTCGACGATATTGCCACTTTAAACGGCTTCAGATCCAACAATTCCGTTTGAAACCGTTCCGGAGCAACCAATGGAAGCGAAGAATGTGAATCGGCGTTTGTCGAACCGTGTCCTGGGAAATGTTTGACCGTTGCCAGTATGTTCTCCTTCTGAACACCATGAATAAATGCGCTGACGAATAGAGAGACCTGTTCTGGATCGTCGCCGAAGGATCGGGGTCCAATAATTGGATTATCCGGGTTGCTGTTCACGTCGGCCACAGGGGCCAGAATGAAATTAACTCCGAGAGATCGGGCTTCTACGGCAGTAATGCGTCCCGCCTCGCGAGCGAACTCCGGATCTTGTGTAGCACCGATTCCCATGGCTTGCGGGAACTCGGTTGCATATTTCACACGCATCGCTGCTCCCCATTCCATGTCCTGAGCAACGAATAAGGGAATTCGTGCTTCGGCTTGCAGATCTGATGTAATCGTGCTCTGCGAAAGGGGCTCCGACTGAAGAAATACGATACCGCCTGCGCCGAAATCGATGACGTTTTCCCTTAATTCGTTAAACGCCTGCGCGTCAAATGCATCGAACTCATCTGGTATGAGCACGACGATCATCTGGGAAACCATTTCTCGACGGCTCATTTGAGCCAGCGATTGTTCTACCCATCGGGCTTGGTCGGCGGAGTCGTTACGGTTGACGATACCGCCGTCTGTAGAGACATCCTGGCACGCTGTCAGAAATACACCGCTCAGACAAGCAAGAACAAAAAAAACGAATACGTGCCGTGCTTGTTGTTGCGGACTCAGAAGAATTCGTTTTTGAAAAAGAGTCATGTGGTTCGTTTTAATCGTTTCGCATTGCGAATAATAGAAGGACTTGCGATGCGCGGTCGAGCGAAAGTAGTACAAGCGCCCGGTGGATGCTATTCTGCGGCACTTGAAAATATTTTGCAGAGTCGAACGTGAATATTTCTATATCTCAACGTTCTGTACGCATCCTGATCGTTCTTTTTCTTGGGGTTCTTATGGCCGCAATGGACATAGCGATGTTGGGCCCCGCAAAACCTGCGATTCAGGAAACATTTGGAATTGATGAGCGACTCGGGTCCTGGATTCTGAACGCGTTCGTCCTGTTCAATCTGATGGGAGTCCCGGTCATGTCCAAGATGGCCGATATATACGGTCGTCGGCCTGTTTTTCTGGTGGTCGTTGTTCTGTTCGCCGCCGGAGGGTTACTGGTTGCAACGTCACAGAGTTTTGCCATGCTGCTGGCTGGACGGTGTATTCAAGGTCTGGCAGCCTCCGGCATATTTCCGGTTGCTGCCGCCGTAACAGCCGATACATTTCCGCCGTCCATGCGAGGACGTGCGCTTGGAGTATTGGGAGCGGTGTTCGGACTTGCCTTCATTATTGGCCCCATCATTGCCGGATTGCTGTTGCAAATAGGTTGGCGCTGGATTTATTTCGGGTACGTGCCTTTTGCGGCTGTGGTTGGAATACTGGGATTTCTGACGATTCCTCCTGTGGAGCCGCGAAGACATAATCCCATCGATATAAAGGGAGTCGTTCTGCTGACGGGAATGATTCTCTCACTCACGTACGGTATCAGTCAGCTCGATCCGGGACACATTGCCAGTGCGCTTACGCGACCTCGAGTGTTCCTGTCTTTTTTAATATTTTCGATTCTGCTGCCTGCGTTCATCAAAGTGGAAAAGCGTGCCGCCGACCCCGTTCTTCGGCCCACACTGTTTACCAACAGACAAATAATGCTTGCCAGTTTTCTGGCCATCGGTGCGGGAATGATTGAAGCCGCCTTTATATCTTTTCCCACGCTTGCAAGCCTTTCGATGTCCGTTTCAAGAAGCGAAGCGGCATATATGTTGATTCCCCTCTCCATTGCCATCGCGGTGGGGTCACCGGTGTGGGGACTGATTCTCGACCGAAGCGGATCTCGTCTCGTAGTTGTTGCGAGCAATTCTCTGTTGTTTACCGGTCTTGTTTCCATTGCACTCTGGCCGGCTTGGATCGTTGTTTTTTATGTGGCCACAATTATGATCGGGCTGGGTCTGGCCGGGATCATGGGCTCAGCCCTTAATTACATCCTGATACATGAGGCTCTCGAATCCGAGCGAACGGCGTCTCAGGGTGTAATTACGCTTTCCATATCAATCGGCCAACTGGTGGGCGCAGCAGCCGTAGGTGCAATTGTTGCATCAATGGGTGGTGTTGTCAGAGGGTATTCCACCGCATTTCTGATGATTGCTGCCGTTGTTGCCGGTCTTACCTTATTGTCCTTTCGACTGAAAAGTCGTGCCGAAGAACAGAAGCTTTTTCTCTGATTTATCATGCCGGCAGATTTTCAGCCGCAAGTTGGCCACAAGCCGCGTTGATATCCTGTCCCCTGCTTCGCCTGACGGTAACCCGGATTCTTTTTTTCACAAGAATTCGAATAAACCGGTCGAGTTGAGTCTCTTCGGTACGCTGAAAGCCTGTAGAATCCACCGGGTTGTACATGATCAGGTTGACCTTCGAGGGTGCCCATTTTGTTACGGCAGCGAGCGCCAATGCGTCAGCCTCACTATCGTTGAAGCCGCTGAACATGCAGTATTCGTAGGTAACAGGAAGGCCTGTCCGCCCGGTGTAATAAATAACGGCTCCCTTCAAAGCTTCCAGATCTGTTTTCCGCTTTTTGTTGATCGGCATGATGCTGCTGCGTTTCTGGTCTGTTGGGGCGTGCAGTGAAACAGCCAGATTACATCGAGTGTGCGCGTCTGCGAAATCCCGGATGCGGGCAGCGAGGCCAACCGTTGATATCGTGATACGTTTCGGAGCCATCTCCAGCCCGGAGGAGGATGTAATTTTATTTACACTATCAAGCACGGCGCCAAAATTGAGAAAGGGTTCTCCCATCCCCATGTATACGATATTGGAAACAGGGCGCGAAAAAGTCTGCTCTGACAGCCGATTTGCATAGAACACCTGATCGAAGATCTGGCCTGAATCCAAGTTTTCGTGAAAACCCATTAAACCCGTGGCGCAGAACGTGCATCCCATTGCGCAACCGACCTGACTCGAAACACAAACCGTGGTTCGAACCGCTTTTCCTGTGGAATCAAAATCTGGAATCAGAACCGTTTCGATCTTGCGCGCTGAAGGCAGTGCGAATAAAATCTTGATTGTGCCATCTGACGATCGGAAATCTCGGATCATTTTCAGTGATCCGAGAAACGCGACGTCTGCCAAGCGCTGTCGGTCGGCCAGCGGGAGATTGGTCATCTCATCAAATTCAGCGACGCCCGACTGATACATCCAACGAAAAATCTGATCCGCCCGATATTTCGGGAATCCGAGCCCCTCGATAAAACTTGAGAGCGCTGATCTCGACAGCGACTTCAAGTCAATAACCTCATGTGACTCCATCATCAGGTCCTAAAATCCTGAAAATCGGTCGGCAATAATCAGCAGCAAGAGCAGAGGGATATAGTAAACGGTTGCCATAAGTACTTTTTTGGCATCCTGTACGCTTCTCGTCTTGGAAAAATGAATCACAGGGAAAGCAAACCAGAACGCCAGAAGAATTGCGCCGGCGAGGTATATCGGGCCCGTCAATGAGAGTGCTGCCGGTGCCAACGATGACAGGATCATAAGAATTGAAAAACCAATCATGAGTGCCGATGTGAGATTTCCCTCCTCGTCGCCGATGGTCCACATGCGATACCCTGCACGTTGATAATCTTTCCGATACATCCAGGCCAAAGCCATAAAATGGGGCATTTGCCAGAAGAGAAGTACGGCGAAGATGGCCCACCCTCCGGGCCCGAAGCCACCTGTAGCCGCCGTCCAGCCGCCGAGTGCGGGAAGGGCACCCGGAATCGTTCCGACAAGAGTATTGTAGGGTGTAATTCTTTTGAGGGGTGTGTACACATAGAGGTACAGACTTACAGAGACCGCCGCCAGCACACCGGTCAGTGGGTTGGCAAGGGGGCAAAGGACAGACAACCCGAGGACAATCAGGCCATATCCAAAATATCGAGCATGCTCGGGCAGAATCCGTCCCGAAGGAAGAGGCCGCGCAGCGGTACGTTTCATCGTCGCATCGAAATCAATTTCGGAGACGTGATTCAGAGCCGCTCCGCCTGCCGATACCAGCGGAATCCCGAGGAGTGTCCAGAACAACGTCCAACCATCGATATTGCCTGACGAGGCGAGTATAAAACCGGCAAGTGCAGATAGCGTCACGAGAAACGTGATTTCCGGTTTGGTCAGCGAAATGTAATCCGCGAGAAGAGTCTTCTTGCTTGCATGCGGAAGTGTTACAGAAATCACGTCCAGCGTTCGCGGCTTATTGTTTTTCAGAGCGTCCGTCATATTGTTTTTGATATGGTAATACGTTCTGACAAGTGTTCCAACGAGTGTTCTGACAAGTGTTCCGGCGGGTGTTCCAACGAGTGTTATGACAAGTGTTCCGGCGCGTGTTCCAACACGTATTCTGACAGATGTTCCGATTCTCCGCTTCGCCAAAATGTTAGCAGACAAACCACGATCGTACTGGAGAAAAGCATGGCTCCTACAATCAGATGTGCCGAATTAATGATTACCTGCAGCTTACTTGGTTCGACCATACCACGCTCATCCAATAGTATAAAGTAAGCAAAGAGCCCGAGAGATACCTGAAGTCCCAGTATGATCATTACGTAATTCGAGACCTTATTCAGGTCGACTTCTTCGTGATGCCGATATCGTATTCGAAACCATACACTCATCAGGTGGCCGGAAACAAGGAGTGCGAATCCCAAATGTGCCATTGCGTAGAGAGGATCGATTCCTACACCGGGGTGTCTGAGCAGAGCGCCCAGGAAGATCTGAAGGTAGACGAGTGAGGACGCCGTGATTACGGACGTCTTGAGTGAAGATAGGTCGCTGTCGGGAGCTGTCTCTACGCGGTGGACCCACATCGGTGACACAAATAAAATCATCGCTACGAGGAGGGAAAAATATATCTGTGCGAGCAAGGCGTGCACAACCGCCAGGTCGAGAGAATTATAAACGACACGCATGCCGCCGAGCACACCTTGGAGGACGACGAACGCAAGTACGACAACACCGAGACGACGCATCCATGGGCGCGAATCAGCCTTCCAGGTCCAGACGGCCAAAATAACGGTAAGAATGCCAGTAAGGGCACCGAGAAGCCGATGTCCGTGTTCCGCAAGTACGGGCGTGATCGTCCACCACTCTGGCCACGGATTAAAGGGATCATAGGAATCGAATGAAGTCGGCCAGTCCGGGACCGCCATGCCAGCATTGATACTCGTAACAAATGCACCCCATCCCAGCAATAATATTGCTGTGATGAACGTTGCGATTGTAAACCGCCGCCGGGAGGACCAGTTTGTTTCAGGAGAAAAGGACATTAGCGGGTGTTCCATCAGCGTTAACAGGCCTTGAACAAAAATCCGACTAACAGTCTGTCGGACTTTCGCTGTAAGTAATTGTTTTCATTGAATCAATGATTCGGCCAAATGGAGCGTAAACCTGATAAAAACAATGGGAGGTTCTTCTTAGTCCGACAGACGCCCAGAAACGTTTACACTCTTTTCGCGAAGCAGCAAAAGTACTGTGCTTTGTGATTCACATTGTCATCCGAAAGATTAAAACCTTTTGAATATGAAGCGCCGGGATCCCCGGGGCATACAAAATATTCCAAGAAGCCGTAGATTCTGGCCATCTTCTATTTTTTCGATACGACTTGACGGAATCGTCAAGGTCTGCTCACGCCGAACTCAGTGACGATGAGAGTTTTTCGCTGTAAAACATTTATCCAGACCACAACCGGTTCTCTGATTCTGGGCTTAGTGCTGGCTGTGCTCTCGGGAACCGCGCGGGCCGAGGAACGATCGCTGGACTATTCGTCGTGGGTTCGATTGCACCTTCCCGGAAGCGCTCCCGAAAGTGTGCGGAGTGCTTTGGAGCTTGCCGGTGAGTCCGACGCACACAGTCTGGACGAATTTCTGGAAACGTTTCTTACGGAAATCAAGCGGGCCGGATCAGAGACCGATGTCGCTCAATGGTTATACGGTAAAGCAGTTGACCATTCAACGGTCCGGCATGATTTGCGGCTCCGACTGATGGATATTGTTTCAAGTGTCGTTTTGCACCGGGGCCTGGAGGTTGGCACGCGTTCACCGGTACACCCGAAAAAACAACGGTTTGGTCAGGACTTTCCGGCAATGACGGCACCGACGGCAAAAATGCTCAGCCTGTTTCCGGGACCAACTAAACGAATACTTCGTGGTGAGTCGGATCTCAGGAGTTTTCAGTTATTGATCTCTGAAGCACAACCCCAGGGACCTTAGGCCCCTCGCCGGAAAGGACGGTAGAGCTTCGCAATAGACCGCCCCGGTTCGTTCCCGCCTCTCCCCGGGTCAGCGTGTCAGTGCCGTTCGGCCTGCACGATTTCTGTCGCCGGTTATCAGAATCCGCATACATTTTTTAAAACTCAACCATTGGAGCCATGCAAGGAAGCAGCATGAAGATATTCCTGATCGCCTTTTTTGTGGTGATGTCGGGATATTATCTGTACCCGACGGTACAGACCTATTTTATGAATCGAGAACTCAATGCTCTCGATGAAGAGGAGCGCGCAGCGTTCGAAGACGACAACCGCGGCAGAATGCGCGAGTTGTCGGAGAGATCATTGAAACTCGGACTTGACCTGCTCGGTGGAATGCATGTCATTCTGGAAGTGCGTGTTGACGCACTTATCAGAGAGCTGGCAACGGACACTGACGACACTTTTGATGAAGTTCTGGCGGAAGCTCGCCGGAACGTGGAAAATGGTTCGGACTCGATAATCGACGAATTCGTAAAACAATTCACTGCGCGTGACCCCAGTGCGCGGTTATCCCGATATTATCGCAACGAAAACGCCGGAATAACACGCCGCTCAGATAACGCGGACGTTGCTCAATTTCTGCGAGACGAAGCCAATGCGGCGGTTACGCGCGGTATAGAAATTATTCGTGATCGCGTTGACCGGTACGGTGTAACCGAGCCGTCCATTCAGAGACAGGGCTCGAGGCGAATCATAGTTGAACTTCCCGGTATCGATGATCCTGAACGAATTCGAGGGCTCTTGAAGGGGACCGCGCGACTGGAGTTCCGCTTGATGGCCGATCCTGCCGAACTCGTACGATCGCTTCAGCGGGTGATCGAGTTTTATGAGATAATCCCAGATTCGTCCGCGGACAGTTTTGCAGTAGGCGAGGCAGATTCTACTTTCGACATCAACGACTTGCTTGACGGGGGTGATTCGGGAAGTGGCAATAAATTGCTGGATGTGTTTCAACCCATCGGCAACGGTGTCGTTTTCGGTAATGTTACGGAACGCGACACGGCGGCAGTCAACCTGTTGTTTGCAGATCCCTTGGTACAGAACCTGTT
The DNA here is from genome assembly GCA_022571255.1 of Bacteroidota bacterium. GTDB lineage: Bacteria > Bacteroidota > Rhodothermia > Rhodothermales > UBA10348 > N075bin62. The sequence goes on from JACZYD010000021.1 coordinate 23,011, forward strand.
GCCCGCAGGTATAGAATTGATGTATTCGTCTTCTCCGTTTGGAACGACAGAAGATGGACTCGAGGTGTATTCGGTTCTTGGTGTGCGTTCTGAAATAGAAATGACCGGCGACGTAATTACCGACGCGCGTGTGGATTTTGATCAGTTCACGAATGCTCCCGAGGTCACGATGGTTATGAACTCCGAGGGGTCACGAATATGGGCTCGCCTCACGGGCGCGAATGTCGGGCGCAACATCGCCATAACCATGGATAATGTGGTGTATTCCTGGCCAAACGTAGAGTCCAGAATTGTAGGAGGACGCTCAAGAATCAGCGGTCTGGACGGTCGAGATGAGGCATCCGATATTGTTACGGTCCTGAAATCGGGAGCGCTTCCGGCTCCGGTCGAGATTGTAGAAGAACGCACAGTGGGTCCGAGCCTCGGTCAGGCGTCTATCAAAGCCGGTCTTAACTCCATCATGTGGGGACTCGCTGTGGTCGCCATATTCATGATCCTCTATTACAGAGGAGGAGGAATGATCGCAAACGTTGCCCTTATGACCAACCTTCTTTTCATATTCGGAATTTTGTCTGCGTTCAGAGCGACCTTGACATTACCCGGCATTGCAGGAATCGTGTTGACAATCGGCATGGCGGTGGATGCCAACGTACTCATTTTCGAGCGTATCCGTGAGGAATTTTCGACAGGCAAGTCGCTCAAGGCGGCAATCGATGGCGGTTATACCAAAGCAATGAGCGCCATTTTCGACGCTAATATCACAACATTCTTCATGGGAGTCATTTTGTATTCGTTCGGTGTTGGTCCGATTCAGGGCTTTGCCGTGACGCTGATGGCGGGCATACTGAGTTCGATGTTTACAGCCATCGTCTTTACGAGGGTGATTGTAGACTACATCGTTCTTGAAAGGAAGAAGGTCATCAGCTTCGGATAGAGCCGCGATAAGAAAAAAACAGAAATTCAGATTCGGGGAATCCGATTGCGGTGTTCCCCGAAAAAAACAGGTAGAATAATGCGCATTTTTGAAAACGCAGACTTTTCATTCATCTATAGACGACGGATTGGCTATATCATATCAGGAGTGCTTCTGCTGGCCAGCGTGGCTTCCCTGGTATTGAAAGGCTTGGAACTGGGTATCGATTTCAAGGGGGGGATGGAATTCGTTATCGAGACCGATCAACCGCTTGATCCTACGAAAGTCCGAGCGGAACTCTCGTCGGTACTTTCTACGACTCCGGAAGTAAAAACCTTCGGTCAAAACGGATTACTGATTCGAACTCTCCATGAGGGTGAAATCACTGAAGTGGTCAGAAGTATTGTCGGCGGAATTGAGGCCGCTTTTCCGGGCGTAGGACTTTCTGTTGAAAAAACGGATATTGTGGGACCCCGGTTTGCAGAAGACCTTAAGCGAGGTGCCATCTACTCGATTTTCGGCGGACTCCTTGTAATTTTCGTGTATATACTTATTCGATTTGAGTGGACGTACGCCGTCGGAGCCGTGACCGCTCTTTTTCACGATGTGATTCTTACGCTCGGACTTTTTTCACTTCTGTCTGGAATTCTTCCTTTTTCCCTTCAGATCGATCAGTCAATAATTGCAGCCTTTCTGACGATTGTCGGGTACTCACTCAATGATACGGTCGTAGTTTTTGACCGAATACGGGAGTACTCTGGGATTTTTAAATCTGAAAAATTGGAGGCGGTAGTCAATAAATCCATCAACAGCACACTCAGTCGAACCGTAGTCACGTCCAGTACGACCTTGCTCGTAGTACTGGTCCTATTTATATTCGGGGGAGAGGTGTTACGGGGCTTTGCGTTTGCCTTGATCATCGGCGTCCTCGTAGGGACGTATTCGTCCATATTTGTGGCCTCGCCGATAATCGTAGAACTGAAATTGAGAAACTCCGGCAGCAGAAAGTAATTTAGAACAGTCGAACCATTTGCAACTATCCGAGGGGAGTACGAATGAATTACAAGGTTGACGAACGATACAACTGTGTGGTGATCACACTGAAAGGGAATGTCATGGGAGGCCCTGACGGTTCCAAGTTGCACGACACGTTACACGAGTTGAAGGAAAATAAAAAGACGAATGTGATTGTCGATCTTTCCAAAGTCAAGTTCATGAACTCAAGCGGGCTTGGAATGCTGATCAGCGGCATGACTACGATGCGTAATGCAGGTGGTGATTTGCGGCTCGCTAAAGTTGCTGACCGGATACAATCACTGCTGGTGATCACAAAGTTGATCACTGTGTTCAAACATTATGAAACGGTGGACGAAGCTGCTGCCAGCTACGATTGAAGCATTATCTGACGGACGAGATAACTTACAGGCCTGCATTTCTTTCAGAAGAGACGGGGCCGTGAGTCGGGACTGAGTCCGTCGTGCATAATCAACTGCTGGAAAGGCGGTGGGACTTCCTGCCGCCTTTCTTGTGTCATCGGCCAGAGAGGTTCATAAACTGGTCAGACTCTAAATTCAACGAAATATGCCAGTATCATTGGTGATCGGAAGCCAGTGGGGCGACGAAGGAAAAGGGAAAATTGTCGACCTGATCAGTGAAGATGTCGATATTGTTGCGAGATACCAGGGTGGGGCAAACGCAGGCCACACAATTTGCTGGGACGACAAGGAGTTTGTATTACACCTGGTACCGAGCGGTATTTTCCGGGATGGTGTAACCTGTGTTATCGGAAACGGAGTTGTGATTGATCCTGTTGCAATGATGGATGAAATCAGAATGATCCAGGAGCTCGGGTATGACGTGGATGGACGGTTACTCGTCTCACACAACGCGCATCTGATCATGCCGTATCACAAACGCATAGAAGAAGCCCGGGAACGCGCCTTGGAAAAAGGTGCAATTGGTACCACAGGGCGCGGAATCGGACCTGCATACGTGGACAAGTATTCCCGGATAGGGGTTCGTGTCGTGGACCTTCTCGACAGGGATGTCCTCAGGAAAAAACTGACTGCGTCTATCGAGGAGAAGAATGCGATACTGGAACTGGTGTACGGTGCAGAAAAGCTCGATGTTGAAGCGATCATCGATGAATATGTTGAATTTGACCATCTTATAGATCCGTATGTGACGGATACGGCTCATTTTCTGGGAACCGCACTTCAAAACGGGAAACGGATTCTTGCGGAAGGTGCACAGGGGGCGCTGCTTGATATCGATCACGGTACGTATCCGTTTGTTACGTCCAGTCATCCCACGGCTGGTGGTTGTTCTACCGGTCTCGGTATTCCGCCTACCGCAATCGACCGGGTAATTGGAATCGTAAAGGCATATTGTACCCGCGTCGGAAATGGCCCGTTTGTTACAGAATTGTTCGATGAATACGGAGAACATCTTGGCCGTGTTGGAGCCGAGTTCGGGGCGACCACCGGTCGACCGCGTCGCTGTGGCTGGCTGGACCTTGTTGCACTCAATTATTCGACAATGATAAATGGCTTCACGGAACTGGCGATCACGAAACTTGATGTGTTGTCGGGCATCGATGAATTGAAAATATGCACAGGGTATAAATACCGTGGCAGAGAACTGGATAGATTCCCGAGTGAGGCCCATATTCTGGAGGAGGTAGAGCCCGTCTATGAATCATTTGCAGGTTGGGAAGCGGACATATCCGAGGTAAAGACCATGGCAGAACTGCCCGGAGAGGCACAGTCCTATGTTTCTTTTATCGAACAGGAAATCGGCGTGTCGGCGTCACTGGTTTCAACCGGGCCACGCCGCTCTCAAACAATCATTCGATAACAGTCTCAGGGGCACGGTATGAAAGCTTACCGCCTATCAGTAAATCTGAAACTTGGACTCATTGTTTTTGCCATTGCGATCGCCGTCACCTCTCTCTGGTATACCAATGACTTGGTCCAGCGTCTTCGACAGCAGGAAACAGCGATCGTTCGACTCTGGGCTCTGGCTCTGGAGCAAGTACCGCTGGCGGCTCAACGGGCGTCGGTGAACCCTCACCAGAATGATTTCAGGCTGCTCGAGTCGGCGTTTGAAGAGAGCCGATCCGGCTCCATTTTGTCGGAAACGTACACACGTGAGCAAATCGAGGGTTTTCGCCGCGCAATGTCCTGGGCGCGTACCATGTCCCCGACGAGTGACCTCTCGTTTATTCTGGATGCGTTTCTGGAGCCAAACGCGTTCAGTATTCCGGCGATACTGGTCGATTCGTCCCTGGGACAACCTACGGTATGGCGAAATGTGGATGTCGGCGTGCAGTCAGTTGCCGAGCTGGATTCGGTATTGAGGGTAGACAGTACCCGACACAAGGATATTCTCGACAAAATGGACGATATGCTCCGCGAGATGGCAACGCTGCACGAGCCTGTTCAAATTGTATTATCGTATCCCGACATGCCGCTCGGATCGCCCTCCAGACTGGTCCAGTCCATGTATTATGGTGAATCCGCGATCGTGCAGACGCTTCGCTGGTTTCCGTATATACAATTGGCTTTCGTGGCTCTTTTTGTGCTCGTCGGATACGTTGGCTTCTCGTACATCCGACGAAGCGAACAAAGCAGTTTATGGGTCGGAATGGCCAAGGAAGCAGCGCATCAGCTGGGAACGCCCATTTCAAGTTTGATGGGTTGGCTGGCAGTTTTGAGATTGGAAAAAAATCCTTCGGACGCGCACGTTCAGGCCTACAACGAAATCGAACAGGATATCCAGCGGTTGACCAGGGTTACCCGCAGATTTTCGGATATAGGATCGCTTCCCCGGCTCGTGTCTCAACCTCTTGACCTGGTTATCGGCGGTGTGGCCGAATATATGCGCAGCCGTTTTCCACAACAGAGTGGTCGCGTTTTGCTTGATGTGGATATTGATTCACGGATCATGGTCGCCGTGAATGCAGAGTTGTTCGAGTGGGTAATTGAGAATCTGATCAAAAACGCACTGGACGCTCTGGAAGGAGAAACCGGTAATATTTCAATATCTGCTCGAGTCGAGGAGAGGAGAATCATCATTGATGTGAGTGATACCGGGAAGGGAATTGACCGACGAAACGCCAAAAATGTGTTTCGACCTGGCTACAGCACAAAAAAGAGAGGATGGGGTCTCGGATTGAGTCTCGCGCATCGCATCATACACGAATACCACGGTGGTAAACTGACACTGCTGAACTCACGCCTCGGGGTCGGGACAACCTTCAGAATCGAGTTGCCGCACGTAAGGGTGGACTGAAGGATTTCAGGGCCCGTTCACAGAATACCGCAGGGTGTTTCCAGACCGTGTCAGCAGACCCTGATTCTTTGCTGCATTTCACCGGGATCAACCCGTAATACGGCGGCGAATATATCATCTCTGTTCCGCCAGACCAGTGTAGACCCACCGCTGTAAAACTTCACCCCGAATTGAGTCGGGTCTTCTATGCGGAGTAACAGGTCGCGAGCCAGCTCCACACGTCGTCTGTTCGTCTGAAGAAAATTATAGGAATAGACAAAAACAGGAAATTCAAGGGCTTCTCTCTGATCGCGGTACAGTAATACAGGTACTTCCATGTCTCCGTGAAACAGCTGAATTCCGACTCCAAGCAGCCCGGCGTCCTTTATGAGAGGAATCTGGAGACGCAGGCCGAGACGATCAAAGATGTATTTTTCAGCCTGCTCGCAATTTGTCGTACGGAAATCAGGTTGAAATGCGGAGGCTGATAAGACGCTCAGCGTAATGATATCCCTGGAAGGGGGTTTGGGTTTGCCGATTTCGTAAAGCTGCTGGGCGCCCACGGCTGCAAAGGTTATTGCAAGGCCCAGCAACAGAGAGCGCCGGAATGAGAATTTCCGGGACGACTTTACTTGGGATAGCCGTGCTGATCTCGGGATGGGATGAGTAGATCCAGGACTGCCCAACCGGAAATATTGAGATTCCAAAGCCGAGCGCATCGTTGGAGGAAGAGGATCGTACGTATAGTTCCAGTAATCGTTCAGGGCTTCACAGACCAGGTTGGCATCCAGTTCGGTCGTCAGTGCCTTTTGCTCGATTTCTGTCAGTTCACTGAGCAGATTCTTGTGAATCTTGTCCAGAACAGCTTGGCCTGGTCCGTGAAGTGCAGATAAATCATCCTGTAACTCGGTCCACAGGATAAGCCGGTCGCGAATGGACAAAGCGTGAAAATGTATTCCAATGCGTAATTTCAGGACAGTGAGAGCTTCCCGCCTGCGATAGGAGTCGGACAGGTTCGGTACAGAAATACGCACAATCTCTGCACCAGTCGTATCCGTTTCTGTCAGGGTCAAGTCGGAGGGCACGGGCGTAATCTCATCGGAATTCCCGACGGGCGCAAAAGTATCGGTATCAGGAAACAGTTCACGTTGCAGTTCGGTCACCAGAGACAGAAGTTCTACTCCGTCTGGATCCACCCTTTTTGCTGTTCGCCGATACACGGTGTCGATCCTGTATCGAGCATCTGCGGAACTTGTCGTGACGGACTGCACGAGTTGATAGAATCTTTCGATTTGCTCAGGAGCGGATCGGCGTTTCACATTTGGTACCATTTGCCTTCGAAGTGATCGATTTGCCATCCCCGAAAACGATATTTACGGGTGCGCCTTTTGGAATGTCCAGAAGAGAGGAAGCACTGTCTCTGTTGATTGCTATTTCCAGAATATTGTCGCTGTTGAACAGCAGCATCGGATCTCCCGGCTCTGCACTGTAATTTTCTATTTTATCCACCTTAATAACGCTGTTTCCGATGTAACACCTGAAACCGCGCTCCCCTTGAATCTCGTTGAAATCGTCCCGAGCGATATTCGTAATGCAGTTTCCAAACCGATCTACATGTACGACCCATCCTTGGATGCCCTCCTGATCCTTAATAGGCAGCGCCCAATACATCGGATGAAGCGATTTGGCAGGACGCCCGAGATTGGAGAGGGCAACGCCGTTGGCGAGGTGAGCTGCAGCCGGAGCCAGAATATCCCTTGCCTGAGAAGGCTTACCGGAAGAATCAGGACGCCAGAACGCCTCATTCGACAAATGGACTATTACATCCGGTCCAGCATCTGACAGGGCGAGCGATAAAAGACCGTTGTCCGGGCCGATATAAAACTGGTCCTTGAATTTCAACCCGACAGGGCACCGATGTTTTCCAGCGGCAGGATCAACAACAACCAGGTGTATTGTACCGGGCGGAAAATATGGTGCGTTTCTACTCAGTACATAAGCCGCCTCCATGATATCGTGCGGAGCGATATTATTTGAGATATCGATGAGTCGAACATTCGACACTGTGGAGAGAATCGTTCCCTTCAGCGCCGCTACGTAACCGTCTTTGGTACCGAGGTCTGTGGTGAGCGTAATGATCCGAATGGGCGGGTTCACAGAGCGATTTTTTTGGCCGGAAGAATTTTGCGGACCTCCGCGTGGCGCGAATCGGTAAAAACGTACACACACCTGCAAGTTAACAATAAAAAAAAGATCTGTGACGGGAAAGGAATGAAAGTACTCTACATGAAAACGGTATCACTGCCGTATCCGGAATGTACCAGAAACCAGCAGCAGAAAACATCGGTCTTTCATGCCTTCGAAAAATCAACAGAAGGGAGAAGAGGGAGAGCGGAGGGCAGCAGCGTATTTGCGAGAGCACGGCTACGCGGTTCTTGCCAGGAATTATCGCTTCAGGCGAGTTGAAATCGATCTCGTTTGCATGGAAGTTGACGCGGGCGATTCGAGACGCGGAACCCTTGTTTTTGTAGAGGTGAAATCTCGAACCTCAGACCTGTTTGGCTCGCCGGAATCAGCTGTTACATGGCCAAAACAAAAAAACATTATTCTTGCTGCCCGCGCCTACGTGTTCCAGAATCACATGGAAGGATTCCCGTGTCGATTTGACGTCATCACCGTAAAAACGAGCCGGACGGGGTCGGAAATCAGGCACTTCAAGGATGCCTTTCATCTTTCGTGACCTACCGCGGGCGGTATTCTTTCGGAACCTCGTCGGCGACACGTTCGAATGCCAGGTAGCCGGAAAAAGTAACTCCGTAAGGGTCCAGGATGTCACCTTTGTAGTCAATGGACGTGGGTCCATGCTCCATGGTGATCCACGACGTTTGAAAACGCGATCCTCGTTTCCCATAAGCGCCTTCCCATTTGGCGTACGATGGATCTTCCTCTTCGCCCATGTAGATAAGTTCTATATAACCCTCGAAATCAAGTATGAAATCTGCGGATGTTTCACCGGGTTTTATCATTTTGCTTGCGTCAATCGGGAATCGAGTATTAGAGATTTTGGAGCCACTGCCGAACGTTCCGCCCGCCTGGGACCTGCCCATTCCGGGCCGGCTGTACGTTTTAAATCCTTGTCCCTCTGTCCGTCCGGACAACAGAGCAAGTAAAAAATGCCGGAAAGAACCCATAAAGGCTTTCCTCCTGCTGGCCTTCCATCTCTGTCAAGAATAGGTGCTGACCCGGTCGCAGCCCCTTACCCACCTGACCCCTGAGTGAGGGAGGCCCAACGGTCGTGGGGTCGGAGTTTTGCGCCTTCGACCGGGCCAGCTCGATTTCGTCTGATTGAATCTGCTTCACGTCACCGAGCGCATCGGCCCCTGGCCATGTCGATTCGGTATTTCAAATTGGTTATCGTTAAACCAAAACATCCGTAGCGGACCTTTTACCAATTTGTCGTCGGAACAAATCGTATTGGCTGCATCGGAATTTTGATGGGTCCAGCTACCGGCTCCTGCCAACTCTCCACGCACGACTACCTTCATCGAACCGACCGAACCGGTACAAACAGCTCCACCATAGGGGCGCTGTACTCTCTCCATTTGCTGCTGAATATTCGGTGCGATCGTCTCTTGCAGCGAGTTCGCAGAAACCACCAAATTGGCAAAGTACCGT
>JACZYD010000137.1 GCA_022571255.1 Bacteroidota bacterium
CGATCTTGGAAACCCGCAGCGCTTCGATCTTGGAAACCCGCAGCGCTCTGATCCCGGAAAGCGGGGCGATGGCCGTGCAATAAAAACATTTCTTGTGGTGCGAGCCTGGTATAAAAATCTGGATTTTCTGAGCATTGCGCTCTGGGCCAGCCTGGTTCTTATCGGGCTCGCGGCCATTTATTCCACCACGCATGCGCCTGCATCCGAATTCCTGCTCGACACGGTCAGGCAAAATTTCAACAGACAATTGATGTGGTTTGGCGTATCGGTAGTGGGATTTCTGATCGCCCTTCTGTTGCCGGTTCGATTCTATCAGCATGCCGCATTCCCGATTTATGGCCTGACCGTGTTGATGCTGATTGCCGCACTGCTGTTTGGCCGCGAAATCAACGGAGCCAGATCCTGGCTTACGATCGGTTCACTCAGTTTCCAGGTTTCAGAACTGGCCAAAGTAGGAACGGTGCTGGGTGTGGCACAACTGATCGGACTTCGACGTCCCAAAACCATGGGAATACGGTTTGCGCTTCTGCTGGTGGCCATGATTTCGCTTCCGGCCATTCTGATCGTGTTGCAGAATGATATGGGTACGGCGCTCGTATTTTTTGGACTGGTCCCGATCATGCTCTTCTGGAGCGGACTCGAGTTTCATCTGCTGATGCTGATGGTTGCGCCCGTTGTTGCCGGCTATTTATCCATCGTTTATCCACCAGGTGCCTGGGGTTTTGCAGTCGTTTTTACGGCGTATATGTACTGGGTCACCCGGGATCGGAAGTTTGCATTCGTTTCGGGTGTATTTACCGGAGGTACGGTAATGATTTCGTGGCTGGCCATTACGAGCTTTTTGCAGCCCCATCAGGTGGCCCGTATTCTGTCTTTTACCGATCCCGGCGCGGAAGAATTTCGCCGAAATGCGGGTTTTCATCAGGTACAATCGATGGCAGCCATCGGATCCGGAGCGACCTGGGGAAAGGGATTCATGCAGGGCACCCAGACACAGGGCGCTTACGTGCCCGAACAATCGACAGATTTTGTTTTCAGCGTTATCGGTGAGGAATTCGGATTCATCGGATCAATCGTTGTGATGATTCTTTTCCTGATATTGTTGCTTCGGATTCTGGTTCTGGGCAATCGCATGAAACATCCCTTTGGCGTGATGATGGCGGGCGGGGCCATTGGAATCTACCTGATACATATTTTTATCAATGTGGGGATGGCGACTGCTATTCTTCCGGTAATAGGTATCCCGCTTCCATTTATCTCGTACGGAGGAACGGCTCTGCTTGCCAACACTTCGCTACTTGCTGTCGTACTTGCGCTGTATCTTCGGCGAGACGATTTTTCGATCTACGGCTACTGATGCCTGCCGGCCGGGGCTTGCCGCTTGACGCCTGCTGGCCGGACTTAATGCCTGCCGGCCGGGGCTTGATGCCTGATGCCTGCCCGCCGGTGCCGGCCGGGGCCGACGCTGACTGATCCACTTTAAATTTTCCACGCAAATGAGTGTTAAAAAACTGTTTCGTGATGATTCGTTGCGAATCATTTTACGGTTATTCGTGATCGCTTTTTCCGTCTGGGCTTCGCGCCCGGTGGCCGCTCAGCACTTTCCGGGTGATGACCCCGTGATTCGACAGATGTGGGAGATGGGTATAGAGAATTCCCACACAGAAACGTTTGCTCACCAGCTCCTTGATGTGATTGGCCCCAGACTTGCCGGTTCTCCGAATCTGGCCGCCGCTCAGGACTGGTTGTTGAGCCTATATGGTGACTGGGGAGTCGATGTGGAAAAAGTTCAGTATGGGACCTGGAACGGTTGGCAACAGGGCATATTGCATGTGGATCTTCTGGAACCGCGTGTCAGAACGCTCGAAGCCTATATGCTTGCGTGGAGCCCGGCTACAAACGGGCCCGTCACAGGAGAAGCAGTTATTCCACCCGACGATTTGACGGACGAAAACCTGGACGACTGGCTGGGCACGCTGCGAGGTAAAATTGTGCTTATTTCCGCACCCGAAAGAATGTGTCGGGCCGCACAAGAGTTCGAAAAATATGCTCGGCCGGAAACCGTTGAGCGTCTGGATTCGCTTCGACTCACTGATCGGCAGGCCTGGACCAAACGATATCGGCCGGTTTCCATGGCATCTCAGCGAGCAAAATTGAATGTGCTCGAAGAGGCCGGCGTCGTGGCCACTTTATCCTCGCGGTGGTCGAGGGGTTGGGGCGTAAACAAGGTGTTCCGTACGCGTAATTCCACCGCAGCCGGAATCGATCTGTCGTGTGAGGATTACGGACTTATTTTCCGATTGGCAGCGAGCGGGCAATCGCCGGTCATTCGTATCAACGCCGAATCTGAAGCTCTTGGAGAGGTCCCTCAGTTCAATGTGATTGCCCGCCTGCAGGGAACGGAAAAACCCGATGAATACGTACTTTTGGGTGCGCATCTCGATTCATGGCATTCGGCCAGCGGAGCAACCGACAATGGAACCGGCACGATCACGATGCTCGAAGCCATGCGGATTCTGAAGCAGACGTACCCTCGTCCGAAAAGAACAATTCTCGCAGGACACTGGGGAGCGGAAGAAATGGGAACGATCGGATCCAGCGCTTTCCGGGAAGACAATCCGGACATCATGGATGGAATTCAGGTCGCGTTCAATCAGGACAATGGCACGTGGCGGTTCGAACGACTGGAGGGCCAGGGTTTTCTGGCGTCAGCCGTCTTTCTGCCGAAGTGGCTTGCCGCGGTCCCGACTGAGATATCAGAACATATAGTGGTCGAGGTTCCGGGAGCACAGAACAACAGCGGCAGTGATCATACGTCTTTCCTGTGTGCCGGTATACCGAGTTTTCGTCTGCAATCTCCCTACGATGAGTACCGCCAGTACACCTGGCACACCAACAGGGATACCTACGACAAAATAGTTTTCGATGATCTGGCGGAAAATGCGACGACCGCCGCTATGCTGGCGTACATGGCTTCGGAGGATCCGGAAAGGGTGGGCAGGGAGAAAGCAAATCTGCCAGTCAGCTCAAGATCAGGTAAGGCGCGAACTTTTCCGGAGTGCAAACCGGCGCCACGGGAATCGCGTTGACGCCGCGTCACAAGGTCGTTCGATTATTCAGAATATCTCAGCGGTTATAGATCGTATGTAACTCCGCCTCCAACTTCGAGCTGCTCGATACCGCCCAGAATAAATTTTGCGTCCATGTAAAATCCAAGCGGCCCACTACCCTTCGATTGGATCATTCCACCAAGATTGACTCCTGTGTGCGACTTGCCGTCACGTCCGGAGACGGATACGTTGGTAAAATTGAGACCGGCTATCGCAAAGACACGTAATTCGCTTTTTATAGGAAGAGCGTATCGCCCATTGGCGTTGAACTCGTATATATCCACGTCATTTCCCGGAAAAAATATCGCGAAATCTGCTCCCGCGTCTACAATTTCGGTAACCGGCACAAATACCCCGAAACGTATCCCGATATCGTTTCCGTCGGCACCGAATGCGAGCCCACCGATAAGTGTTTGAGCGGACGAGGAGGATGATCCCGCGAAGGTGAAAAGGAGTACCGCAAGAATGGCCGCTCGAGAGTATAGCTGCATGATAATCGAGGATAAAAAAAGCCCCTGCGCTGCTCGCGCAGGAGCCTTTCGAATGAGAATCGTTGAATACGTGTAAGAATGTTTCATGGGCGTCGTTGCAATATTTCATTATTGACAATATCAAGCGTCATTATCAACTGCGGGTACTCAGGTCAAAGAGATGCATGCCGTTACGCCAATTTAAGAGGATAGAATTAAAATTCAAGTACTTCCGGCGCTTGAATTTCGCTGAAGAACTCCATGGTTCGTGCCGATACACCGAATACGTTCTTTTCTCACGATTAATTCTCGCATTTTTATGGCGTCCACGGCGGTACGCTCTCTACTCAGGCAGACTGCACAAGAATACGACCTGCTTTTCCCCGACGGAGGATTGTCCGTACCGGATTTTTTACTCAAAGACCGACATGGTGACTTACAACCGGGTTGGAGGGAGCGTTTCGGGTCAATTGTATCCAATGAGTGGGCGGTGACGGAGAAGATCTTCTCCGAGAGACCTTACAGTACGGTTGTCGAGATCAGAGATCAGCTTCGACTTCGAGCGGTGCGCTTGTTGTCCAAAAAATCAGCTGCAGAAGGGTATCAGAGATGCCTCCTGGTGGTTTGTGAAGCGCTGCAAACACTGAAGTCGAAACATAAAGCGGAGACACAACTCCGCGATGTGCTCGGAGAGGCCTCTCCTCGTTCGATGGCCGGAAAAATGGGGTGGTCGTTTGATTCGGGGAAAGAATTTTATTCGTTGCGCTTGACTTGTGAAACCGTTGAAGGAAGAGATTCAGTTGACGTGATTCTGATAGCGTTCGGATCGGACGCATCGTTGGAACTGGTTCAGGAACGGTTGCGGGAGAAACAGGACGGTTTGGAGAAGGAGAGAAGAAAAACGGATCGTTCCAGACAGATCTGCGTGTTCAAACTGCAGGTGTTGGACGCCATGTTATGGCAGTATGAAATGTTCGGCGAATTGGCCGGTCTCTCAGCTGCTGATATTGAGCAGGCGGCCTCTCAGCAGGAAGAGCGGGAAATGTTTGAAAAGAGCGAGGCTTGTAATGTGCCGGCTCTGCGTGAAGCCTGGGAATGGATGCTGAGCAATCGAAGGCGATGCTGGGATGCTTCAGGTCGACCCAATGCGCGAGCCATCTGGCAGGCGATCCTGCTTGACGCTGAACACAGTCAATCATTGATGCAGATCAGCGGACCGGAAAAAGGCAGGAATCGTATTTCCTCTGAAACAGCAGATCGCTATATGGACCGATTTGAAAAAGAAGCAGGAGCAGAGGGACTCGCCGAGTTTCAGCGGTCTTTGGGTGTGATGCCGACGGACTGAAATCGACAGGTGTACTATCGTGCATCAACTGTCACGGGGACGCTCCATGGCTGTGGAAATCGATTCGTAACGGGCGATTCCGACTGTTATTTTCGTACTCCGTATAGCGCTTGACGACGCCGGAAATATTCAAACCAGCAAGGTTGGCACAGGAAAACGTATCCAGGCATTTATGCCGGTAACGGTCCAGTGCTATACCGGTATCGGTCCAGTGCGGCTTCATGCGTTCGCGGCCGCGCGGGGATTGAAACCCGTATGAACCCGGTATTCTCAACCTGTTCAGATCATCGAATGGCCTTGTTTCCAGAACAGCAGCATCAGAAAAAGTGACTCATCTCGCCTCTAAAATACTGGCATCAGTCTGGCTTTTCTGCTCTCTGGTGCCCGGCGCAGGGGCCCAGACCGCGACTTCGGCATCAAAAGCGGCGTCGAGTTCCGAAACCAGGATACTGGCACATTACATGCCGTGGTATCAGACCCCGTCCGGCCATGGATTCTGGGGGTGGCACTGGACGATGAATCATTTTGACCCGGACCATCCCGACGGCGGTGGATTTCCTGAAATTGCATCCCACTTTCGTCCTCTTACGGGTCCGTACGACTCCAGCGATCCGGATATTCTGGAATACCAGACGTTACTGATGAAGCTCAGTGGTATAGACGGGGTAGTCGTTGACTGGTACGGGATCGAGGATTTCTGGGATTATGGCCTCATCAACGAGAGCACACACGCCCTTTTTGGAGCCATTGAAAAAGCCGGGCTGGAGTTCGCCGTCATGTACGAAGACCAGACGATCGGCCATATGCGCGACAACGGCCACCTGGGTTTCGGGTCGGAGATAGAGCATGGTCGCACGGTGATGCGATATCTGCAGGACAACTGGTTTGAAAAGGACGCGTATGTGAAAATCGGGGAACGACCGGTCCTGTTTAACTTCGGCCCTCAGTTTTTTACATCGGACGGCGATTGGAATCAACTGTTTTCCACGCTCAGCGCCCCGCCGCTCTTTTTTATTCTGGGAAGGCCCCCGGTCTCACCGGCATCCGGCGCCTTTTTCTGGCCACCCATGTTTGAGTCGATCAACGGCGTGTTGTCCCGTTCTGCGCTTTTGCTGTATCTGGAAAACTTCGCTCATGAATCTTCGAATTGGGACCACGTGATTCCATCTGCGTTTCCGGGTTTCCTCGATATCTACAGCCAGGCGTTCGTGGGCCCGTCATTTGGTTTCCTGGATGCTTCGGATGGGGAAACGTTTCAATTGACGCTCGATGCTGCGTTCGATCTCGATACCGACATCGTCCAGCTCGTTACCTGGAACGATTACGGAGAAGGCACCATCATTGAGCCTACAGCAGAGTTTGGTTACCGGTATCTCGAGATGGTCCAGAATCAACGTCGTCTATCCATCGACCCGGCGTTCCCCCGTTCAGCAGGTGATCTCACGCTTCCCATTCGATTGTTCAACCTTCGAAAAAACAATCCGAATAACACCGACGTAAATCTGGCGATGGACGGTGTTTTTGAGTCGCTGATTTCCGGCGATGTGGAGACGGCGATAGCGGTCCTGGAATTCTGGGAATTCGCACTCGGAACGCCGGTAGAGATTGCGGAGGGTCCGATTCAGTTTACCATGGGAGAGTTCTACCCGAATCCGTTCTGGACCTCGGCGTCGATTCAGTTCACGGCGCCGCGTCCTGTGTCCATCAACCTCTCCATCTTCGATCTGACCGGAAGAAAAGTAGCCATTCTTGCCAGTGGGTTCACAAATCAGGGCTCGTATTCAGTCACGTGGGACGGGGCGGACCTGCCGAGTGGCGCCTATCTGGGCCGACTCGTCGCGGCGGGGCAAGTCACCACGAAAATGGTCTTCATTTCCAGATAGGGACTCGATATCGGCGCGTCCTCGAACGGGCTCCGAGATTGGAGAGTACCCGCGGGCTCAGAGGCGTAGGGGCGTCCCCGAACGGGCTCCGGTCAGAGTCCTTCAGGCTGTTTCACTTTGCGGATGTAAGGGAGAGGCTGTTCCCAGCCATCGGGAAAACGTCGTCTGGCCTCTTCGTCGTCCACGCCCGGTGAGATAATGACATCGTCACCCACATTCCAGTCTGCCGGCGTGGCAAGCTGCTGCTCAGCCGTAAGCTGACAGGAGTCGATGAGTCGCAGAATCTCAATGAAATTGCGCCCGGTGCTCATGGGATACGTGAGTGTAGCTTTGATTTTTTTATCCGGACCGATAATGAATACCGATCTCGCTGTGGCATTGTCTATTGCGGTGCGACCATCGGATGAGTCCCCAGTATCGGCAGGTAACATGTCGTACGCCCTGACTATCTCAAGCTGCGGATCCCCAATCAGGGGGTAGTTGAGCGTAAATCCACCGTATGATTCGATGTCGGGTTTCCAGCCATGGTGCTCCTCAACGGAGTCCACGCTGATCCCGATGGTTTTACAATTTCTTTTGGCGAACTCGCTTTGAAGTCCGGCAACTGCGCTCAGTTCTGTAGTACAGACCGGGGTAAAATCTTTCGGGTGCGAAAAAAGAATGGCCCAGCCGTCGCCAATCCACTCGTGAAAATTGATGGTGCCCTGCGTTGTTTCCGCAGTGAAATCTGGCGCTGTGTCGTTTATTCGTAGTGACATATTTTTTTCCGGATTGAGTAAGCAGTCGTGGGGCGCGTAATGACGCGAAATGAGGTCGATTTTCCTAATACAGAGTGGAAAAACCTGACGATTCAAGAAGCTCGGATCTCGATCCACTCGATCCTGGTGTCGAGGCCATCGAGTATTCCAGTGACACATCGCGTACGGTGTGTGATATTGGCGAGATATAGCAGGGCAGGATTAACGACTCATATGACCGTATTCCATGTCAATCCAGACGAGGAATGGCACAGAG
>JACZYD010000138.1 GCA_022571255.1 Bacteroidota bacterium
CCCGATGAATCCAAGGCAGGGTTTCTATGTGGATACGATTCTCGAGAGCGGTTCCAAAAACGAGTCGCGTCTGGTCGTACTTCCAGGTGCGGATACTACAACTGTATTGTCCTCTCACCGGCAAGAACGCCTTAAGATGATTTTAAGGGCTCATTTCTCCATGTTTTCGACTCAATCACTCGTCCTGGGTTCGGATATACTCGTCTTACGAAGTCAGGTATATTCAGAGAGTGATCTGTTTCGAATCGGTGGTGCTTCTTCGCTGCGCGGATACGACGAGGAAAGATTCCTTGCCAATATTGCAATCAGGATACTATCGGAGTATCGGGTATTGCTCGACCAATATTCGTACGCCTTTGTATTTCTGGAAGTGGCTTATCTTGAGCGGCCGCAGATTTCGACGGTTCCGGGATCATCCGGTTGGTACCCGGGATATGGTGTGGGTATGCAATGGCGTACAGCAGCAGGATTGCTCAAGGCCAGTTATGCGATCAATAATGAAGACGGACCGAGCCGAGGTCGGATTCACCTTGGCCTTTCATTCGGATTGTGAGGGGATGGACATGATACTGAAGCACACTTTTTTGCACCCCCTGATGCGATTGCCGGCGATATGATTGTTTTGCCGTCCGACGAAGCATACCACGCCGTGCGTGTTCTGCGATTAAATACGGGGGAGGAGGTAGCTGTTGTTGACGGGCAGGGGAGGTGGTACCGGGTTGTGGTCGAGGTTGTTGGCCGGAAAAACCTCGTGGGACGTATCCTGGAGAAAAAAGCAGATGTAGGTGAGCCCACATATCATCTTACGATTGGACTCAGCCTGCTCAAGAATATGAGCCGGTACGAGACGTTCGTTGAAAAAGCAGTAGAGTTCGGTGTGTCGAGAATTATCCCGCTTGTGGCGAAACGAAGTGAACGCTCTCGTATGAAATCGACCCGTTTCGAGAAAATTTTGATAAGTGCGATGAAACATTCTGGTCGATCCAGAAAGGTTATACTGGACCCTCCGATAAAACTGAAAAAACTTCCCAAACTGCTTGGTGATCAAGGATCGGATTTTCGCGGAGTTTGTCACGAGATGTCATCGCCAACGGTAGCGCTTCGGAATCATGTGAATGCCAACGGATTGCCTGGGCGGGCCATAATTCTGGTGGGTCCTGAGGGTGGTTTCACGGAAGATGAAATTGAATCTCTCGAAGGGAGGGGGTTTCGACAACTGTATCTGGGGCAACGACGGCTCCGTGCGGAAACCGCTGCTCTCGCCGTGGCGTCTGCATTTCTATTGGCGGAGAATTCGGGACGGACCGCGGAGTCTTTTTGACGCATACATCGTTCCACGGGGAAGAGTCGCTATCTCGCACTCTCCACAAGAGTTTTGCAATTCGGCGATTGTGCGAACCGGGGAAAGATATTATCTTTCCGCGCTATCACCTTCATGGTGTGATCTTATTGAATCGAGAGCTTCCAAGGGCGAAAAATGTTTGAATTTCTGATTGTTGTTATTTCCATCATTGGTTTATTGATGACGCTTGGCATTTTGCTTCAGAGCGGGAAAGGAGGCGGGTTGGCAGGAATTGCTGCCGGCGGCGCGACAACACAGATACTGGGGTCGCGCCAGGCGCCCGATTTTCTGGAGAAAACCACCTGGACTCTTGGATCTCTGTTTATCATACTCTGCATATTGACGACGTTTACCATCGACACTGGGGGTGCAGTAGAGAGCGTCATTCAACGGCAGACTCAGGGGCAGACACAGCCGTTTGTTCCGAATACGCCCTCCAGTGACGGAGCAGCTACTGACGACGGTGCGGCAGGCGACGGCGGTGCGGCAGGGCAGTCCGATGCAGACCCCGATGCTGGCTCAGGATCGTCTCCACCCGCAGAATCAGGTACCACCGGTGGCAATTAGGCCCCCCTTAATGCTTCCTGTTATGTGATTCCTGTTTCGCGCTTCGTGTCTCGCGCATCGTGTTATACGCATCCTGTCTCGCGCATCGTGTTATGCGCTTCGTGTCTCGCGCATCGTGTTATACGCTTCGTGTTATGCGCTTCCTGTCTCGCGCTTCCCGTTCGTTTCTTGTTAACGCCCGCTGAAAACGTTTGTAGTGCGTATCCGGCAATACGCGTAAAAAGACAGAGGGCGACCCGTTCGGATCACCCTCTGATGTAATGCGGATTGTACCGACCTGTAAGCCGAATTCTGTCATATCGCTCGGATTCCGCAAAGTCCCGAACGACGAGATCATCATTTATCTGGGACCGACGTCGCCGTCGGCCTCTAGCGGTCTACCCGTACCGCGTATGAACGGGCCGTCTGTTCGCCAGTCGCTTTTCAGTGAATAACGAGCGGTACTGCTTGACCTTGCACCCCGTGGGGTTTACCTGGCCGCCCCAGTCACCTGAGACGCCGGTGGGCTCTTACTCCACCATTTCACCCATTGCCTGTTCGTCGCCGAGGCGCCGTCATCGGCTGGTTTTCTTTCTGTTGCACATGCCATCACCGCTCGCGCGGGTCTTCCCGTTAGGAAGCACGGTGCCCTGTGGTGTTCGGACTTTCCTCACCGGACAATCGTCCAGCGCGATAATCCGATCGGTACATCTGTATTCGGGACTGTTCGCGCATTCATAAAGCGCTAATAAACCCTAAATTTTCACCTTTTTTATCGTCTTGCGAAACAAATCGTTGTCAACGATAATGCGTCCCGTGTGCTCGCAGGCGACAATGCGGTTTCGCTGACGAATCTCAAGCTGTCGCTGCGGCGGAACAGCAAATCCGGATGCTGCGCCGCGAAGGAGCGGCACCACTGCGCGGCCGTCTCTCAGGCGAGACCGAAGGCGATCATAAGCCCGGAGATAACGGGCATCTACTTTTTTGGCAGCTTTTTCTCGGCCCTTTTCCATGTCTGCCTGCTCGTGTTTGGTGTCTTCAAGGACTTCCTTCAATTCAGTTTTCTTGCCATCGAGAATTTCCTGAATCTCTGACAGACGCGTCTTTGTTTCTTCTATGGCTGCTTCCTTAGTGGGAAGTTCGATATCGATTTCTTCGACTCGCAGATTGCCATCAATAATTCGCTGTTTCTGCGCTTCAATCTCCTTGGTCAGCGCATCGTATTCTCGGTTATTGCGAACCTGAAGCTGCTGTTCTTCATATTTTTTAATGAGTTGCTCGCTGTCCTTTACATCGATTTCCGACTGTTTTCGGTCGATCGCATTCGATTTCTGTTCCTCGTCGAGTTTTTCAACCCGGGTCATGAGGCCAGCGGCTTCGTCCTCAAGGTCTGTGATTTCCTCGGGAAGGTCCCCTCGTAATTTTTTTATCTGGTCAATCTTGCTGTCGATGTGTTGAAGCCGCACGAGGGCGGTCAACTGATCGTGAATTGTCGTCTCTGTAGCGGTGGCTGGCATAATTCTCGTAGGAACCGTCTATCGTTCGTCTTTTGTGTGTCACTCAGAAACACAATAAACGGTAGGAGGCATGATATGTTCATCCCCCAACGTGCGAAGAATCGGTGTGGAAAACGTTTACGAAAGTCAAAACGGGAGCTGTCCGGGTATTCGTCTCATGCCACTTTATGGTTGGAAATTTATCAGAGAGGAATTCAACCAGTAGTTTTTCCGTGATAAACTCTG
This sequence comes from Bacteroidota bacterium, assembly GCA_022571255.1. Classification (GTDB taxonomy): domain Bacteria; phylum Bacteroidota; class Rhodothermia; order Rhodothermales; family UBA10348; genus N075bin62. Next base: position 3,631 of record JACZYD010000138.1, read on the forward strand.
TTTCGTAATGACCTGGGTCGATGAGCGCGATCTTTGGCCGACCGTCCACGTCCAGCGCATCGAAGAAGTGATGGTACGTTATGTCGGCCGTTACAAAGGCGTCAGCACCTTGCTCTATTGCGGCACTGAGGTACCTGGATCCAGATCCGCCACACACGGCGACTTTTTGGATTTTCCGATTCACATCGCCCACGTATCGCAGTGCTTGATTTTCAAGGGCTGTGGATACACGTCGAAGAAATTCGTCCAACTTTTCGGGTTCAGCGAGCGTACCTGTTGCGCCGATTCCTGCGTTCCGAAACGACTGTTCAACGGGATAAATGTCGTATGGTACTTCGTCGTAGGGGTGAGCGTCGAGAAGAGCCGCAATAACCTGATGCAGATTCCAGCGCGTTACTTCTGTTTCAATGCGAATTTCGGCTGCAGTCTGCGGACCTCCGCCGGCGCTGCCGATCATAGGGTTCGACCTTGTGCCCGGTGTAAAGTGTCCTGTTCCATGGGACGAAAATGAACAGCCGGAATAGTTTCCGATTTGCCCGGCGCCAGCCATCGCTAAAGCCTCACGCACATTCGAAATGGCGTTTTCCGGTACAAAAGTGACGAGTTTAACGAGAGAGTCCTCTCGGTGCGTAAGGAAATCCACGTTCTCGAGTCCCAGTTGCTCAGCAAGAGCAAACGAAACACCGCCACGAACAGCATCCAGATTGGTATGGGTGCTGTACAATGCAATTTTCTCCTCCGCGAGCCGAAGGCAAAGATCAGAGACATAGGACGCTGGCGTAACCGCTTCGATCGGTTTGAAAAGCAAAGGGTGATGGGTGATGATGAGATTACATTTCAGACGTTTTGCTTCTTTCAGGACTTGGGGCGTCATGTCGAGTGCAACGAGACCGTTTGAGACCGCTCGCTGTGGGTCGCCGACCTGCAGTCCGGGGTTGTCGTAGGACTCGGCCAGTCCAAGCGGAGCCCACTTTTCCAGAGCGGCGGCGACATCGCGAATAACTGTTGTGGAGTTTGTCACGTGTGTTTTACCCGGGTTGATCTCGGTACGTGGCTCGTCCCGATGTTTCAACACCTTCCTGCTCATCGACTCTCATCAGAAGTAAGGCTCCAACGATAAAAAAGCCGATGACAGCCGAGACGGCAACTCGTTCGCTGTTGAATTCCGTGATCAAAAATGCGAGTAAAATCGGACCCATGAACGCAGTGAACTTGCCTGAAAAGGCATAAAAACCAAAAAATTCATTTTCTCGATCTTCCGGAATAAAACGGGCAAAAAGTGAGCGGCTCGCAGCCTGATTCGGTCCGGCAAGAATGGCAATGACACCTGCGCCGATCCAGAAAATCGTGATATCTTGCGTAAGAACGATCGCAAGTACCGCCAACGAAAGACCAACCAGTGTAATCAGAATCGTCTTTTTCCCTCCGATATAGTCGTCCAGATACCCCATCGCGTACGCCCCGATGCCTGCGGCAACATTTAGTGTAATACCGAGCAAAAACGGATCGACACCGAATTCATGGGAAGCATAAATGGCTGCAAAACCAAAGATGGTGATGAGTCCGTCATTATAAACAAGGCGGGCGATAAGGAAGCGGAACATTTGACGGAATTTACGGATTTCCGAAAAAGTTTTGACCAGATCCGTGCGAGCCGTTCGAAGCAGCGTCCCTATCGGCTGCGGCTTTTCCGGTTGATCCGGGTCTTTGACCAGGAGAAACATCGGTATGCTGAAAACGGCGAACCAGATTGCAACCAGAAGAGACATGGCACGCAGGCTTGAACCGTCGTCGCCGCTCAAACCGAAAAGTGCCGGTTCAGGGGCGACGAGCAATAAATATCCAGCTACTAGCGCGAGAACTCCACCAAAATATCCGACTCCCCATCCGAGGCCGGAGATTCGTCCGATTTGATCCGCCGGCGCGATATCGGGCAGATAGGCATTGTAGAATACATTTGCCATCTCGAATGCAATATTGGCGATTACAAATGTGGTGAGTGCGAAGGTGACCTGGCCAGGAAGCGGAAAGAAGAGCAGGACTGATCCGAGGATGCAGACGATGGTGCTGATCAGCAGGAATTTTTTCCGGTGACCCCCGGAGTCTGCGACCGCGCCCAGGAATGGCGAGAGGACAGCTACAAAGACGGCTGAGATGGACAGCGCCCATAGCCACTGGGCCGATCCCGATTTACTGTCCAATGCGATGGCATCGGTGAAATATGTGGCGTAAATAAACGTCACGACGATCGTCGTGAAAGACGAGTTGGCAAAATCGTACATCGACCACGCCGCAATCGTCTTGCGATCGGGTTTCTGAATCATGGCTTGCATCTCCGTGTGGGGCGCACAGTGATCACAATGTACCTGCAACATGGGCCTCTCGTCAACTGCTGCTCCTTAACTACCACCCAGGAATGATCTGACAGCGAACACAAACCGTCCGATTTCTTCCTCCGTATTGTAATAGTGTACGGAAGCCCGGACCGTTTCAGGCAGGTTTCGAGCTTCGGCGTCAAGTCGCGCGTATTCGGGCGTTGACGTGACAACATTCATTTTTAGAGCGGCGAGCCATGTTTTGATCTCGTTCGATGCCTTGTTTTGTGCTGAAAAAGTGACGATTCCTCCTTTTTCTTTTCCGATGTCATGCACAGTCAACTCCGGAATTTTCGCCAGTTCTGCACGAAGAAGTTCGCCAAGCGCTCGAACCCGGTCCCAGATCTCGTCTGCACCCCATTCGAGTGCATAATTTATCGCTGTCCCAAGCGCAATATTTCCGGCTACATTGGATTCCCAGTTTTCAAACCTGCGTGCGCCCGGCTGCCATTCATATTCGTCGCGGGACGTCCAGGTGGCAGAATGAAGGTCGATGACGGGCGGATGCAGCAGCTCGATTGAATCGAGTCGCACATACAAGAATCCCGTTCCACGCGGGCCTCTGAGGTATTTTCTTCCCGTCGCCGAAAGAAAATTGCATCCTATCGTCTGCACATCGACTGGAAGTTGGCCGACGGACTGGCAGGCGTCGAGTAAATAAGGGATACCATGTTTCCGGGCCACTTTCCCCACTTCAACGGCCGGGTTAACCAGACCGCTGTTGGTCGGGACGTGAGTAAGGGCAATCAGGCGGACAGAATCGTCGATTGCCTCTTCGAGCCTTTCAATGGAAACCTGTCCATGTTCGTCGTTTGGTACGACCTTTATGTTGATTCTTTTTCTCGTGCCCATGTGTAACATGGCCAGGTAATTGCTTGCGTACGAGGCCTGAGCCGTCAATACGGTGTCACCCTCCTGAAAAGGCATTCCGTAAAACACCTGATCCCACGCGCGCGTTGCGTTTTCGACGAGAGCGATTTCCGACGCGTCGCAATTCAACAACCTGGCAATCGCCTCGTACGTGCCGCGATACTTTTCGTCCGCCGCGGCTCGCGCCTCATAACCTCCGATTTCAGATTCGAGCTGAATATGACTCTGTATCGCGTCAATAACGGGCGCAGGCATGAGCGCCGCTCCGGCATTGTTGAAATGAAGCACATTTGCACATCCCGGAGTTTCTGCGCGTGCCTTATTAATATCAATACTCATTCGGCGTGGCGCAGGTTGTGGATTTATGGAGATGCCCGGCTGCATATTGAGCCAGTGGCCGGGGAGTTCGTAGTTTACTGTGGAATAATAACGCCCTCGTAGCTCAGGGGATAGAGCACCGGTTTCCTAAACCGGGTGTCGGAAGTTCGAATCTTCCCGAGGGTACTAAAGGCAGTCCACTCGCTTTTGCGGGTAGTCTGCTTTTAATCTTTCAAGGCAAGAGGAGATAAGTTCGAGACGAGGCCGCGCGAGCGGCCGACTCATGAGCGGTATTCCTTTAAAGTCCGACTTGAATATGGCACCTTACCCGACACCTGCTGCAGTAGTGGTACCGGAATGCCCGTATTTTCTCCCGTTATAAGGTCGCGGAGCCCCGGAAAAGGGATCCTTACAATCCGGACAGACGGGCAGCCAGGTGAAATGAAATTTATTGACAGATCAGAGCTATCGAGAAGGGAGATCGAAAAGTATGGGCCGTTACGAAAAGCGATTAGACGCGATTGAAGCCATCTTCGTGCTCACTGAGATCGCCACCTGTCTTCGATTTCACCCGGTTATCACAACTGGGCCCGGGACGATTACTTCATGTCCAA
>JACZYD010000022.1:0-30881 GCA_022571255.1 Bacteroidota bacterium
CTTACAAGCGCCTCTTGCATCCTTGGCCTCTCGAGCGTAGCTACCTGGGCCTTGCCCAGGCCGAACAGGAGCGCCGCGGTCTCGGCATCCGTCGCTTGCCCTTCCTTGGTCCCCAGCGCCCGCTGGAAGTGGTCCAGCGCCTCCTCATAAGCATAGGTGGCCAGTGCCTGCTCGCCCGCCATGAGACTGTAGCTCACCATCTTCGTTGGGCCTATCATCGCTGCAGCTTCGTAGTAGTGGTGGGCGAGCTCCTCAGCATGAGCCTCAAGATCATCTGCGTAGATTTCCTCAAATGCCTCGGCTATGAGCGCGTGTGTCCTAACCCTACGCGTGGTCGACAGCTCGCTCGCCAGGAACTATTCGGGTAACGGCCCGCCGCGACTCGTGTTGTTTTCGCCCATTGCACACGAAGACCTGAACGACCCCGATTTCCCGGACGGCAAAGAAAGCAACATGCGTCTGGCAGCCTATTCAGAGGCCATCAGGGCGGTTGCGGAAGAAAAAAACTTGGCGTTCGTGGACCTTTTTACGGAGTCCGGGCGGCTCTATAAAAAAGCCAACGAGCCTCTGACCATCAACGGCGTTCATCTGAGTGCGGAAGGAAACAAGCTGATTGCCGAAGTCATCACAAAGAAGCTGCTCGGTCACTCTCCGCGCGTGAACATGGCGACCATGGAGCGTGTTCGCAGCGCCGTCCTCGACAAGAACTGGTACTGGTTCAATCGATACCGCGCCACAGACGGCAACGACGTATGGGGGAGTCGGTCGGTGCTGGCGTTTACGGACGATCAGACCAACTACGAAGTCCTCCAGAGGGAGCTCATACAGCTCGATTACATGACGGCCAACCGGGACCCCGTCATCTGGGCGGCTGCCAACGGCGAATCGCTCAAACCCGATGATTCCAACGTGCCGAAGTCCATCGACGTCATCACGAATCTCGGCGAAGAGCAGATTCAGGAGGGCAAGAGCGTAGTTGGCACCGTAGAATTTCTGAGCGCCGAGGAGGCGATTCGGGAAATGCGCCTTCAGGACGGACTGGAAGTCAACCTTTTTGCCTCTGAAGAAATGTTTCCTGAACTCGTGAACCCGGTGCAGCTGGGCGTCGACACCCGGGGGCGAATGTGGGCTGCAACTTGGGCTACGTACCCCAAGTGGGAGCCGACAAAAGAAATGGACGACCGCCTGCTCATTCTTCCCGATGAGAACCGGGACGGCGTGGCTGACACAGCCATCACGTTTGCCTTCGTGCACAATCCGACCGGATTCGAATTCTGGAACGGAGGCGTGATCGTCGCATCCATTCCGGACCTGCTATTCCTGAAAGACACAGATGGAGACGATGTCGCAGACGTGCGTATCCGTTTGATGGGCGCACTCGGCTCGGCAGATACGCACCATTCAGCCAACAATTTCATATATGGACCCGATGGGTTCCTGTACTACCAGCGCGGCATATTCAACATATCGAACGTCGAAACGCCTTGGCGTAGCAATCAGATGTCTGGCACGTCCGGAATGTATCGTTTCAACCCGCGGACGAATGAATTCAGTTTCCACGCCAAAAATCCGCCGAACGCTCATGGAATCGACTTCGACTACTGGGGCTACCACTATGCTACCGACGCGACCGGTGGCCTGGCTTTCCAGGTGAAGCCCAACCCCGACGGAACGTTCCGCATGAGGAAGCTCCTTGAGAATACCGTTCGACCGGTTTCGTCCAGCGGAATCATATCGAGTGCGCATCTTCCACCAAGCCTCGAAGGCAATTTTATCATACTGAATGTGATCGCTTTCCTGGGCATCAAGCAGTACGAGCTGTCTTTCGATACCGCTCTGGGCAACGTAACCGGTACGGAAACCCACGATTTGCTTGTCACCGACGATCTCAATTTTCGCCCGACTGATTTTGAAATTGGGGACGATGGTGCATTGTACGTGGCAGATTGGGCGAATGCCATCATCGGCCACATGCAGCATAATATTCGTGACCCGAGTCGAGACCATGAACACGGACGTATTTACAGGATAACCGCTCCCGGCCGGGCCCTCTCAGAGCACGTGGCCATAGACGGACAGCCGATTCCTGACCTTCTGAGGGTGCTTGAGCACCCGATCAACGGAGTTCGCCGCCGCGCGAGGGTGGAACTGTCCGAGCGAAACACGGACGCCGTGATGGCAGCAGCCGCAGAGTGGCTGGCAACTTTTGACCCGGCAAGTGAAAACGATGCCCATCATCTGCTGGAGGGCCTCTGGCTCCATCAGCAACACAACGTGGTGAACAGGGACCTGCTTGATCTCGTGCTCAATTCGCCTGTCGCGCACGCCCGAATCGCCGCCAGGACTGTACAGATACTGTGGGATCATAGCGCAGCCACGACGCCGGGAGCCAAGACGCCGGGAGCCGAGACGCCGGGAGCCGAGACGCAGGGAGCCGCACAGGGGGAAAAATCAGAAGCCGTCGCAGGGCCGGAGCCGGACAAGGACACGATCGTTATTCGAACCGTGAAGGAAGAAATGCGCTACGATACACCGAGCTTCACGGTGCGGGCCGGTCAGAGGGTCAAATTGTGGTTTGAGAATGACGATTTTATGCCGCATAACCTCGTCATCGGTCAGCCCGGATCGGCCGATGAAATTGGCGCAGCAGCCGATGCACTGGGAGCGGATGGATTCGCCGCCGCATTCATCCCGGACAATGACAAAGTCATCATCGCGACCAGGCTTCTGAGCCACGAAGAACACGAGGTGCTGGAGTTTACCGCCCCGGCAATAGCAGGTGTGTATGACGTCATATGCACGTTTCCGGGCCATCGTGGTACAATGAACGCGAAAATGGAGGTTGTTCAGTAAGGTCCGTCAATACGTTCTGCAAACGCCCTGGACGGTCTTCAAACGCCCTGGACGGTCTTCAAACGCCCTGGACGGTCTTCAAACGCCCTGGACTGTCTGTGGGCTCAGAGTAATCGGGGCGACAACAGGAGAGATGAGTATGCTTCCCGTAGTCATCGCGCACGATCGTAAGACCATTGAGGCTGGACGTGGCGTGGTGTCCTGACCAGAAAATCGACTTTGTCCAGATCGGGAATGCCATGTTTCCGCCTTATGACATTTAGATGTCATATCCCCTCTCGTACGTTGGGAAGCGTAACCAATTCAATGCAAACCGTACACAGGGCCATGATTCGTATCACAGCATATCCAACAGTCGAGTGGTTGAATACTCGAACACTCGTTAATCTGAGCGGTGATCGTTTGGCATCTCCGGGTGATTTTTCGGCGCTGCGAAGCGACATTTCGTCTCGCCTCAGCCGGTGGTCACAGCGGCGTACACGTGTGTTTCATTCAACGTGGATCTCGACACCGAATGGAGAAGAATTTGTCGATCTGGTGGTAGAACATGGCGGAAGACGCGTTGCATACCGTTTTTCTTCCCGTTACGAGCGGGACCTGGAGCAATCGGATGCGCTTACGCTTGTGTACGGTAAATTTGATGCGCTGTATCGTGTTCGTGTTCTGAACAACAGAATCAACGACGCAGACCTGGCATTTCTGGCCGTTTCAATGAATCCTTCCTGGTTTTCCGGTGAAGGGCGTTTACGTGCCGGGCGCGTCGCATCCAACGCTGCACTTCACAGCGTCGAAAATTTGAAGCGTTTTGGAACGGCATTGCTGCCTGGTTTTTCAGTATTGCGCATACGTATTTCGAGAGCGGGGGAATGGGTGCACGATTTTGAACAGGCGCTCGGCCCGCCGGATTTCCGCACGTATGTGACGAATAATCTTTCTCGTAAGTCGAATCGGCCGTCCCGAAAACTTACGCGTGTTCTGCTCGGCAGAGGGGCCGTTCAGAAGTAGGTCCGGTACCGGTCAAGCCTGGAACGGTCAAGCCTGGAACGGTCAAGCCTGGAACGGTCAAGCCTGGAACGGTCAAGCCTGGAACGGTCAAGCCTGGAACGGTCAAGCCTGGAACGGTCAAGCCTGGAACGGTCAAGCCTGGAACGGTCATTCACCGGGCAGCATCACGTCCGGATCCGGGTCGACGTCAAAATCCGCATCGAAGTCTATTTCAACGTCCGCATCGAAGTCTGTTTCAAGATCTGTCTCCGAATCGCCTCGACTCGTTACGGAATAAAAGTCATCCAGTATTCCGAGACCCAGAATCCGAGGAAGGTGCCCACCGCAGTGCCAAGCGATCCGATAAGGATGGAGGGCAGTACAAGATCCTCGCGGCCGAGGCTTCGCGCGATCGCCAGGGCTGAGGTGCCTCCGCCGATGTTTGCCTGGGAGGCGAGGGACGCAATCACAGGATCAACACGAAATAAAAGCGCCAGACTGTAAATCAACAGACCGTGAATCAGGACGGTCAACGTTGTGAAAGTGAGCAGGGTAACGCCCAGCTCACCCATTCGGTATGCTGCTCCCAGATCACAATACGCGCCGATGACGGCCAGGAAAAGATAAACCGCATACATGCCCAACACACGAATACCGCGAATGCGCTTGATGGCCGGGAATTGCGCCAGCAGCAAAGCAATAAACGTCAGAATGATGATAGACGGTACGGGATCTGCCCGGACTGCAATCACGTTCGAGAGCCAGACCGCCCCAAAACCAAGCCCGAGAAGAATACTCAGGTCAAAAGGGTGAAGAGTTTCCGTGTCGATCTCAATACCGAGGCTGACTTCTCCGATTTCCTGGCGCAGGGCGCCTTTTCGAATCGGCCAGAATCGTCCGAGATATTTAGGAACGGAGAGCGTTACGACCATCCAGACTGTGGTCATAATACTGTCGATTACCACGGCGCCCGTGTACAACAATCACGTCGCTCGTGACATTGTAATGCAGCGCAATGGCGTTGAAGTTCACGCTCCCACCCGAATAGGTGCCGGTAAACATGCCGCCAATTGCGTGAAAAAGGGGTCCGATGGTCTCTCTTCCGTCGATCATCCACATGGCGATCACCACGCCTGTCGCTGTGGCGAGAGAGCCGATGAAGAAAAAGGTGATCATCGGAAGGCCGGCTTTCAGGATGTCCCTCAGATTTACGGGCAACAAAAGAAGAAAGATGGCAAGCGGGGCGACGCTGTCGAAAATAAAATCGTACGCGGGCACCGGCGCGTCGGCCGTCGAACTGGCTGGAATAATCCCGATATTTGCCGCCGTGGCCGTCACCAGAATGACAAGAATCGCAGTTCCCGCGTGGCGCATGACCGTATTTCGCACCAGCCACTCTGTCGCCGCGATGAGCGCCGAGAGCACGGCGAGCACGTAGAGAGTATCCGACATGTACAAGAACCAGATCAATGACAAGAAATATCAAGCAAAAGAAATTTACATTCTGTGGAACAGCAGCCCGAATCTATCGAATAATCAGGACAATCAATGCCTTGCACCTGTAACTTATTATTATGCCCTGCATCGTTTCATGTTAACACAAAGTGATATTTCACGGTACAGCCGTCATTTATTACTGCCTGAAATAGGAATGAAGGGGCAGGAGAAGCTGAAGGCCGCTTCCGTCCTTGTAGTGGGTGCGGGTGGACTCGGATCCCCGCTGTTGATGTATCTGGCGGCCGCCGGAGTCGGAAGAATCGGTCTTGTTGAGTTCGATGTGGTGGACCAATCGAATCTTCAGCGTCAGATATTGTACTCGGATTCCGATATTGGCCGCCCAAAAATTGAAGCGGCAATAGAGAGAATTCAGGCGCTGAATCCTCTGATAACGTTGGAAGCACACGAAGTCAGACTGACGCGAGACAACGCACTGGGAATTATCAACCGATACGATCTGGTCGCTGACGGCACCGACAATTTTGCCACGCGCTACCTGGTAAACGATGCATGTGTCCTGGCCGGTCGTCCGAATGTATATGCCTCCATTTTCAGATTCGACGGGCAGGTATCCATCTTCGGAGCCGTTGACGGTCCGTGTTACAGATGTCTGTATCCCGAACCTCCTCCGCCCGGGCTTGTCCCCAACTGTGCGGAGGGTGGTGTTCTTGGTGTTCTGCCGGGTATCGTGGGCTCGATTCAGGCCGTTGAAGTCATTAAGATGATCACTGGAATCGGGGAAACGCTCATCGGTCGACTCTTGCTTTTCGACGCCCTTTCCATGCATTTTAACACACTCACGCTGCGGCGCGATCCGGGTTGCCCGGTCTGCGGCGAATCTCCAAACATTACAGAATTAATTGACTATGACCAGTTTTGTGGCGTTACCGACCCGATCGCGGAGTCCAGAGAGGATCACCAGAAAAAAAATGGCGAGGTCGAAGTAAATATGTTCAATAAAAGACCTGAATACACGCCCGTTGAGCTTGAGGCACGGATGAAACAGAACCCCGATCTCATTCTGGTAGATGTCAGAGCAGCCGCTGAGCGAGATATTGCGAGTATTGGGGGCACACATATTCCGCTCAATGAACTCTCAGAGCGAATCACCGAACTGGAAGAGTTCAAGGAAAGTGAAATTGTGGTCATGTGCCGCTCGGGGGTGAGGTCTGCCCATGCTCAGAAATTTTTATTGGAAAACGGATTCGGAGATGTCAAAAACCTTGCCGGCGGTATTCTGGCGTGGTCCGATACGGTGGACGGTTCTATACCAAAATACTGAATATATTGAGCCGTTGCAGCTCATAAGCCACATCATATGTGCCACTCTTGTGCGCAGGTCAGGAATCTCTCTCTGATCTCACTGATTCTCCTTTTTCTTTTTGCCCCAAGATTATCGGCGCAAGATCGAGTCACATCGGATGGCACGGCGCAGGAGGCCGATGCGAGGAGTGTTCTGGTGCTCCAGCGACTGAGTGGGCCTCTGATCCTGGATGGTCGCCTCGACGAACCCGCCTGGGACAGAATCGACCCTGTGCCGCTCATCCAGTATCAGCCCGTATACAGGGGTGAGATGACCCAACGCACCGAGATCCGCGTCGCATATGACGACGAATACCTGTGGGTCTCCGCAAAAATGTACGAGTCCGATCCGGCAAATATTCGTGCCAACACGCTCACCAGGGACCGATCGAGCAGCGACGATATTCTGGCAATCGTACTCGACACGTTTAAAGACAATGAAAACGCGCTCTGGTTTTCAACGACTCCATTGGGCACACGGATTGATCGGGCAGTTTCGAGCGACGCAGAATTTACCGGTGGCGGTTTCGAATCGGTCATGAACAAAAGCTGGAATACGTACTGGGATGCTGTGAGCACCACTACACACGAAGGCTGGTTCTCAGAAATGAGGATTCCGTTTTCAAGTCTCGGGTTTCAGGACGTAGACGGTCGCGTGGAAATGGGGATGATTCTTTACCGGTATATGGCGAAGAATTCAGAGCGCCATATTTATCCACCGATTCGTCCCGAGTACGACCTGGGATTTGTCAAACCGTCCCAGGCTCAGACGATCATTCTGGAAAATGTCAGCAGCACCAGACCCGTTTACATCACGCCATATGTATCCGGAGGCTTTAATCAACAATCAGAATTAAAAGGCGACGGGACAGGATTTGAACTCGGCAACGATGTATCACGGGACATCGGTGGCGATCTGAAATATTCGCTCAACAACAATCTGACGCTCGACTTGACCGTCAATACAGATTTTGCACAGGTTGAGGCGGACGAGCAGCAAGTAAATCTTACGCGGTTTTCATTGTTTTTCCCGGAAAAAAGGCAATTTTTTCAGGAAAGGGCGGGTATTTTCAACTTCGGTACCGGCACGGTCGACCGCGTATTTCACAGTCGCCAGATCGGGATCAGCGACAGCGGGCTGGTCTCCATTGCAGCCGGTGGCCGCCTTGTGGGACGGATCGGGAGTTGGGATGTGGGCGTCATCAATATGCAGACTTTGAAAGGCGATGTTTTACCGGCAGAAAATTTTGGTATCCTGCGATTGAGGAGGCGGGTTTTGAACCCGCGATCCACGGTAGGCACGCTGCTCACGAGTCGTGTGGGCAGCGACGGGACATACAACCTGGTTTATGCGCTCGATGCGGTGCTGAACGTTCGCAAGACGGATTACCTGACCACAAAGTGGGTACAGACTTTTGCTGACACGCCCCGTAATTCCGAGAAATTTGATTTCGCGGAATCGATTTTCGCGCTGGTCCAGTTCGAGCGCCGGGGAAGTGTCGGTTTAGGATTCAACGGCCTGCTGAGTTATGCCGGGAAAGACCATGATCCCGGGATCGGATTTGTGCTCCGACGCAATTTCTGGAGCTATTTCGGCGATCTCGGATATGGATGGTTATACGATGGAGGCTCGATTATTCGCACCCTTCGCACGTCCACGTCCGTCCGTTCTTTCATGAGAAACGAAGATGGCAGTTTGGAGTCTCTGATCGCAAAACATTCATGGGATGCAGACCTGACGACGGGAGCCTCTACGTCAGCCAGTGCTCAGGTCGAAGTGGAGGATCTGGACAGTGAGTTGGATTTACCGGGCGAATCCAGCGTTCCGGCAGGAAGGTATACCTTTGTATCCGCCGGGGCGTCGTACAATTTTCCTTTTGGCAGCCTGTTTCGGGGAAGGTACAACGTACTGGTTGGCCAGTTTTACGATGGATGGCGCGTGCAGATGAATCTTGGCCCTACATGGACCGTATCGAAACACCTGGAATTCGAAGGCCGCTACAGATACAGCTACCTGCGTTTTTCGGTTCGAGATCAGACAACTCACGTTCACCTGCTCGGGCTTACCACCAAAATCGGGTTCAACTCAAAAATATCCATGAGTGCTCTCGGACAGTACAACACCGCAGACGATCTCTTTTCATCCAATGTCCGATTCCGCTACAATTTCCGGGAGGGTAATGATCTCTGGATCGTGTTCAATCAAAACCTGAACTCCGATCGGATGCGGCAGACCCCCGAGTTGGCCGTGGTCGAGAACCGTTCCATCCTGCTTAAATACACATACACTTTTTACAGATGAACCACCCATTAAGCGGGCGTCTGTCTGCCGGCGTGATGCTGGTCGCCATTTCAGTTTCGGCGGTGTTTCTATCCGCATGTCAGGCAGACGGTCAGGGGGCCGGTGTCTCCGTCGAAAATTCAAGTGCCTTCTTGATGCATCCCACGTCCTCGCTGGAATTGATTCAGGCTATGCACGCGCGGTATGCCGACTCGTGGTACGAGACGCTCACTTTCGAGCAGGAAACGATTGAATACCGCGCAGACAGAGCAGACACTTCTTCATGGTACGAGGCAATGAAAATTCCCGGCCGGTTACGAATCGACATCGGAGCACCGTCTTCCGGGAACGCCTACATTTTCAGGAACGACTCGCTGTACGTTTTTTCGGAAGGAAACGTCGTAGTCGCCAGACAATCGCTTCACCCGCTTCTTTTACTTGGATTTGACGTGTACCGATCTTCGCCTGAAATCCTGCATCTTCATCTGGATTCTCTGGGTTTTGACCTTGATGTGTTCAGTGAAAGCGACTGGCAGGGTCGCCGGGCATACGTGGTGGGTGCCGAAACGGGGGATGAATCTCGGCCTCAGTTCTGGATAGATAAAGAGCGACTCGTGTTCGTGCGTATGCTACAGCCAGCTGGCCCGGACGGGGCATCGCAGCAGGAAGTACAATTCAACGGGTACCAGGAGTTGGGTGGGGGCTGGATTGCCCCGGAGGTCGATTTTTACCTTGATGGGACGCTCACGATGACCGAGCGCTACAGCGAGATCGAAATCGATATGGACCTGGATTCTGCTCTGTTCAGCCCGGAGACTGCCTTACAGACTCGGCATTGGGTCGAACCCGAGGCGATACATCCCCGAAATTAGCCGAACGACGGTCGTGGCATATCGATGGGCAACGTGGCGCCGTCCAGCGTCAGGTTGATCAGTTTTGCTCCCTCGAATCTGGCCAGGGAAAGATCAGCGCCTGCGAATATGGTCTCGTAAAGGTATGCCCCTGAGAAATCGGCACCGCGCATGCGGGCACTGTAGAGGATGGTTTCCACCAGTCGTGCCCGTTCCAGATTAACGCCTCGCATTCGGGCAAATGTAAGCGTGGCGTAGCTGAGATCGGCTCCCGTAAGAACAGCATCCTCAAGCGATGCGTTGGTCAGGTCGGTGCCGGTAAGATTCGCATCTGTAAGGTCTGCCCCATCCAGATTTGCCCCATCAAGCTCTGCAACCGTCAAATATGCACTCCGTAAATCAGCATTGTGCAGATCGATTCCTTCCAGGTTTCGTCCCGTCAGATCGACTCCGGAAAGATCTGGTTTAACGTCGGGATTTTCGATGCGCCAGGCATTCCAGGCCGCTACTCCGTTGTCCAAAAGGGCGATGTGGGAAGAATCTGCCATAAACAGGTTGAAAATCATGGCCACTGAATCGTACTCTGTCTCAAGAAGTTACCTCGTATAGAATTGAGTACGAGTAGAACCGGCTGATTATCTTTGTTACCGTGATGATAATAATACTTACTCTCGGAACGGTGTTTTTGTTGATGCGTCGTCTCGGCATGTTCGACGAGTATACTCGATTCCGCGAGACGCTCCTTCTGGAAGAAGAAATCATGTGCGTTTATGACGACAGTCTGTGGGAAGATCACATGGAAAACTTTCGCAAAGCCCATCCGCACCTGGCGTCGCGATATTCCATGTCGATGGGGCGTAGTTTAAAGTAATCCGTGAATCTGGTCTATGAAGGCCACAACCCGCCTGGATTCCTTCTCCAACATATTCTTCAGTGGTGAGTTATAAAAGGTAGTCAAATACGAATCGAATGAATTGATCAGAGAGGATTGTACATGCTGCTCCGACAGATTTTTGACGACAAACTTGCCCAGTACGCCTATATCATTGGATGTCAGGCTACCGGCGAAGCCATTGTCATCGACCCCGAACGTGACATTGATCGCTATACTGAGATTGCTGAAAAAGAAAACCTGAAAATCGTAGCAGTGGTTGATACGCACATCCACGCCGATTATATCTCCGGTACGCGCGAGTTCGCCGAACTTGGAGCAAAGGTATATGCTTCCGACGAAGGTGATGCCGACTGGAAATTCGAGTGGCTTCCCGGCAGTAAATATGACTACGAGTTATTGAAAGACGGCAATACGTTCCGGGTAGGTAATATCGAATTCAAGGTGGTTCATACGCCTGGTCATACGCCCGAACACATCAGTTTTCTGGTTACCGACCTGGGTGGCGGCGCTGACGTACCCATGGGAATAATAACCGGCGACTTTGTTTTCGTAGGCGACCTGGGACGTCCGGACCTGCTCGAATCTGCAGCCGGTATGGTGGGCGTTATGGAACCGTCGGCCCGAACGCTCTACAAATCGGTTCAGCAATTCCTCGGCCTCGAAGACTATCTGCAAATCTGGCCGGGCCACGGCGCGGGAAGCGCCTGCGGGAAAGCACTCGGCGCAGTGCCCGAATCGACCGTGGGTTACGAACGACGTTTTAACGCATCAATCGAAGCCGCCAAGCGCGGTGAAGACGCGTTTGTGTCGTTTATTCTTGAAGGTCAGCCCGAGCCGCCCATGTATTTTGCACGCATGAAGCGAGACAACCGAATCGGTCCCAGAGTACTCGGGTCGTTGCCGCAGCCGCCCGAAGTGACTGCTACCGAGCTCGGAGCGTTGGCAAACCGCATCGACGTAGTTGTAATCGATTTGCGTCTCGACCGCTCCGGATTCATGGCCGGACATTTGCCCGGATCGCTCTTCGCTCCGCTGAACAGGGCATTCAATACGGTGGTCGGCTCTTTCGTCGAAGAAGATACTCCGATGTATCTGATTGTCGAAGCGCATCGTGTGGAAGAGGCGGTGCGCGACCTGATCCGAATCGGACTCGACAACGTGGCAGGTTATGCGACACCGGAGACCCTGGTACATTATCAAGAGCAGGGCGGCGAACTTGCCACGATCGAAGAAATAAGTTTTGACAAGGTCGGGGGCATGCAGAAGGATGGAGCCATTCCGTTCGATGTACGAGGTGAAGTTGAATTTACTGAAGCACACATACCCGGTGCCAGAAACATCGCTTATACCCGGCTCTGGGTACGCAGGGACGAAGTGCCGTCGGATCACAAGTTGCTCGTGTATTGCCAGACGGGCGCCCGGTCGGCGGTTTCGTCCGCTCTGCTCTCGCGTCTTGGATATAACGTCACGTACGTGAATGATGAGTTCGAACAGCACGGGATCGCTTCTCAAGAGCATGCAGAAGGCGGCGTCAGTTTTCAACCTCGTACAAAAAACATATCTGTGCAGAAGCAGAAGCAGAAGCAGAAGCAGAAGCAGATGCCGGGGAAGGGGACAAAGACTCTGCGGACTGAATCTGGAACGGCAGAACCGGTCTTACGCCAATAAACAGAGTATTAATTGAGCGGATAATTCTCGACCTCCTGACCATTGCGATACGACTCGAGAACTTCTCCGGATTGTTGTTGTACAGGTTATTCTGAAACCCGGTAACCGCGCGAATACAGTGTCCTCACCTCGTCATATACAATCCTGTTGTTGTTCCACAGGCTGTTGCTGTCAAGGCAACCTGAGGGGTGTCTGCGCATTCGGCAAGAGGTATACTCCAATTTAATATATCTTCTTCACACCGAATCATTCCATTGTGCACCCCTTCTGAAACTTTCAGTGAGGGGTTTTTTATTTAATACCCCCTGTATGCTCAAACTCGCAACACATCGCGTTGTCGAAAAAGAGATCCAACGAAAGAACGATCTTGTTTCGGTGACTGATATTATCCGTGAGATCGGGGAGACACCCCTACTCACACTAACGCATATCACAGCCGATCTGCCTGCGTCAGTGTCCGTTCTGGTGAAGGCAGAATTCCTGAATCCCGGCGGCTCGGTGAAAGCGCGCTCGGCCTGGCGCATGATGTCCGAGGGACTGCGTTCGGGTGCCCTATCCCACCGCAAGATTCTTATTGATGCGACGAGTGGAAATACGGGAATCGCCTACGCCATGCTGGGAGCAGCGTTGGATCTGAGAATCAGGCTGGTCATGCCCGCCAATGTTTCTGAGTCCCGCAAGAAAATCATGCGGGCATTCGGCGCAGAACTGGAGCTGACCGATCCGAATGAGCTCACCGACGGCGCACAAAGGCGTGTCCAGGAAATCGTTCGCCGAGATCCCGATCGGTACTTTTATCCCGACCAGTACAATAATCCGGCAAACTGGCAGGCGCACTTCGACACGACCGGCGAAGAGATCTTGACACAGACCGAAGGAGGTATTACGCACTTTGTCTCGGCATTGGGAACAACCGGGACCTTTACAGGCGTCACTCGCCGTCTGAAGTTGCATCGGCCCGATGTACTCTGCATTGCCGTGCAGCCGGACATGCCGCTCCACGGAATAGAAGGAATCAAGCACCTGGAAACCGCCCTCGTGCCGGGGATCTTTGATATCAGCCTTGTCGACGAGGACATGCGCGTCTCGACAGACGAAGCCGTGGCCATGACGCGTCGACTGGCCGTTGAAGAAGGATTACTGGTGGGGACCTCGTCCGGCGCCAATGTGGTAGCGAGTCTCCGTGTGGCAGAACGTCTCCACGAGGGTACCGTCGTTACGATACTATGCGACGATGGCACCCATTATCTGAGCGAATCTCCCGGGTCAGAATCTTCTCCTTGATGCGAACACACGACGAAATACTGGATGCCATCCGATCGCACGGCTCCAAAGCTTACCCGGAAGAAAGTTGCGGATTTTTACTCGGGCGAATGACCGAGGCCGGCAACTATGTCGCGGCCGTTGTGCCGGTAAAGAACAGCCGGAAATCGAACCGGGAACGACGCTTCAGAATAGAAGCCGAAGACTTTCACCGCGCGGACCAAGCGGCCCGAAAACAGGGTTGGGACATTGTTGGATTCTACCATTCCCACCCCGATCATCCGGCCCGACCGTCCGCTACCGACCTGGCTGAAGCGACGTTTCCGGGCTACACCTATGTGATTGTTTCTGTCCTCAAACGACGTCCAGGGCAGATAACAGCGTGGTCACTCTGGCCGGACCGCTCACGATTTGAATCCGAACCCATTGAAATCATTTCCGAAATAAATGTAACGCCATGAAAACGAGCCAATACACAAATACTCCTATTCACATTCCGGCACCATTGAGATCGTACACCGGTGGACAGTCGATCATAAACGTGAACGGGGGATCCGTAGAGGAAGCACTCAACGATTTGGTCCATCAGTTTCCTGCCTTAAAGCAACACCTCTTCAACGAAGAGGGCACTTTACGCACGTTTGTAAACATTTATCTCAACGACGACGACATCCGCTACCTGCGGCAGACCTCAACGGAGTTGAGTGAAGACGACGAACTCACTATTGTACCGTCCATTGCAGGTGGCTGTCCAGCCGTCTCGTTTGGATAGGGATCGACCCTCACGACTCGCGACCATCGCGGTCCGTGTGGCAGCATCCAATTCCGAACTCTGGAAGAGCGCATGTATCGCCGGATTCCAGAATTCTCCAATCAAAAAACAACCCCGGAATCATGACATCTACTTCAACGGCACATGTCGAGCTATCGCCCAAAGAACTGCGCCGCTATCAACGCCACCTGAGCCTGCCCGAGGTCGGAGTCGAGGGCCAGAAGAAACTGAAAGCAGCCTCGGTGCTGCTGATCGGAGCGGGAGGATTGGGGTCGCCGCTCGCAATGTACCTTGCCGCCGCAGGAGTGGGACGCATCGGAATCGTAGATTTCGATTTGGTCGACGAGTCAAACCTGCAGCGCCAGCTTCTTCACGGTATCAAGGACGTCGGGCGGTCCAAACTGGCGTCGGCGAGCGACCGACTCCGCGACATCAATGAATATCTGACGCTTGACTTGCATGAGACCCGGTTGACGAGCGAAAACGCATTCGATATTATTTCCGGTTACGACCTGGTGGCGGATGGGACAGACAACTTTCCGACGCGCTACCTTGTGAACGACGCATGCGTGCTGACCGGGACACCAAACGTATACGCATCGATATTTCGATTCGATGGCCAGGTATCGGTCTTTGCCATGCCGGACGGACCCTGCTACCGGTGTCTCTATCCTGAGCCGCCACCGGCGGGCATGGTGCCGTCCTGTGCGGAAGGAGGAGTCCTCGGTATTTTGCCCGGTCTGGTCGGGACGCTGCAGGCCACGGAGGTCCTCAAACTGATTCTCGGCATTGGCGATCTGCTCGCGGGGAGCCTGTTACTCGTTGATGCGCTCTCGACGACGTTCCGGAAGCTCAAGTTGAGAAAGGATAAAAATTGCCCTGTCTGCGGAGAACACCCTACGGTAACAACCCTGATCGATTATGAAGAATTCTGCGGCATTCCGGGCGACAGGGAGGAATCAAAAAAAGGCTCATCGGTGCCCGAGATGACGGTTTCGGATCTCAGAGCTCGCCGGAATTTAAATGATGCACCTTTCGTGCTCGATGTGAGAAAGCCGTTTGAGGCTCAAATAGCCGATCTTGGAGCAGACCAGTTAATTCCGGTGGAAGAACTTTCTGATCGGCTGGTTGAAATTCGCGCGGCTCACGACAGGGAAATCGTCGTGCATTGTCGCACAGGCGTGCGTTCGGCGAAAGCCGTTAACATATTGCTCGAAAACGGATTCGTGCGGGCTGTTAATTTGAAAGGCGGCATCCGAGCCTGGAGCGAGGACATCGATGCGACGGTGTTGAAATACTGATCGGGTTTTTGGCAGGTGACAGGATACATCCAGCAGCGTCACTTTCGCGTCGAATGTCAGGGAACGATTTGATTGCCGTCTTCATCGATAGCAATCAGCGCATCAACCGGACAGATTGAACACGCCTCCAGTAATCTGTCCCTGTTGATATCCGGGCACGCATCCGAAAAAGTCACGATGGATTCGTCATCAATCTCGAATATTTCGAGCGCAATTTTGGTGCAGTTGTCCGAACAGATACACGTACGGCGATCGATCCGGATCGTGAGTCCGCTGATACGGCGTTCTTCAAAATCTTCCATGGTCGTTGGTTTAGTATATTTACTTTCAGAACCACGCGGTCGTTCCGACTCAGACCAAACGACGACACGTCTGTAGCCTGACGATCTTTCAGGGGGCAGACACACGGCGGCGAAAATTCGTTATCATCCGGCATTCCGGGAACCGCAGACTCCACGCATATTACACATCCGACTTTGAGAAGAATGATGAAAGGAGCGTGCACGATGGGAATGGGTATTGTCTTCCTATCGTTCTCGCTTGCCTGTGAACATACGGAAGAGTTGTCGATCAGCGAATCGCCGAAGGGTGCAATGGTTTACATCATTTTCCCCGAAGACGGAGCTGTCGTATCTGACACATTCATCGTGAGATTCGGCTTAAAAGGGATGGGCATTGCGCCCGCAGGCACGGCTGTCGCCAATACGGGGCACCACCACCTGTTGGTAGATGCAGAGACATTACCACCACTTGATCAACCGATGCTCGATCAGGTTCAGCATTTTGGCCTCGGGCAAACCGAGTCCTTCATCACGTTGCCACCCGGAGAACACACATTGCAACTGATATTGGGAGACAAATTTCATACTCCTCACGACCCACCGCTTATTGGAGAGCGGATCACCATAATCGTCCAATAACCGGCGTCGGTCTTCCTGGGACGAAGCAATATTCCTTGTAGAAAGTTCGGAACTGTTCCTGCGGCGCGTCTAACGCAGCTTTCGAAGTGCACTGTGAAACGTTCCCAGATGGTTTGGTTCATAAAGTGACGTAAGCGAATAGCTTATGTCTTTGACATATGGTTGCAGTTCCTCCAGGATCCCTCCACAATTGTTGAGATGGACGGTATGAATCTCGTAGAGAATCACAACATCGTTTTCCTTCAATGTTTTGCCGCTCCTCTCGATATCAGTAGTTCAGCTCCCTCGACATCGATCTTTATGACATCAGGGGAATTTTCGGTTTGCGCAGTAATTGTCTAACGTCGTAGATGGCACTACGTGTTCATCGGCCACCTCAGGATTCGACGGATCAAGATCTACAACATTCTCCTGGACTATCGACCACGCCATGGATGTGCCGCGAAAAGATAGTCATCTCGCCTTCATGACCGGACAAAACGCCCTCGAACAAACTTGTGTGTGGTTCGAATCGATTCAGTTTCAAGTGTTTCTTTAATAAGTGCGCTGAAGCGGGTGAAGGCTCAAAAATGTGCACGTGACCATCAATCCTGGTTCGTGCTGCAACTCTTAGCGAGAAAATGTCAAGATGTGCTCCAACGTCCATCACCTGCATCCCGGATTCTATCTCCTGAACAAAAGCACGATAGAACTGAGGCTGGTAAACCTGTTTATCATCGCGGTCTTACTGCGCGCCATACTCGTAGACCAGCCGGAATGCATCGTCGTTGATTCGAGTTGAATAGCCTTTCTGCCTCGTCAGTATCCGGAAAGTGGCGTTCCACGCAGGTCAATTCTGTTCCACAACCGCTACTGATGGGCAGATATGTTGAGTTTCGGACTCGCGATGAAAGCCTGTGTATTGTCTCGAGCATCATTCGTGACGGGTCTTGTGGAGCTAAGGGGAATCGAACCCCTGACCTCTTGAATGCCATTCAAGCGCTCTACCAACTGAGCTATAGCCCCGGATTGTGTGTTCCATTGCGGATGATACCTGCAACTCCCACAATCTTGCCGTGAAAATACGGACTCCACCGCGCTGCAGGCAACCTGGTCGCTCCGCGACGGCAGGTTCCACGATCTATTCACGTTGCTGTCGGGGCCGCGTGACACAGCCACAAGGGTGGCGGCCTGGACCAAGCCATGATCACGGGAACGAGTGCCGTATCTTTGCCAATTCAATCAGCCATGGTATTCTTCAACACCCGTTTTTGAAACCCCCGCACACTTTCCGTGCAGCCCCCATATCTCGTTCACAAATTCGGCGGCACCTCTTTACAAACTCCCGAGAGGATTGAGCATGCCCGGGACCTGGTCCTTTCCGCGAAGGAGCCGGCCCGGCACGTCGTCGTGGTCTCCGCTCTCGGGGGCGTAACCGACGACTTGCTCATGGCGATAGAGGCAGCCCGGTCCAGATCGAGAAATTACAGGACCGGAATCACCTCGCTTCGAGAGCGCCACGCCGAAACGGCCGCTGCAGTGGCGCCCGAAGCAGCACTGGAATCGATTCGGGAAGAAATGGACATCGTCTGGCAAGAGGTTGAGGATCTGCTGGACGGGATGTTCCTCCTGGGCGAAAGTACCGACCGGGCCCGTGCTGCTCTCCTATCAGCAGGTGAACGACTGTCCGCCCCCATCATGGTCGTTGCTTTTCAATCTGCCGGACATCTGGCGGTAACTGTTGATGCGCGCTCCATTATCCGGACAGATGATCAGTTCGCGGAAGCTGCGGTTGATTATGAGAAAACCGGAGAGCTCGTTCGTGCTGCGCTCCAGAGTATTGCCGCCGGCACGGTAGTCGTCGTTCCGGGCTTCACGGGTGCCACAGCCGGGGGTGAAACAACTACGCTCGGCCGGTCCGGGAGCGACTATACAGCGACCATCCTGGCGGGTGCCCTTGACGCGCGAAAAGTGGTGATATGGACAGACGTGAACGGCGTGTTGTCTGCTGATCCGCGGCTCGTCCCGACGGCGTTCACATTACCCTTCCTGAGTTACCGGGAAGCTGCGGAAATGGCCTATTTCGGGGCGAAAGTGCTACATCCGCGCACCATGCGTCCGATCCGCGAAAAGGGGATACCGCTGCACATAGTCAATACGCTGGATCCCGGGGCAGGGGGGACCATGGTCGAGGCGACATCGCCCGAAACAGAGGGCCACGTCAAGGCGGTGACTTCCGTGCAGGACGTTGCTCTGATCATGATCGAAGGCTCGGGGATGATCGGTATCCCAGGGGTTGCAGCCAGGCTTTTTTCCGCCTTGGCCACCGGAAATATCAACGTTCTGGTTATTTCGCAGGCATCCAGCGAGCAGAGTATCTGCGTCGGTATTCCCGCCCCGGACTCGGAACGGGCGGTGAAAGCACTCGAAAAGACTTTCGAACTGGAGCTTGCAAGGCGCGACATCGCCCGGATTTATGCGCTCGAAGATGCCGCTATCGTATCGGTTGTGGGAGATTACATGAGGGACCAGCCCGGTCTGGCCGGCAGGATGTTTTCCACGCTGGGCCGTGCGAATATCAACGTGCTGGCCATTGCCCAGGGCGCCGCAGAGACCAACATCAGCGCCGTTATCTCGGCCGCCGATGCCGACCGTGCCGTACGAGCCTTACATGAGGCTTTCGCCCGCGTTTTCGAACGGCTCCATCTTTTTCTGATTGGTCCGGGAGGAGTGGGAGGCAAACTTCTGGAAATTCTTGAGAGCCAGGCAGAGAGATTGAAAGAAAAGCACCACGTCAACCTGCGCCTGGTGGGCGTTGCCAATTCAAAGGCAATGGTGTGGGATGCGGCAGGAATCGCATTTGGACGCGCCGCCGGTCGACTTGCCGATGAGGGTCAGCCGTACGACCGCAAAAAATTACTCTCAACGCTCTCAGACAGCCATATAGAGAGGCTTCTGGTGATCGATGCGACGGCGTCGGAAAGCGTCTCGGATTTGTACGAAGAATTGTTGAGCAAGAGAATTGCCGTCGTTACGCCCAACAAACTTGCCAATACAGGATCCCAGGAAAGATTTGATCTGCTGCGCGAGCTGAGTCGTACCCATGACGTTCCTTTTTTGTACGAAACAACCGCAGGAGCTGCGCTTCCAGTGATCAGGACTGTGTCTGACCTCGTTCGTACGGGAGATTGCGTGCGCGCCATCAAAGCGGTTCTGTCCGGTACGCTGTCTTTTGTTTTTAACAGAATGGCAGCGGGCGCACTTTTTTCCGAGGCCGTTACCGAGGCGCGAGCCAAAGGAATTACGGAACCGGATCCTCGTCAGGACCTGGCCGGCGAAGACGTGGCGCGCAAATTATTGACGTTGATCCGGGAGGCGGGAATCCCGTTTGAGCGAGATCAGATTTCGGTCGAGTCTCTCGTTCCGGACTCGCTGGAGAATGCATCGGTTGAAGAGTTCATGTCCGGACTCAGCGCCTTTGATGACGAGTGGAAAAGGCGGATGTCGGGGGAGCCGATACATTATGTGGCCACTTTTGATGACGGCAGCAGTGATGGGGAAGCAGGAGTAAGTACCGCCATGATTGCACGCGTGAATGCCGTCCAACTCGATGCCGACTCGCCGTTCAGATCCTTACGAGGTACGGACAATATGATTATTCTGACGACGGACCGCTACCGTGAAAGTCCCCTCGTAATTCAGGGAGCAGGGGGTGGTCCCGAACTTACCGCATCGGGGATTCTCGCCGATATCCTGATCGCGGCGGAGAGAATGAGATAATCCTCCGGGGCCGCCCGCAGGACGGCCTTCCGGGGCTGCCCGAAATCCACAAATCAGCGGTCGCTGAAAACGAGAAAAAGTGTCGCCACAACGGCGGTATAAATCGCAGATCCCAGCCATAAACCCGTCACCAGGAACGAATTTCTTGCTCCGGATTGCAACGCGAGAAGCGTCACGAAAATGCCATTGTGTACAATCGCGATGACCAATCCCCCCAGGAAAGCCTGTCGAGGCCGTATGACGAGATTGTCACTTTCTGACGACGAAAGCATTCCCAGCATAAATCCGACGAGCGTTTTTACGAACATGTGCAGACCCCAGGTATCGTAGATGGCATCCATCAGAAACCCGAACCCGAACCCGGTCACAGCACCTGCCTGCCGACCATATCGGATGGCCGTATACGCGAGATACAATAAAACCGCATCCGGATATGCTCCCCACAACCGAAGCCGTCCAAGGATTAACCATTGTACGGCGAAAACGGCCAGGCCGATTGCCATGTGACGAATAATAACAGGCATGTATAGCGCGTAAGAGTGAAGTCGAGAATCTACGACTCAACGCAGGCTTAGGGAAACTCTGAGCTGATGGACGGGCACATTTTGATCAATCCGTTGTATGGGCCTGAAGGAACCTCATGAGGGCGCTGGGGTTCGGTTTTACCGGGTCTGAAAACGAACGTGCGGACAGGTGATCACCGTGAAGAATGTTGATCGGCGCACGTGTAATGGATCGAATGACCTGAACTGATTCTCTCCGGATGGCTCAGCATGGCGGCAGTGAGAAACATACAGAAGAACCGAGAACGGCGTTGGAGGAGGTTGCGAAAACCTTCACCCATGGTTTTCACGCGCAGAAATTACATTCTTTTGATCGCCGGAATCGTGGTCGTCACGGCAGGTTATGCGATGATGAGAATCGAGAACGAGGTCAACGGATTTATCTCGCTGAACGTTGCCCCAATCCTGATAATGGGCGGTTATCTGGGAGTGATGTATGCCATTTTTTATCGCGAGAAACCTGCTGTAGAGGACGATCAGTCGTAAAGCAGGTAGGCGGCCGATCGCTGTCTGAAGGTCTCCACTTCTTCCGTCCATGACGACACGATTTCACGCGCAGTTCGACCGTCTACGAGGGCATTGGCCAGGCGGTCGCTTCCGCTCAGAAGTGCCATCCATCGACGGTTGATCAACGTCGCGTGTGTGCTGTCCGGTGCCAGATCAATGACCGATTTCAAAGCGGCGATGCCTGTTTCAAGTGGAGAGTACGATGCAACGTCGGTTACTTGAATCTGAATAGTCTGGATCGATCGATTTTCAAATAAAGGATGATCGGCTACGCCTGGAATGTTTCGAGGAATCTGCTGACCCGCACTGAAAGTGACGCCAGGGAGTTGCAGGTCCGTCAACGCCCTCGCTGCTTCATCGGCGTTCAGCCAGGGCGCTCCCAGCGTGAGAAACGGTGCTGCCGTCCCCCGTCCCTCCGAGGCGTCAATGGCTTCGAAAAAACAGGTGCCCACGTAAACCAACGCCGTTTCGAAGGTGGGAATATTAGGACTCGTTGCAATCCATGGAAGGCCGGTATCCGGCCAGAGCATTTCCCTCGACCATCCGGTCATCTTGATGATCGAAAGATCCAGATCAGAGATATCCTCCAGCAGCGCTTCACCCTTTATCATCGCAGCCAGCTCACCGACAGTTAATCCGTGCTGGACCGGAATAGGGTAGGGGCCCACACCAGAGCTGAACTCCATATCGAGGACATACCCGTCTACTCTGGCTCCACCGAGAGGATTGGGTCGGTCAAGAACCAAGAACGGAATGCCGGCCCGGGCTGCTGCCTGCATGGACTTGCCCATCGTTGCGATATAGGTATAAAAACGGGCACCGATGTCCTGAATATCAAAAACCAGTATATCCAGAGACGCAAGCACCTGCTCCGATGGAGCTGTTGACTCTCCGTATAAACTGTACACGGGCACTCCCGTAGCCGTATCCATACCGTCATTAACGGTTGCGCCGGCTTCTGCCTTGCTGCGAAGGCCGTGTTCGGGACCAAAAAGGGCGACGAGGTCAACACCAGGAGCTTCATTCAGGAGGTCGATGAGGTGTTTCGATTCGACCACAGCGGTCTGATTCGTGATGAGCCCGACCCGACGGCCGGCGAGTGAATCAAAACCCCGGTCGCGGAGAACCTCCGCTCCCGTGCGGACTCGCTCGGGCATGGTTACCGGCTCTTGTGGACCGCAGCCCGCCTGTATACCACTCAGGAGCAGACTCATCATGGCCAGCAGAATCATTGGCGCCCTTCGTTCCAGGCATTTTCGCTGTCCGCTGTTTTTCACAAAGTGTGTCTGTCAGGTGAATGACTACGGTTTGACAACTACAGTGTGTGGTTAACGATCTCGTGCTCGGGGAAGAAATAATTGGCCTCGATCCGTCCATTCTCGGGAGAATCCGATCCATGAACAATGTTTTCTCCCATCGAGTCGGCAAACGCCCTCCGAATGGTGCCTTCATTTGCTTCCGCCGGATTTGTGGCACCAATCAAGGTACGGAAGTCGGCGACTGCATTGTTCTTCTCCAGAACGATGGGTACACATGGTCCGCTCGACATAAATGTGGTCAATTCTCCGAAAAAAGGGCGTGCGCTGTGCACCTCATAAAATCCCTCTGCTTCCCGCAGGTTCAGTCGAACCATTTTTATCGCTCGGACGATAAATCCGGCTTCCTGGATGCGCCGGATTACTTCTCCGATTAAATTTTTTCGGATACAGTCGGGTTTCAGAATGGCCAACGTTCGTTCGGTGGACATATTTTAAGATCTTGAATAATTTGATTCAGCTGTTTCAGACGCCAAAGATAGGGCCAATCAGCAAGTCGGATTCCGCGCCGCAGGGAATAAGTCGTGAATCAAAAGACCAGCCCTACTCAATTATTCGAAACGTAGCCCGATACGGACCGTCATCCGGACGAGATGTGTCCGGATACGGCTCGAGTCTGATCAGCTGGAAAAGAAAATCTCCAACCCGAACGACCTCATTTGATTCATAAGGAATCGGGACAAGCCCCGGAATACGGGTCTCGGAGTCCTTTTTTTCGTTCCCTCGTTTTCCTGCCGTAATCGAAATCGTGGCCTCGCCTGCGTGAATACAATCCACATCAGAGGGACATCGACTTTCCTGTCGGACGGCAGAAAACGTAAACTCCAGGTCCGTACCTTCGAGCCGGATGGTTTCACCGACGATGATATTGAATTCCCCGGTGAGCTCTACGGTTCGTTCGATGGGAGGGTCGTTCGAATCGTTGTTGTTGGTATCAACAGTCGATGTCTCATCACATCCCGTCACCAGGAAAAGGCACAGCGGAAGGATGGCCGCAAGAAAGACTTTAAAAGGTTGCATGGTCACGTACAGGCGCTGGTTACATACAGACACAATGGTCACGTACAGCCACATGATCAATCAACAGGCCATAGTATAAGATCCCGGTTTTCCTTAGGATCGGTTTCTTGCTAAAACGTTTCAAGGTAAAACATGAGTATCCCGGACTGGAACGGTTTTCGTGCTTTTTTTCCTGCCCTTCAACACCGGGTTTATCTGAATACGGCCGGGGGAGGGGCGATGTCAGTTTTTACGGCCGAGGCAGCTCGTCGGTATTATTCGGAAGCCGAAGAGCATGCGGATACGTACTGGGACGTGTGGCTTGATCGAACGGAGTTGATTCGGGGCAATACTGCTCGATTTATTGGTGCAGAGGCCTCGGATGTGGCGTTTATTCAGCACACCTCGCTGGGTCTGAACATCATCGCCCGCCAGTTCACCGCTCCGGTACATGTTCTCGCACTTGATCAAGAATTTCCCTCGTGTACTACACCATGGTTAAGCGCCGGGCACCACGTATCGTTTCTCTCGACGCCGGCTGACGGTACCATAACCGCTGAGAAACTTGAGCCATGGCTTGATCCTGATGTCGACATTTTCGTTCTCAGCTCCGTGCAGTTTGCCAACGGTTTCCGAGCCAAGCTGAAGGAAATCGGACAGCTTTGCCGGGCTCGTGACGTATTCTTTGTTGTGGACGCAACACAGAGTATTTGCGCCTACGACATCGAGGTGGTACGAGACCACATTGACGCGCTTGTTTTCAGCGGATATAAATGGGCAACAGCGGGGTATGGGATTGCCGTATTGTATCTGAACGATGTGATCCGAAGCCTCACGACGGGCCTGACCGGGTGGCGAAGTGCTCGGGAACCTTGGCTGCTTGAAAACAATCGACTGGAAATGACAACCACTGCCGTCAGGCACGAAATGGGACATCCGATATTTCCTGGAATATTCGCGATGGGAGCGGCCCTGGACCTTTTCGAGCGAACAGGTATCTCGCGTGTGAGCCATCGGATCGACGAACTGGCGAACTATCTGAGGGTCGGCGTTCAAGAAGCAGGATGGAGTCTTCGATCAGGCAACCACCGTGGAACGACGTCAGGAATATGCCTGGTAAAGGCGGAAGCAGCCTCGGAAATAACCGCGAAATTCCAAGAGCAGTCGATCTGGGTGACCGCGCGGTCGGGTGGAATAAGGGTTTCCGTTCATGCCTATAACACCCGATCCGAAATCGAGGAATTTTGCTCAGCGCTCGCCTCTCTGTCAGTTTTGCGCTGACGGAAAGGTTCACGAGCCACGCTGACGTTACGATTTGTTTCTGTCAGAGGCGCCTTTAAAAGGCGAAAACCACCTTGGAAGAGGTCCTCCCTTATCGCGCGGACGACGCTTGGCCGGGTCGGGATTTTTGTCCTCAGGTTCTCTGGATTCATCAGGAGATGAGGCATCCTGTGGTGGCGATGAACTGTCACCGACGGCGGCATCCGTCGCAGCTGCTGCTGACATCCGTCGCTGCTGTTGCATCCGTCGCAGCTGCTGCTGAATCTTCCGTCGCTGCTGTTGCATCTGCTGCATCGTCAGATACTTTTGCGGCTCGCGGGGCCGGATCTCTATCGATCGCTTCTCGATCAACTGATTCCGGTTTCTGTTCGCGCGGAGCTTCTTCAGTCGATTCCGCCAGACGCTCAAGCCAGAATACCAGTACATCGTCTCCAAACGCTGGCGATTTTGAGTTGCGAAGTATTCTGTGGAGCATGTCATCAACAGGTTCTTTGGAATTGGCGACAGCGGTGACGGTTTCTATGATTCCCTCTTCACCAAGCTGTTCACCGTTTTTCATAACCTGTTCCAGAATTCCATCGGTGTAAGCAATCACGGTAGATCCCGGACTCAGCGTCAGCAAGGTATCCTTGAATTCTGCGGCGTAATCCAAGCCGAGAATGATGTCGGAATACGTAGCGACATCGGCGTTGTCTGGTCCAATCAGGATGGGACGGCAATGTCCGGCGTTGGCATACACAATCTCGTTTTTGGCGGGCTCCCAGCGCATTACGAGCAGCGATGCGAAAGTATCTTCGAGCGGCGGATCATCGATCAGCACCTGATTGACTCGCTTGATCAACTCTGCAGGAGACTCCGTCGTTTGCATCATCGTGTGGAGCGTGCTGCGAATGTATCCAAGGAAACTGAAGGCGTAAAATTTGGCCTGCAGGCCTTTGCCCATGACGTCGCCGACCGTGATGAAAAAAGTACCTGGTCGAATTTCCGTCCAGTCAAAAATGTCACCGCCACCGTGTTCGCGCGGCTGATTGTAGAAAATCGTGCGATAACCGCTGACATTGGGGAGCGACTTGGGCATCAATTTTTTGGAAAAATCTTCTCCGATACGGGCGTCAAGCTGAGTTCTGAATATTTTAGTCCGTTCGAGTAATCTCTGGACCCTTGAAATCAGCTGGTCAATGTCGAAGGGTTTCGTGATGTAATCGTCGACTCCCGTGCGCCGGCCTTTCAACTGGCTGCCTTCGTCTGCCTTTGCAGTCAGGAAAATAAACGGGATAGCCCTTGTCTCCTCTTTATCCTGAATGGCTGCCTGAAGCGTAAAACCATCCATTTTCGGCATCATGATGTCCGAAATGATCAGATCCGGTAATTCCTGATCAAGCATTTTCAGCGCTTCAACGCCGTTTTCTGCCGTCAGTACACGGAATTGTTTTCCGAGTTTATATTCGAGTAATCGGCGTAGAGTATGTTCGTCTTCTACGACTAAAATGGAATATTCAGCCATGGGTAAAAGTCTGCAGATACAGAAAATTCCAGTCGGTGAAGTCCGACTGGCGAGCGAAAGTATTCAAAATATTCGGTTACCGCGTTCAGCATCAAAAGCCCCATTCCTCGCTCGGGGAAAGGCTCAAGGTTTTCCATTCGCAATTTCAAATGCTTTGCAGCATCGAATCCTGCGGAATTATCCTGAATAACACATTTTACGCGTCTTCCGTTCGGGTAAATGTCAAGAATGACCTCCGGCTGATTTCCTTGGAAGTCTGCATGCTGGATCAGATTCGCGATCCATTCGTGCACAGCCAGTCTCAATAACTGAACCGTGTCGGCATCCAGATCCGAAGAAAATACACCATCGGAAATCCACTGATCGAACAATTCGTGCAGTTCGTCGATCATGTTGTCAAGCTTGGTAAAGCGTTGACCGGTGACTACCATCGCAGTAGGGGTCGAAATGATCGAATGCGAGATTATCTGATTCCCTCTCGGGCGGCGTCAACGGTCGGAAACTGACGAAACACCTTGTAGGTACGCGTAAGTTGAACGACCACCTGAACGGGTCGCGAGACGGATGCAAATACCACCTGTCCGCTGAGCGGTGAAACCTGGCGATACAGAGAAAATACAGATCCGAGACCTGTTGAATCCAGAATTCCCGTATCCGTGAAGTCCAGAATGAAATTCTGAATTCCAGAGCGGACCTGGTCCTGGGCAGTTGTCTTGAACTCCGCAGCATTGCGGAAATCAAGAGCCTGACCGATTTTGATTACTGCTGTGTCTGCGTTGACTGGTTCAACGAAGAAACTCATCGAAGTCGCTTGCATGGTCGATACTTAGCTGGTTTATACACGCTGTGTTGAGCTGAATTATCGGCTGAAGGAATTAATACTAAAGTCTCGCATGTAAGCCGAATCAAGCCATTATCAAGCATCTGGCCCGTAACTGATTGTACTGACTCGGAGGAGACCTGCTGGAATATACGGAGAGTCCCTGTTGAGAATAGTTTATGGGACCGGACAGGGCATAAAAATCAGTGAACATGATTGTATTTCAACACAGGGGCCCGGCTCTGATCAGGCTCAGCGTCATTTACGCAAAAAATATCCAGACATATTCATATCCGGCCAATTTCGATTCCCGCCTGGAGGCGCTCTTGATAAACCGGAAGCCGGAATTAAACCCTGGCGAGGAAAAATGGCGCAAAAGTGTTCGGAATATGTTGCGCCACGGGCGATTCAAACCGACGGGTCGTGCGAAACCCGCCAGCGAATATTTACTCGGAGCCGCCAGGAAAGGATTTTTTCCGCGAATCAACTCTATCGTCGACATCTGTAATTATATCAGTCTTAAATATTTACTCCCGGTTTCTATCTGGGATGTCGACCTCTCCAGAACCGATCATTTCCTGGTCCGGTTGGGGAAGCCGGAAGAATCGTACATTTTTAATCAGGCAGGCCAACACATCGATCTGGAGGACCTGGTCGTTGGTTGCGCTGTTCAGGACTTGGATTCGCCTGATGACGAAGGTACGCCCATAGTAAATCCGGTTAAAGACAGCCAGGAGACAAAGACCCATGACAATTCAGATCATATTACCGCGATCATTTACGCGCCACTCCTATCCGATCAGACGTCCAACCAGGAGATTGACCAGACCTTGCCCGATGCGACAGATGAATTCGTGCAACTGATTTCTCACTGCGGCGACGCAGTTTCTACGGGCAGCGGGATTCTGGGTCCGGGAATGAAACTTGAATTAAAAGCGGTTCTCGGTTGATGCGTTTATATGAGTTAAATTGGAACGATGTCAAAGGTAAAAGTGAAATATCGACTACCCGGGGCGCCGCCGTTCTTGCTGCTGTTTACTGCGACGGCGTTTATTGCGTTGACCTTGTCGGCTTGCACCGATGAATTGCCGACCGTAACCGTCGCTTCACTGCAGTCCGAGCAGGACGCAGATCAGGAGAGCTGGGGTGTGGTACTGAACATTTCGGAGAATGGATTGCCGCGCCTCCATTTAACGGCAAGTCATGTATTAAAATACGAGCGCCCCGACAGTACATTCATGTTACTGCAGTCGACGGAGACCGATTCAGTCCGCGTTGTGGTTCACATTTTCAGTACAGACGGAGATTCCTCCGCCGTTGTTGTGGCAGATCGTATATACTATTATGAAAAAGAAGGTCGATTTGTAGCACAGGGTGAAGTTGTCGTGACTTCAAGCCAGGATCTACGCATAGAAAGTGAACATCTTGTCTGGACGGAGGAAGATCGAAAAATCCGGACCGCAGGATTCGCGACGATTATCTGGCCAAATCGGACTATGGCCGGATACGGCCTGGAAGCCAATGAAGATCTCTCAGAAGCATCGCTGGCTCGCTTCACCGGTAACTTTTTCCCCGAGGACAAATGATGCACGTGATTCGCCAGAGGTCGTCGATATATTGGTGTAGAAGCCTTTCCGTAATAATTCTCTTCTTTTGCATACCCTGGCTCGTTGCTGCCCAGGATACATGTGATACTGATGTCGTCAGGTATGAGGGTGTTATGGGACGCGCGGTTGTGGTTGAGGGAATCAAAACATTTGAGTTTACGAATCCTCGCCTCACACAGTGCGAAACCGAGTTGATTTCCAGGCGCGGAACGCAGATGTCGGAAACGGAATTCCGTTTTGAAGGAGAGGTGCGAATAGTGGAACACGGCGATACGTTATTCGCGGATATTGTTCTTTATAACAGCGACACAAAAATTGGAACAGCCACCGGGAATGTGCGAATTACGGACGGTCGCATGATTTTAACCGCGCCACAAGCCACGTTTTACAGGGAAGAAAAGCGGACCGTTTTCAACGAGGGTGTCCTCTATGAAGACAGTACGACCGTACTCAAGAGCAGATCAGGGGCGTACTGGTCGGATCGGGCGCTGGCACAGTTTTCATCGAATGTGCAACTCTGGCAGACACGTCTGTATGTAGAAGCTGATTCAGTAACGTACTGGCGCGACGATGAAGTAACCCGCGCACGAGGTCGGGTTTATATCGAACGGACCGGGAACGACGAATCACGACAGTCCACACAGCGCGATATAAGGGCTCGCCCGGACACGACCCGGGCCATACGTGGTGAATCTGACATTACATTCGTATTCGGGGATGCGGTGTACCACAATGCTCAGCTCGATTCCAGTCTCGTCACCGGATCTGTTTTTATGCTGCAGATTAAACGAGACTCGACAGGCGTTGCGGATTCATTGTTCGTACGAGCCGAGCAGATGACAATCCTCTTGTTCGGCGGTTCGAAACGCATGATCGCCGTGCGATCGGTCGATGTTGTACAGGGATCGCTCAGCGTGATCGGAGACTCGCTCGTGTATGATCGCCGGGATTCTTCAGGTAATGAAGAGGTTACCACACAGATGTTTGGTTCGCCGATGGCCTGGCTGAAACAGATGCAGATATCGTCTGACAGTCTGTGGCTGACAGGGCTGAACGGAGGCATCGATTCGCTGAGGGCAACCGGCAACGTTTTTGTGGCTGAATACGATACCATGCTGAATCGCATCCAGCAGTTAAAAGGACGATCGTTGGTTGGCCTTTTCGATCACGATACACTCAGAACGATGACCGTGGCTCCCAATGCGGAAGCATTATATTATGTAGAAGCGGAGGGAGATGAACAGGCAGCAGTTCGTTCGTCGGCCGACCGTATCGTATTTACATTCGACGCAGGGAGCGTGGTTGATGTGCGATCGTACGACGGTGTGGCGGGTACGTTTTTTCGGTCCAGTATTGTCGATCAGGCGGAAGACCTTGGAGGATTTGTATGGTCCCCGGAGCGAAGGCCCGTGCCTGCAGAATTTCGTTTGTTATGGACCGAGCGTTTGAAACTCCATCGATCACGCGACATGTGACGGGCATCCTGGAAAGAAATGGCTTTTTCTGAAATCGAATCCGCGCTGGAGCTGTTCAAGAGTGGATCGCCTGAGGAGGCAATTCCGATTCTTGAGGAAATCGTTGAAAACGTACCTACGTTTGTCATCGCGTATGTTTTGCTCGCTCAGGCATACGAATCAAGCATGCAGGATGAAAAAGCGGTGCTCGCCTGGCGAAAAGCGTACCAGATGATACCAAACAGTCCGCTGTTGCCCGATCCGGAGTCGGAGGCGGCACCGGAGACGGCGCCGAAGACTGCGCCGAAGACTGCACCGAAGACTGCACCGAAGACTGCGCCGAAGACTGCGCCGAAGACGGCGCACGACATCCGGGTTACGTCGTCAATAACTATGGACGAAAATGCTCTTAGTGTCGCAAACACGGGTGCCGTACTGAGAGTCCATAATCTTGTCAAACGCTACAAAAAGAGATCTGTCGTTA
>JACZYD010000022.1:30891-31758 GCA_022571255.1 Bacteroidota bacterium
GAAGCAGGGCGAAATTGTGGGGTTGCTGGGACCCAACGGAGCCGGGAAAACGACTACGTTTTACATGATGGTAGGAATGGTGACGCCCGACAGCGGCAGCGTGGAACTCGATGGTCGTGAGATCACAAAAATGCCAATGTACAAACGGGCCCGCCTCGGAATCGGCTACCTGGCGCAGGAGGCTTCCATTTTTACACACCTCTCGGTTGAGAATAATCTCCACGCCGTACTCGAATACCAGCATCTGTCCAAGACGGACAGAAAAAAGCGTGTCGAAGAACTCATTGTCGAGTTTGGTCTGGAAAAAGTGAGGAGATCGCTCGGGTATATGCTTTCGGGTGGTGAACGGCGCAGGACGGAAATCGCAAGGGCTCTTGCCACAAGACCCCGTTTTTTCCTGCTTGACGAACCATTTGCAGGTGTTGATCCTATTGCGGTTGAGGATATTCAGCGAATCGTGGTAGGCCTGCGATCCCGTGGTATCGGTGTGCTTATCACGGATCACAACGTGCATGAAACGCTGGCGATCACCGACCGGGCCTACCTGCTTTATGAAGGCAAGATACTGAAACAGGGGTCCGCAGAAGACCTGGTTGCTGATCCGGAGGTCAGGGAGAGATATCTGGGCGAAAAATTTACCCTCGAGCGTTACAGATAGGAACCACCCGGGTGCATTTCGGTCTCAGCATTTTTGTCTGATCTCAGACGGTCCGGTGATATTAAAACGAACGAATTTTGACTGTACACGGTAACATATACGACGAATTTGATTGGCGCGGTATGCTGTCAAATGCTACGCCCGATTTACGGGATCTGCTGGCGAAGGAATCACTCACCGCGTATATCGGGTTTGACCCCACGGCATCA
>JACZYD010000139.1 GCA_022571255.1 Bacteroidota bacterium
GCAAGCATCGGGGGCTACGTAAAACAATACCAGGTTGAGGTAGACCCCAACAAACTGATCGCTTACAATATTTCGCTGTCGAACGTCCGAACTGCGATCAAGCGGAGTAACAACGACATCGGTGGTCGCCTCGTTGAAATGGGAGAGACGGAATTCATGGTTCGTGGCCTGGGTTACATCAAATCGATCGAAGACATCAAAAACATACCCATTGGAGTGGACGAATACGGAACACCTGTGTTGATCAAAAACATCGCCAATGTCCATCTGGGGCCCGAATTACGCCGTGGACTGGTTGAATGGAATGGAGAAGGTGAGACAGTGGGTGGCATCATCGTCATGCGTTACGGAGAAAATGCGCTCAAGACGATCGAGGCTGTGAAAGAAAAACTGGAAGAGTTGAAATCAGGATTGCCCGAAGGCGTCACGGTCCATACTGCCTACGATCGATCGGGATTGATCGAGAGTGCGATCGATAACCTGAAAGAAAAACTGTTGGAAGAGAGTCTGATTGTTGCGGTGATCATCATCATTTTCCTGCTTCATTTCAGAAGTGCGTTTGTGGCAATTTTTACGTTGCCTATGGGTATTCTGATTGCATTTTTGGTGATGTATTTCCAGGGTCTGAATGCCAACATCATGTCGCTCTCCGGTATTGCCATCGCGATCGGGGCCATGGTGGATGCAGCCATTGTCATGATAGAAAATATGCACAAACACATGGAGCGTGACGGTGGTAAAAAAGACCACTGGCAGATCGTGATCGATGCGTCAAAAGAAGTAGGGCCGGCCCTTTTTTATTCCCTCCTGATCATTACGCTTTCGTTTCTGCCGGTATTTACGCTGCAGGCTCAAGAGGGCAGGCTGTTTCAGCCGCTGGCGTTCACCAAAACGTATGCCATGGCGGCGTCGGCGATTCTTGCCATTACTGTCGTACCCGTGCTGATGGGTTATCTGATACGAGGGAAAATCATCCCTGAGCATCGAAATCCTGTCAACCGGATTCTGCTGCGAATCTACAGTCCGATCATTCAAGGAGTATTACGCTTTAAGTGGTCCACACTGGTCTTTGCACTGGTTGTGCTCGGCGTTACCGCATATCCATTGAGCCGCCTGGGTTCAGAGTTCATGCCTCCTCTTAACGAGGGTGACCTGCTCTATATGCCGACTACCGATCCGGGGCTGAGCATTACCAAGGCACGTGAATTACTCCAGCAAACAGACAAGATCATCAAGAGCTTCCCCGAAGTCGAATCTGTACTCGGTAAAATTGGTCGTGCGGAAACCGCGACGGACGCCGCCCCGCTTTCCATGATGGAAACAACGATCAGATTAAAGCCCGAAAACGAGTGGCGGAAAGGGATGACGTTGGAGAAACTTACGCGGGAGATGGATGCTGCGATTAATTTCCCGGGACTGACAAATGCGTGGACGATGCCGATCAAGACGCGGACAGACATGCTTTCCACCGGGATCAAAACTCCTGTCGGTATCAAGATAGTAGGGGCGGATCTCACCGTGCTTTCTGACCTGGGCGAGGAAATTGTCGCAGTCTTGCAGGGAATACCAGGGACGCTCAGCGCTTTCGCGGACAAGACCGTGGGTGGAAACTTCATTGATTTCCATATCAATCGGGTGGAGGCCTCTCGTTACGCCCTCACGGTCGGGGACGTTCAGGACGTCATTATGTCTGCGATCGGTGGGATGAACGTGACGTATACCGTGGAAGGCCTGGAACGATACCCTGTAAACGTACGATACAGCCGTGAACTCAGAGATAACCTTCCGGCACTTCAGCGCGTTCTGATTGCAACTCCTACCGGAGCCTACATCCCTCTCAGTTACGTCGCTGATTTCGAAATAGTAAAGGGTCCTGCGCTGATCAAAAGCGAGAATGCACGCAAAAATGCCTGGATCTACGTGGACCTGCGAGGAATAGATGTCGGGACGTATGTCAAGAATGCGAAACAGGTGATTGCCGCAGAGGTCGATATACCGGACGGATACAGCATAGTCTGGAGCGGTCAGTATGAGTATATGGAACGGGCGAATCAACGCCTCAGAATCGTGATTCCGATTACACTGTTGATCATTTTCCTGTTGCTCTTTTTAAATTTTAGAAATATCCAGGAGAGTCTGCTCGTGATGATGTCTCTTCCCTTTGCCATGGTCGGAGGCATCTGGTTGCTTTACGTGCTCGATTACAATCTCAGTGTCGCGGTCGGGGTCGGATTTATCGCTCTCTCCGGAGTGGCTGCCGAGATCGGAGTCATTTTGCTGACCTACCTGGATCAATCGTATAAGGAACGTGTGTCGGCGGGCAGGATGAATAATCTGGCTGACCTGAAAGAGGCAATTTTCAGTGGTACAGCCAGGAGGATCAGGCCGATCATCATGACTGTAACGGCGATCATTGCGGGTCTCCTTCCGATCATGTGGGGTCACGGAACCGGTTCCCAGGTTATGAAAAGAATCGCAGCACCGATGATCGGAGGCATGGTTTCAGTGACCATTCTGAGTCTGCTTGTACTGCCCGCTGTTTATTTCCTCTGGAAAAGCCGGGAAGTACGGCGAAATAACGAATCTGCTGCATAAAGCGGGCCTGCCCGGCGCGGATCCTTTCGGCAGCTCCCCCGGCGCGGATCCTTTCGGCAGCTCCCCCCGAGCCGGATCCTTTCGGCAGCTCCCCCGGCGCGGATCCTTTTGACATCACCCCCCGAGCTGGATTTCGATTCTGATTGCAGGATATACGGATAAGAGGCAAAATAGTAATGATTTCGTACTATATGTATAAATACTAATAATATCGTACTATATGTATAAATACTATTGATATCGTACTAATTATAACGTACTATATGTATCATATCGATAATATATACATTCTGGATCCTGAAATGAGAAAAAGGCCAACTCTGGCGCCGCTGGGCGAGTCTGAAATGGAGTTATTGCAGCTTATCTGGGAGTCAGGACCCGCAAGCGTGGCGACGATTCACGAACGTGCTCTTGAAAACCGAAAGGTGGCGTATACGACGATTATGAGCCAGCTTCGGAATCTGGCAACAAAGGGTTTTCTCGACTTCGATAAAGAAGGAAACGCCTATATATATCGTACGGCCAAGCCCCCAAAGGATGTCAAACACAGTTTGCTCTCCAACATCCTCGACAAAGTATTCAAAGGATCAGCCGTCGAAATGGTTGAATCGCTGGTTGAAAACGAGCCCCTCTCAAGCGCAGACTTCGCAGAAATGCGTCGCGTGATCAATGAAATGGAGCGCCGACAGCAGGAGAGGGGAGGTCAGTCATGGTAGACGGGATCCGTTTTCTCGAAGAGTTCGGTGCGCATAGCCTGATCTCGTTCCGGATTCCTGTTGCCGTCTGGACTCTGGTATCCACAGGCCCGAAAAGAATCGAAGCCATGAATCAATCCGTTCGTGCGCCCGGAATCTGCCCATCCCGTAAAGCAGTTTCACCGCTCGCAGGGTTGTTATTATGATACCCATGTTATTGACGGCCTGCGTGGGATCGATTGACAAGGCCGAACCGGAAGAGATCTCTTTGATCCCGCTTGAAGCGGAGTTGGCCTACTTGGATCATCAGCTTGAAGACGTTTACCAGAAACTGTAAAATTTTGAAATTAATCCGAATATTCGTAATGATTTCTACCGAGCGCGACCGTATCAACGACGAAAAGCCCTGCTTGAAAACAGGATAGAAAAACGGTCCTATACTCTCGAGGAAAAAAGGATGCAGGTTTCCGTCGAGCAATTGTTGGAGGATATGTAGTGGGCAGGCGGTCATGAGAACATTTGTTCATAAATGATGCAGGATTGAGCAGGTAACATTTTTAGTGTATTATATTTGAGGTGTTCACCACAACGGTTGCGTTGCTCTACGATCCAATATGTCCGCGAACCGAAAAGAACGGTCCCCGAAAGCAGTTCAGGCGCCTCGTAAACGGCGAGTGCCCCTCATCTGTACAGTGCTGCTTCTGACGCCCTTTTTTGCGGGCTGCGAGGCATGGTTGTCAGATCGTGCCATTCCCCTTGCTCCGGGTCTGATCATCACAGAATCTGTCACGATTGAGCCGGGCACGTATTTCTTGAGTGGCGACAGTCTGGGAGCGATTCAAATCCAGGGAAACGGAATTACGGTCGATTTTAATGGCGCGGTGCTGGACGGAGCCGTTGCTGGCC
This sequence comes from Bacteroidota bacterium, assembly GCA_022571255.1. Taxonomy (GTDB): domain Bacteria; phylum Bacteroidota; class Rhodothermia; order Rhodothermales; family UBA10348; genus N075bin62. Next base: position 4,197 of record JACZYD010000139.1, read on the forward strand.
AAGATCCGGATACGTTTGCGGGGGTCGGTCTGCGCATATCGGACAGCCAGTCGGTGACGATCAAAAACGCGGTGATCAAAGGATTCAAGGTCGCCGTTATGGTGACGGATGTTGCTGATTTTCACCTCACGAAGAGTGATCTGAGTTATAACTGGCGGCAGCGCCTCAAGAGCACCATAGAGCGCGAGAGTCAGGACGACTGGATGAGTTATCATCATAACGAAAATGACGAATGGCTGCGTTATGGCGCAGCCGTTTATCTCAGGCGCGCTGATCGTGCGAAGATCGATCATATCAAGGTCACCGGTGGACAGAATGGCATCATGGCCACGGAGGTCAATGACGCTCTGTTTTACAACAATTCCATCACGTTCAATTCATCGGTCGGGATTGGTCTTTATCGAAGCAGCCGAAATCAAATCCTGCACAACCGCCTCGATTTTAACGTACGTGGTCACAGTCCCGGTGTGTACAACCGTGGACAGGACTCTGCGGCGCTGCTGCTCTACGAACAATCCAATGAAAACGTGATCGCATACAACTCGGCGACGCATTCCGGAGACGGCCTGTTTCTCTGGGCGGGGCAATCAACCATGGATACGGGCGAGGGCGGTTGCAACGATAACCTGATCTACGGCAACGATTTTTCTTTTGCACCCACGAATGGCATTGAGGTTACATTCAGTCGCAATCAGATCATCAACAACCGAATTGAAGGCTGCTGGCACGGGATATGGGGCGGATATTCGTTTGATACACTCGTCGAAGGAAACGAGTTCATCAATAACGAAGAACACATTGCCGTCGAACACGGGCAGCGCCTGAGCATCAAGAATAATCAGTTTTCCGGCGGGCTTATCGGGCTGCGGATCTGGGAGAGAAAGTCCCAGCCCGCAGACTGGGGATATTCTCGAAACCGAGACGTCCGGAGTCAGAGCTACGAGGTCTCAAGTAATACTTTCGAGGGGGTGACCACGCCTTTTCTGATTGAGAACACGGTGGATTTCAACACCATCGGCAATTCGTTCAGTAGTCCGCTTGAGGGTGCTGTCGACGAAACCGGCTCACGATTTGCTGACCCGGTATTCGGGGAAGACGTGATTGTTCTCAACCAGGATCTCTCTGTGACGGCGCCACAACGGATGCCGAATGCTCAGAGCGTTACCATTTCAGGCAGTCATCCCGTGGGCCGGGATTATATGCTGATTGACGAGTGGGGGCCGTATGACTTCCGTTCACCCGTTATCTGGCCGAGATCTCGCCGACGCGCCCACGAGCAGATTTTTGAAATTCTGGGACCGCCGGGAAAATGGCGAATTATTCGGACTCAGGGCCTTGAAGGCATAGCGCCGTCCGATGGTGAACTTACGGCGCAAGATCCTGCTGACACGGTCCAGGTCGCTCTGAAACAGGGCGGAACCGTCGACATCCAGATAGAAGTTCAATTTCTCGGAGAGGAGATAATCGATCGATTCGGAAGGGAAATCTCGGCCGGCGTGCCTTTTATTTTCACATACGAACATTTTTTTCTTCCGATAGACTGGCGGGTCAGCTGGTTTGAATATGATCGTCTCACGGACCCTCGAGAACATTTTCCGGCGTTTCGGAAATTGATTGAAGGAGAACCGATCTTCTCCGAACGGCCGACTGAACTGGCGTATCAGTGGTACGGTGCCCCGGCGCCAGGTCTTCCGGAGAATCATTTCGCAACCGTGGCAGAGGGATCATTTTATGCCCCAAACGGCCTATATAACCTTGATGTGACCAGTGACGACGGTGTTCGCCTCTGGTTGGATGGCGAGTTGATCCACGATGATTGGACGTATCACGCTCCTCAGCTCGAGGTTATACCTGTGACTCTTGGAGGCAATCACTCGCTTCGGGCAGAACATTTTGAGATCGACGGATACGCCACCTTGATGATATCTTTCCGGCGAACGCGAGAGTAAAACTCCGGCTTCTCCATAAAATCAACGAACTTTTGGGGGGAGAATGCTTGGATATTGTCAAATAACGGCTTATGCTTCGGGATGCAAGCCAATATTATTGGCAATTTTAGTGCTTTATTGTGAATGTCAATTTTGATTGGCAATTTTAGTGCTTTACCGTGAATGCCAATTTGATTGGCAGATTTAGTAAATAGAGGTAGATATGTCAGGCGAGAGAGTTTCCGGAACCGTGAAATGGTTCAATGATTCGAAAGGATATGGTTTCATCGAAAGAGAAGATGGACCAGATGTTTTCGTACACCACAATGCGATTCAGATGGACGGGTTTAAAACCCTTGCAGAGGGTCAGGCCGTTACCATGGAAGTCACGCAGGGTCCAAAGGGCCCACAGGCCGAAAGTGTAATCGCCGATTAGGCGATTTGCTGCTCGTATTATTTGAGCGCGGTTATAATCACGAACGCTCCAGGATTTTCGTAGCTGTCGCCTGACCAATGGTCTGCTATTGGTCAGGTTTAATCCATGTGCGCTCCTTCTCCAGGTTGGAAAAACGGTGGGGAGACGTGCGTACTTTTGGAACTGTTGAGTTTTCCTGGTTTAGCGTTCCTGTTCCATGATTGGAAAAAGGGTGGGCGGACGTGTGTCCTTTCGGGATTCCAGGGTAATTCGTTTCATTCTGTTCCGGACAAAAATTTGTTCCGTATCCAGTAATGGCGATCTTTCACCAGGCAGGATGCAATCAGAATCGCAGAAATGGAGCAAGTCCGAGTTCGACCTTACCGGAGAGCGATCTACGTGTTGGTCATGGTCGGCGTACTTTTCATGGCAGCCTCGCGCGGTCTCTATTTTTTTCCGACCAGCGTAGCGCTCGGACCGTGTATGCTCGACTGGACGAGCCCGAGCACATACACAGGTATCTGGAATTCAATCGCCAGTCCGATGAGGAAGGTTCGCTTCAGGACCGGAGACGTCGAAGTACAGATCTGTTACGGACAACCGGCCGCGCGGGATCGTACCGTGTTTACGCCAGACAGTACGCGGTTGTCTCAAAAGCCGGTACTCATTCCTGACGGTCGATTATGGCGGATGGGTGCGAATGAGCCCACTCGAATTTTTGTGAACGGACCCGTACTGCTCGGTGACCTGTCACTCGACGCCGGTCGTTATTCCATCTATACGATTCCGGGGCCTGAAACGTGGGAGATCTTCCTTTCGCGCTCCACATTTCACTGGGGAAACCAGATCACGCAACGTGTACGCGCCCGGGAGGTGGGATCCTTTCACGCGAAAGTTTTTTCATCAAGTTTATTTCAGGAACGATTCCGCATCTACGGCCAGCCGCGTGATGACAACGTCGATCGAATCGTTGTCGCGTGGGCCGACCGCGAAGTGTATCTGCCCATCCAGGAGCTGGTCGAATAGGGCGGCGAGTGGCCGCTCCGGCTAAATTGCGTCGCTTACGCTGGCCAGGTT
>JACZYD010000140.1 GCA_022571255.1 Bacteroidota bacterium
CCGCTTAATATTTCTCCGGGGAAAAACCTCGCCAGACAGTCCAGTATCCGATTGCAGATTAGTGATAACCTGTCCGGGATATCGAGCTTCCGGGGCGAAATTGATGGTCAATGGGTACTCTTTTCGTACGATGCCAAATACGCATTGCTGAAGTACACATTTGACGGGTCACTGGAGACGGGCAAGCACACGCTTGTGCTTGAGGTCAAAGACAGGAAGGGAAATACAGCATATTACGAAGTGTCGTTTACCCGGTAGCAAAGGCGCGATCCAGTATCACAGCCCTTAATTGATCCTGTGAATTCTGCAGTGTGATCACCTCCGTCTCAACAGACTGCAATGCACGCAGCCGGTCTGGAAACGGCGGCAGCACGCCGGTTGCCTTTTCAACAGCGGTGGCAAACTTGGCCGGATGAGCAGTCGACAATACAACGATCGGACCCTTGAAGTCCGACTGTGCCCTGAATCTTTCCACGCTGTGAAGAGCGACCGCCGTATGGGGATCAGCGAGATAACCGGTAGCTCGATACACCTGTTTCAATGTTTCAGCGGTCTGGGCATCTGTGACCGAATATCCCGTGATATGGTCCATCAACTCACGATCGGAAAAGAGTACTTTCAGCCGTTCATAATTGGACGGTGCACCAACATCCATCGCATTGGAGATCGTTCTTACCGACTCGCGTGATACCGTTTTTCCTGTCCTCAAAAAATCAGGAAAAAAACGGTTCGCATTGTGGGCGGCTATGAAACCTGCCGACGGCATTCCCCCTTTTTTGGCCATCATACCTGCAGTCATATTACCCAGGTTGCCCGACGGCACACAATAGACCGGTGGTTCCTTCAATTGAGAGGATGCCCAGACGTAATAAATCATCTGTGGAAGCAGGCGACCAATATTGATTGAATTGGCCGACGTCAGGCGAACTGGCGAAAGAGCATCATCAATAAACGCAGCCTTGACAAGTTTCTGGCAGTCATCGAATGCGCCCTCGACTTTACAGGCCGTTACACCTGGTCGTTTTGCGATCAATTGTTGCTCCTGGATTTTGCTTACCTGCCCCGCGGGATACAGAATGATAACTTCAACTCCCTTGAATCCTGCGAAACCGTCTGCAACCGCACTGCCGGTATCACCGGACGTGGCTACCAGCACTATCGTTTTCCGTGTATCGTCGCAATTAAAACTGCCCAGGAGACGGCCCATCATTCTGGCTCCAAAATCCTTGAAAGACAGTGTTGGCCCATGAAATAACTCAAGAACATAGCAGTCATCCCAAGCTCCGCCATGCAGTTGAATAAGCGGTACTACGAATGGGAAAGCACTGATGCAAAGGTCTTCGATCTCGTATTCTGCGAGTTCTTCGCACAAAAAAGGGGTCAGCAGCGAAGATGCAAATTTGCTGAACTTCTGACCTGCAGGAAGTGCCTGCAAAAAATCGGGAATCGAATCAGGCACGAAAAGCCCTCCGTCAGGTGCCAGGCCAAGCGAAATCGCCTCGGAGAGAGTGAAGGTTTCGTTGGAAGAACGAGTGCTGATGTATCGTGGTGCGCCCATTTGGAGGGTCAGGCGATATCCGGTGTCATCCATTCTCGAACGCCGTCGTTGTCGGGGATGGTTACTGTGCCGGTTGCCTCGATGCCCGCATTCTCACACGCTCTGATCATTGCTGACAGGATTTCGTCTGATTCTTCCGAATCCTCAGAAATGGCAAACATGGCGGGACCTGATCCCGAAAGAGCGCATCCGTATGCTCCGGCGTCAAGTGCAGCGCGTTTTATCTCATCGTAACAAGAGAGCAGACGCCCACGAAGGGGCTCTACCATGCGGTCCTGCATAATATGCTCTCCGACAGCTCGCCAGTCTCCATCTTTCAATGCGTCAATCAACATGGCCAGCGACGAGGAATGGCTCACGGCTTCCGAGAACGGAACCATTTCGGGGAGCAACGCCCGCGCGGCACGTGTCAAGATCTGCACGGAGGGAAGGACGATCGAAATCGTGAGGCTTTCGTCAATCCGGATTCGTCTGTAGCTCGACGGATCAGAAGACGATACAATGACCATTCCACCTAACAACGATGAAATCACGTTGTCTCCATGTTCCGATCCGGACGCGATAGATTCGCCCGCCAGAACTGCACGAACCAGATCTTTTTTCTCCAGAGGTTTATCAAAAAGGAGATTGATCGCCCATGCGGCCGCTACGGCGCTGGACGCGGAGCTGCCAACACCGGAACCTGGCGCTATATTTTTTTTGATAATAAGTTCGATTCCACCCTGATAATCGAGAATATCCAGTATTCTTGACGCCGCTACGCCTGCTGTATTTAAATGAGGTTCGCAGACGCCTTTCCAGACGCTCTCGGTAGAATAACTGATTATCAGACCGGGTTTATCCGTGAGAACTGCCTCAACTCGATCGCCCCAGGCATCGAAAGCGATTCCCAGTACGTCGAATCCCGGACCCAGATTAGAAAGAGAAGCCGGTGCCCATGCCGCTGCACGATCTGTCTTGACTGATACCGGTTCGCTGCCGAGAACTTTCAATGATCAATCACCCCTGAGAAAAGAATGCGCCTTATCGAGCATAAGTTTACTGCCAATATACAGTGGGGTCCGCTGATGTAATTTTTCCGGAGTAATTTCCAGTATCCGATTATGCCCGTCCGTGGCACCGCCTCCGGCCTGCTCGGCGATAAAGGCGAGAGGGTTGGCTTCGTACATCAGCCGAAGTTTCCCGTTGCGATTATTTCTTGTGGAGGGATACATGTAAAGCCCGCCTTTTAACAGATTACGGTGAAAATCTGCAACGAATGATCCGATGTATCGCGTGCTTAACGGAAGATTCTGCTCGGAATTCTCCGTTTGCATCCACTTTATGTATCGTCGCAGCCCTGGCTCGAAAGAATTATAATTTCCTTCGTTGATCGAATACATTTTCCCATCGTCGGGAATTCGAATATTGGGATGGGACAACACGAATTCACCGATGGACGGATCGAGTGTAAAACCGTTCACACCATGCCCTGTCGTATAGACCAGAATGGTTGATGAGCCATAGACCACGTACCCGGCTCCAATCTGTTTAACGCCGGGCTGCAGGGCAGCCTCGACGGTCGGCGTTCCCCATCCTGCAGGAAGACGGTAGATACTGAATATTGTGCCTACCGACACGTTGACTTCAATATTCGAAGAGCCATCCAGCGGATCAAGGAGTACGATATAGTCTCCGTCCGAGTCCCCATTTGTAGCGATCGGAATGGCTTCCGAGTGTTCCTCTGAACCAATCAGGCAACATTCGCCACCTCGGCGCAACGCCCGGACAAATTCCTTGTGGGCGAGCAAGTCCATGACCTGCTGCACTTCTCCATGCACATTGATTTCGCCTGTTGTACCAAAAATATTGTTGATCCCACCCCGTCGCATATGCCAATTCACAATTTTCGCGGCTACGCTCAGGTCACGGATAAGTCTTGAAAAAGAGCCGGTTGAATGCTCGTGTTCTTCCTGACGCTCAATAATAAACTGTTCGAGCGTTTTAAGATCACCGATTTCCTGCGATGTGACTTCAGATAACATGGTAAATTTATTTATCGGAGCTTTTGTTGTATCGCCTCTCATAAGGTACGAAAATTACGTAGCGACACCTCCTACACGAAGTACAACTTCTATAATGCGCTCGGCAGCGATACGTATCTGCTCTTCTGTCCGATCACGGGATAAAGAGAACCGAATCGCTCCCCGGGCGATTTCTCTAGGAATATCGAGGGCGGTTAAAACATGGCTTGGTTTTACGGCTCCGCTACTGCAAGCAGAACCGGTTGACACCTGAAGATTAGCAAGATCCATGCCTAGAACAAGCATTTCTCCGTCAAGACCGACTCCGTGCTGATCCGAAAATATCATGTGCAGAATGTGTGGCGCAGATATATCCTCCCGTTTCGGAGTCAATACACGCGTCACCGTTCCAAGACGTTCGAGCACAAGCTTTTCCAATAAGATTCGAAGTTGTCTGACGGCAGTACTTGAGGATTCCCGCCTCTGTCGAGCCAGTTCAAGGGCGCGGGCAAAACCAACAATTCCTGCTACATTTTCGGTTCCTGCCCGTCTTCCGCGTTCCTGCTGCCCCCCTTTCTGAGTCCCGGAAAGCGAAATTCCCGTGCGTACGAACAACAGTCCCACTCCCTTCGGTCCTCCAATCTTGTGAGCGGAAAGTGTCAACATGTCCGAAGCCGAACAAAGGTCGCTTAAATTGTAAAATGCACCTGCCTGTACGCAGTCCGTGTGCATGAATCCACCTCCTGCGTGAACCACTTCCGCTATAGCCGGGATGTTGTTCAAGACGCCGATTTCATTATTGACCGTCATCAGCGAAACAACGACGGGTCTATCGTCTACCTGCGAGCGTACCATTTCCGGTGTTACAGACCCATTCGGTTCTGGTTTTATCATGGAAATTGTAATTCCTCTTCTGGAGAGCGCTTCGGCAGGTCCAAGAATGGCTTCATGCTCCGTCGGCGAGGTCAGCAGGCGTGACGGCATATGATTCTGGTGCAGGGTCGAGAGGGCAAGATTATTGGCTTCCGTTCCACTCCCTGTAAAAATGATTTCACCCTCCTCCACGTCGAGTACATCCGCGATTCTGCCCCGTGCCTGTTCTATGGCGTGTCGGGCCTGCCTTCCCAGCGTGTGTACAGACGATGGATTACCGAACGAACTCGATAAAAACGGTAACATCTCTTCTAACACACTTTTGTCAACAGGAGTTGTTGCGGCCGAATCCAGATAAATAGTTTCGTCAGACGACATTTTTGGTGATCTTGGTCATGGAAGAACGGAAACGCGGGAACCGTACACCTGATCCTTCTATTCGAGTCAAGCTCACTTTGTTGTCATGTTGTCAGCTCAAATCCTTCATGGACAGATTCGTTATTAACGGAGGCAGGTTGCTCTCCGGGTCGATCAAGATCAGTGGATCTAAAAATACAGCTCTTCCTCTGATGGCTGCTGCTCTGCTCGCTGATGGTCCCGTAACGATAACCAATATTCCCTCACTTCGTGATATCAGAACGTTCGCGCGGGTGATGGCGGTAACGGGCGCAAATGTGGCACATGATGAGTCGTCACATTCTGTCACCGTAGACGCAGAAAGTTTAGACAGAACTGAAGCTCCGTACGAGCTGGTAAAACGAATGCGAGCGTCGTTTTACATGTTGGGTGCATTGCTGGGACGAGAAGGAAAAGCACGCGTTTCTCTCCCTGGTGGCTGCGCGTGGGGCCCGCGGCCGGTGGAACTTCACCTTGATGGAATGAAAGCGTTCGGTGCCGAGATCGATCTGGAACAGGGATATGTAATCGCCACGGCCCCCGGAGGACGACTTCCCGGTGGATCGTTCACTATGAGCCCGTCAAGCGTCGGTGCGACTGTAAATCTGTTGCTTGCATCCGTTCTGGCAAAGGGAAATTCACGCATCGAAAATGCTGCGGTGGAGCCGGATGTTGTTGTGTTTTCCGAAATGCTTCAGGCAATGGGGGCAAGGATTGGTGGCGCCGGAACGGACACTCTCGAGATTGAAGGCGTTGATTCATTGGCGGCCGTAAACTTCGAAAACTGCGCAGATCGGATTGAGCTCGGTACATTCATGATTGCGGCTGCTATTGCCGGCACACCCGGTCAGAAAATCATTCTTACGCACGCCAGGCCGGATCACCTCGGACAGTCGTTCCTGGATCTTTTTCAGAAAACGGGGACCGAGGTGCAAATCGACGACAGAAAGGTCGCGGTAACGGCCCCTGCCGAATTAACACCCGTAAACGTGGTTACAGGTGTTTACCCGGGGTTCCCGACAGATTTGCAGGCGCAATGGACCATTTTGCTGGCATGTACAAACGGAAACGGGAAGGTCCGGGAAACCATTTATCCGGATCGATTCAAACACATTCCTGAACTGCGTCGTATGGGAATAAACGCCATTGTTGTCGGCGACGAAGTGGTTGTCGAAGGCGGCAGCCCGATGCAGGGAGCACAGGTCATGAGCACGGATCTCCGGGCGAGCGTGTCACTGGTACTGGCCGGACTGGTCGCTCGCGGCACAACCTATGTACAACGTGTGTACCACCTGGACAGGGGATACGAAAACCTGGAGGGAAAGCTGATCGAACTGGGAGCAGACGTAAGCAGGGAAAGGTATGACGAGTGGGCCGATCCGGAATAAATCCGGTGCAGTCCAAGAGAGTTCAAAATCTGGCGCTTAATTGAAACCGGGCGGTATGAATGGTTGGTGCGTTCGACGGGTTACGGCCGTCGTACGAAGCGATCGCCGTCAACACATCCGTCAGGTTACTCTGGATGGTTACCCTCCACAGAGTTGATCTTCCGGGTCCTCTTCCGTCGGTCATTTCGTATGCCAGAATCCCACTCACAGGACCGTTCACTTCTATATTTGCCACCTCAAAACGGGCCAGTAAATCCAGTCGCTGTTGAAGTTGGGCTCTCGCCTGAACAGGAATCTGGATCATGGTTGCCCGAAGATCAGATTGTTTATCCTGTTTAAAACTGAACGTACTGTTCACTGTCATTACCAGACCCGGACTCGCGTTCCACGATACAAACGGATCAATGCGCTGCATTCTGATGTCGTAATTTCTTGAATCAAAAGATTGGCTGGATACATTATTGCGTGTGAGTTCACCGGAAATCCCCCCAGTGAAATCATTTGAGAAACGATATCGACCTCTTATCTGTGCGATCTGATTCTGCAACGTCTCTATACCCGCTGACAGTTCAGATAACGATTGCGTCTCCTGCAGCGCGATGTCCACGCTCAGTTGCGGATGATTACGAAATACAGAAATTTCCTGACGCACACGAACACGGCCATTCAAAGTGTATTTCTGAGAGCGAAAAGTATGGAGCCTCAGCAGATACAGATTCTGTCTTACCGGGTCTCTGCTCCTTTCTTCCACGTCAACCAGCGTAACCCATCCCAATCCTGAAAGAAACCGCCTGAAGCCCGAAGTGCCGCTGGATGCAGACCCCGAGCGCGGTCGGTATTCAAATCGCACTCTGGCCTTCGCTGTCGTAATCTCTTCGAAATCATCTGAGGGTAAAAATGAGCGAACGTACTGCCCTTCGTCCGGTGTCGTTTCGGGAATGAATTCTTCGAGCTGTGCAACACCGTCCTTGTTGTCGTCAACCCAGACGAACTGCCCCCGATCCTGCCCGGTGCGGATATAGATTTCCTGGAGCACCGTCGATCGTTCGGACTGTGCCTGATAAAACCAGTTCAGGTTCAAGCCGGCTGAAGGTTTACGCCATCGGCCGTTAATCCCGATCAAGAGTGAACCATCGCTCTCTGCGCTCGGAAGAATGGCTTCAGAAAGCGCAGATCCTCTTGTTTTTCGAAATCCTGCGTTTGCACCCAGGTGAAAAAGCCGCGAAGGGTCGTACGTACCGGAAGTCATTACTGTCAACGCATCGAAGGGTTGTCTGAGTCCGGGCGTAATGACGA
>JACZYD010000023.1 GCA_022571255.1 Bacteroidota bacterium
GGAGATGGTTTTTTTTACGGTGATTTCAAGTTCACGAATCCGACAGACCTGACGTTTGCCGCCGACGGAACGAATTACATTTATGTACTCGACGGCGGATCCGACAGTTTGTTCGTATTCACCAATGCCGGTATCGAAGGAGTAGCCCCACCCGCCGGCGCTTCATCACCCAAACCGGTCGTCGTATCGTTCGGAGGAACCGGCGATGGTTCGACCCAGTTTCGAGCCCCGCTCGGTGTAGGTTATGCCCGACAGATTGTATATGTCGCAGATACGGGCAACAATCGAATATCTCGTTTCAAGCTGAATACAGATTTTGAATGATCAGCGCGTACTTCGGGCCCCTGTTTCGCTCGTGTTCCCTTCTTTTTTTTGCAACAGCTTTTTCTCTATGGCCCGGGTTTTCATGGGCACAGGTTGGCTCTCCGGACACGTTTGATATAGCTACATGGAATATCGAATGGTTCGGTTCCAACGGCAACGGGCCGTCTGACAACGATCAGCAAAGGGAAAATGTGCGAACAGTCATCGAACAGTCCGGTATCGAATTCTGGGCTTTGCAGGAAATATCCGACTCGTTCCAATTCAACAGATTGGTTGATTCTCTCGGGACGAACTGGATCGGGCAACTGGCGACGATTTCAGGTCAACAGCATATAGGATACTTGTACAATACCGACGTTGTGAGGGAAGGCCGTCCGATACATATTTTGACCGATAAAGATTTTGCCGGGCGGCCACCTCTGAGGATGACGATCGACGTATCGTTACCGGACACTACGTTATCTATTACGCTGATTACGGTGCACATGAAGGCATTCGGTGGGTCGGCCGACAGAGATCGGCGCGAAGAGGGAGCATTCTGGTTAAAGAATCACATGGATTTTGCCCTTCCTTCTGATCAACCTGTAATCCTTCTCGGAGATTTCAACGACGAATTGCGGTTCTCAATTTCGGGTGGCCAGGTTACCCCTTACCAGAATTTTATAAACGATTCCGCGAACTACTTTTTCGCGACCACAGAAAACGACACGAATCGAGAGTTTTCATGGTGCCGCGTCCTGACGTGCAGTCTCGGGTCTACTCTTGACCATATCCTGATTTCCAACGAACTCTTCAACAAGCTGATTGACAACCGCGCGTACCGGCTCGATTCCGTCCTGGACACCATTCCCGGATTCGTAAATAATACCAGCGACCATATTCCGGTCTATGCCCGGTTTGTGTTCTCAACGGCCACGGCGACGGAAGAGATCGCTGAGTCACCCGACGCGTTTCGGATTCGCTCGGCCTATCCCAATCCTGCCAGAAGCATCCTGAACGTTGAGCTGGAGGGTGTCGCAGGCCGCCCGGTTCTTTCCGTTGAAATATTTGACGTTCTGGGGCGTAAAATCGGCGTTCCGCAAGTGGGATCGACTACGTCCGCGACCCTGCGGCTGGATACGTCGCGCCTCGCTCCCGGCCTGTATATTCTGCGCCTGTCAAACGGCCGCGCAACGGATACCGTAAGGTTCATGAAAGAGCGATAAACAAGAACGGATACGACATAGTGGAAGCGCAAAAGGCTTCGTTTCCTGACTATCGGGCCGAACCTCCGACCATGTATGATCGACAACCCGGAATCGCTTCAGAGCCTCAGTTGTCCGTGGTTTTCTGGCCGTATTCAAACCAGATCAGAAGTCCATCCACCGTCTTCCCGAAAGGGTATCCTGCCACACGATAATCGTCGAGAGCCGTGCGACAAAAGCCGGCAATCATTTCTCGCATGGGTGCAGTCTGCGCCCTTCGCGCTGTGGTTTTTCTTGCGTCGTGTAGCTGTCGCATGGGCCAATTCCGATGAACTTTTTCAGTGAGTGTTCGATGGCCTCAGTATCGACACGAGACACCGTTTCTAAAGTCCTGGCCGGGCTGTTCAAGTCAGTCTTCGAGTCCGAATGTTGCCTTGACCGTATTCCAGTCTGTGAGATCAATGCTGTTTTTCCCGAGCGGAAATCCGTCAATGACAACGGCCTTGATTTCGCGGTCAGGCAGCGAGGCAAGTTCTACCGCCTCCGTCGATACTTCGTAAAAGATCTCCAGAAATTCGACTTCGTAGCCAAATCCGAATGCTACGGTATAGTCCACCGCAGGAACCTCCGCAGATTCCACTCCGAATGTATACGGCATGGCGGTCCATGTACCCTGATCACGAAAAAACAACAACACAGCTCCTTCGTCTACTACCGACGGAGTAAAGTCCGGAACGGTATATTGTACCGAGGCAACCGTCCCGTTTATCAACGCATCAATCATTTCAAATCGGAACCCGAGAGTGAACACATTGGCATTTCCGGGAGGTCCCGGAGGACCGACGGTTTCGTTGACCGTACAGCCCGTGATAATCGTGGTCAACAGAATGGCCATAGCGGTCAGTCCGGGATTGTGCATCGTTCTGGAGTAATCGCGCATCGTTCTGGAGTAATTGCGTATCGTTTTAGAGTACATGATGCTCCCTCTTATGGTTTACCGGTTTTCGCGCACTCGTGCGGTTGAATGTTTCTCGGATCGCTTCCTTTACAAACGAGAGGCCGACTTCGCGATCCCGGTTAACTTTGTGTCAAATGGACGATTTCCAGTCTTATTGCAAGATTTAGTGTATATATTAGTGGACAGATCGCGTATCCCGCGTCCGACTCTGTTGTCACGTTCAGAATCATTTTTCTGAAATATTTCCATTCTGATTACCGTTTGACCAGAACGAAGCGACGAAACCCTTTCTGGGCGTGAAAGTACCGAAACGGAGATGAGAAGATTGCCACTTTTACTGGACCCATTTATTCATGACCTATGCCGTAATTATGGCCGGAGGCGTCGGAAGTCGATTCTGGCCGATGAGTCGGAAAGATCATCCGAAGCAGTTCATCGAAGTCTTCAAGAATCACACGCTCATTCAGAATACGGTGGCCCGACTCCAGGGATTTATTCCACCGGAACAGTGTTTTATTGTTACGAATGAACGTTATGTAGAGCAGACGCGTGAGCAGCTTCCGGCCATTCCTGCCGGAAACATTCTGGCCGAACCCATTGCTCGCAATACTGCCCCCTGTATCGCATACGCTGCTCATCGTCTGCGAATGCTTGATCCGGAGGCAACCATGATTGTGCTGCCGGCAGACCATATCATTCAAAACGTCAAACGATTTCACGAGGTATTGCAGCATGGTGTCCAGGCTGCCGGACGAGAAGGGGCCCTGGTTACTATCGGCATCGAACCTTCGTTTCCAGCTACGGGATACGGATATATTCAGTTTGAGGGTGCGGTAGATCATGAGACGGACGATGTAAAGGTGTACCCGGTAAAAACTTTCGCCGAGAAACCTGACATCGAGACTGCCTGTCGGTTCATCGACAGCGGGGATTTCCTCTGGAACAGTGGCATGTTTATCTGGCAAGTAGACAGCGTGCTCGATGCCATCGGAGAACACCTGCCGGACGTTGCCGAAGCATTCAGCACAATGGAAGAAAATATTGATACCAAGAACGAAACGTCTGCAATCCGGCAAGCCTATGAGGACTGTCCGAATATTTCGATCGATTACGGTGTTATGGAGCGCTCAGGAAACGTATTTGTGGTACCTGGTGATTTCGACTGGAACGATGTTGGAGACTGGAAGGCTGTATATGATCTGCGTGAAAAAAATTCCAGCGGAAACGTCATCCTTGGTAACGTAATTGTAGAAGATGCCCGGAACTGCATGGTTCAAGCCAACGACCGCCTGATCGTTCTTGTCGGCATGGATCACACGATCGTAGTGGATACTGGAGATGCCACGTTGATCTGTCACCAGGACCACACTCAGCAGGTAAAACAGGTCGTCGACTATCTGAACAGCGAGCAGCTCGATAAGTATATCTGATCGGGGATTCGCCTCCGGAATCCTCTGACGGCATCGTTTCCAGAACGCCTTCCCGCGAATTCCCAGCCAGTATGATCTCCCGGCTTCTCCGGTTGAGGATTCTTCATTTCTTGTCCTGTCTGTCGAATCCAGATCCATAATGTGACGTAGAGGTCATCTTCTGACTACTTAGTCATATTATGAACGTACGGTCATATTGAACCGATGGTCAACACGAACCGACATGTCAATATGGAAACAACTACCGCTGGATTAACAAGACGAGAGCGTGAACGTCTCGTGAGGCGCTCTGAGATTCTGAGTGCAGCTGAGGCTATTTTTGCCGAAAAAAGTTTTCATAAAACAACGCTCAGCGAAATTGCCTCCCGGGCCGAATTCGGTAAAGGCACGATCTATAATTATTTTCCTGATGGCAAAGAAGAAATTCTTATTGCCATTTTTGATCAACTCTACGACGGGCTGAAAAAGATTATTCTTCTCTCCTTCGCTCCCGATAAGGCCGGCTCTTTCCGAGACGCAATGACGTCGTTCTTCCAGCGGAGTTTTGATTTCTTCGAGGAACGAATTGATCTCTTCATGATCCTGATCAAGGAGTCTCGACACCTTCATCAAGGACATCATCAGCAGCGTGCGTCCTTTTTTGCTGAGCGTCACAATGAAATAATCGCTGCGCTGGCCGAACCGCTCGATCGTGCAATGAAACGCGGAGATCTTCGCCGCGTGCAGCCACATTTTCTGGCGCACCTGATTTTTTTACACCTCAAAGGAAGTCACCTGAAGCATTGCCCCCAACCGGCCGTCAGCAGCTCTCCTGCCGCAAATATTCCGGCCCATCAACTCGCCAATGAATTGACAGATTTCATCCTGTTCGGTGTGGCAGGCCCAAATATGATCCAAGATGGCAAATAACAATCTGTGTCCCCGATCTCCTTATTGCACTTTCAGGATCATTCTTCCGCATACCGTATCGACAGGAATCGCGTGGCCACAGTTTCGGGGGAGGCTGCACCAGGATATAACGGACAGGCTATATTGACAGCGGTTCAGGCGATGCTCGCCGAATACGAAGCATCGATACCGGCTGGATATCAGATCGCCTATACGGGCGAAAATGAGGAGCAACAAGAGAGTTTCAGTTTCCTCACCATCGTTTTCCTGGTTGGTATTTCGCTCATATTCATGATTATGGTCGCTCAGTTCAACCGGGTCATGTCCCCTTTCATCATCATGATTGCCGTCGGACTGAGCCTCATCGGTGTGATTCTGGGTCTTGTTCTGACCAGAACACCTTTCGGATTGATGACATTCATCGGAGTAATCAGCCTTGCCGGAATTGTAGTGAACAATAACATTGTGCTGATTGACTACACGATGCGATTGCAGGACAGAGGGTTCAGAAAACACGATGCGATCATTGAGGCAGGAGCAACACGTTTCCGACCGGTTGTCTTAACCGCTCTCACGACGATCCTGGGATTAATCCCCCTCACGTTCGGCATAAATATCGATTTTGTGGGTCTCATTACTGACCTGGATCCTGATTTCCAGTTTGGCTCGGAGAACACACAATTCTGGGGGCCGATGGGTTCGGCCATCATCAGTGGCCTTGGTTTCGCTACGTTTTTGACTTTAATCATCGTACCCGTGATGTATTCGTCGTTCGATTCGCTGGCGACACGACTGAGCGGTATTTTCCGAGGCGAAAATCAACCCTCACCTGGCGTTCCGGAATGATTCTGTGAAAAAACTGACTGACTATCCCGATTCAGATCTCCGCATTTTCGAGCGCCCGCCGTTGCCGTCTCCCGAACTGTTACAGAGCGTGTTTCTGATCGGAATTTGTGGCACGGGGATGGGTTCGTTGGCTACGCTTTTTGCGGAAGCCGGATACATCGTGAGCGGGTCCGATCAGGCAGCGTATCCCCCGATGAGCGTAACGCTTGCAAATCAAGGAATCCAGGTAAGCGGCGATTTTTCGGTATCAAATCTGGCCCGAAAGCCCGATCTGATCGTTGTTGGAAATTCCTGCACTCCAAGGCACGTTGAGGCAGCGTTCGCCCGGGATCACTCCATGGTCCAGTCTTCATTTCCGGAAGCCCTGGCCCACTATTTCATACGAAACAAAAAATCCATCGTCGTGGCAGGCACACACGGCAAAACGACTACGACGAGCCTTCTCGTTCACGTATTCCGGATGGCCAGGATAAATCCGGGCTACCTGGTGGGTGGCATTATGGGCGACCAAACCCCGAACGCCGCATCGGGCTTATCCGATTATTTCCTGGTAGAAGGAGACGAATATGACAGTGCATATTTCGACAAGCGTCCTAAATTCATGCACTACAGGCCGTCTTCGGCCATTGTCACCTCGGTAGAATTTGATCATGCTGACATATATGAATCTCCGGAGGACTATGTTGATGCATTCGAATCTTTTGTAAAGCTGCTCCCATCTGATGGTTTTCTCGCTCTCAATGGCGACGATGCCACCACTGTCCGCCTTGCTGCACACACGAAAGCACGTGTTTGTCTGTACGGTTTTGGTGCGGAATCGACCGTTCGCGCCAGCCGCGTGCGGACAGACCAAAACGGCCAGACCTTCGAGTTATTTCGATCGGAAAAATCGCTCGGACGATTTCATCTTCCGATGCATGGTCGACATAATCTGTCGAATGCGCTGGCCGTCTCTGCCATTGCCCTCGACGAGGGGATTTCGATCAAAACGTTGTCGTCGGCCCTCGCTTCCTTTGCAGGAATACAACGCAGACAACAGGTCCTCGGGGAAGAACGAGGGGTTATCGTGGTCGATGACTTTGCACACCATCCGACCGCCGTTCGGGCTACCATCGAGGCGTGTCGTGAACGCTGGCCGGAGCGGCGCATCGTAGCCATTTTTGAACCCAGATCCAATTCGAGCCGCCGAAAAGTATTCGAGACAGGTTATTTGCAGGCATTTTCAGACGCTGGCGCCGCTTTCTTAAAACGCCCTCCATTCCGGCACAACGATCGACGGAACGATTTTATGGATATTGATGGAATCGTAAACCGACTCTGTTCACGCGGAGTGCACGCATTTTCTGCTGAAACGGTGGATGAACTGCTCTCATCCCTGCTGGAATTCCTCCACCCTGGAGACGTTGCTCTTATCATGAGTAACGGCGGCTTTGCTGATATTCACCGTCGACTGCTCACGGAGTTGCAGGATCTCGCAATTTCATGACTCTTACATAACATTTTCGTTCAGTCGATCGTTAAAGTCGGAATCGGGAGCCCGACCTCTCGTGTGGTGACTGCCGTTCTGACCGAGAACCATCTGACGCATTATCCACGCTGCTTTCACCTTTACCCTGTATTCAAAATACGGCTACTGCAATGAATCGTAAATTTTCAGTTTTTTTCCTGGTCATTGTCGGCTTCATTGCCGGTATCTTTTTTATTACGTCAGGAGCCAGCTTCCTGGGCAGGGGCGATCTGGCAGGCACTGCGTCGGATGCGGCCATCGTTTCGAGTCAGACTTCATCCGAACTGTCTCGTACGCGCATCCCATCGGGCAACAATTTCAGCGATATTTTCATATCCGTGGCGGAATCGATCAACCCGATGGTTGTCCAGATTCATTCCGAGCGTATGGTCGATATCCGAAATCCTTTTTCAGGATCGCCTTTTGAAGAATTTTTCCGTCGGCCTGACGACAAGCCGCAATTCAGACGATCGTCTGCGCTCGGCAGCGGTCTCGTCATCCGCGAGGACGGCTATATCATTACCAACAATCATGTAATAGCCGATGCAGAGGATCTTACCGTGACGTTTCTTGACGGCCGGGAACTTGATGCGGAAGTGGTAGGATCAGATGCGGCAAGTGACATTGCGGTGATTCGTGTGAAAGAAGTCGGACTGCCTGCTCTTTCTATTGACAATACTGCAACAGTGCGCGTAGGAGAATGGGTGCTGGCTTTTGGATCGCCTCTTGCAGACGACTTGGGCAATACCGTGACATCCGGAATCGTAAGTGCGGTGAGAAGAACGAGCCGCCGCCTCAGTACATTGAATTTATACGCATCATTCATACAAACCGATGCGGCGATCAATCCCGGTAACTCAGGTGGGCCGCTTGTAAATCTCGACGGACAACTTGTCGGAATCAATTCGGCAATCTATTCACAGTCGGGTGGCAGCCAGGGCATCGGATTCGCGATTCCGGCAGAAGTTGTGCGAAATGTCGCTATGCAATTGATTAAAAGCGGAACAGTGTCAAGGGGAGGGCTTGGAGTTCGATTTGCGGAAGTCTCCAGATCATTGGCGGAAGTCTTGGGTGTACCGCTTGGCGCTGCGCAAATTACCGAGGTAGTCCGAAACAGCGTTGCTGACAGGTCAGGAATCAAAGAAGGAGACGTGATCACCGCCGTCGATGGGAAACAGCTCCGCAATTCAAATGAATTGAGGACCATCGTTGGCAATCGTCTTCCAGGAGATCGATTGGTCCTGAGCGTTGTTCGGGATGGAACGAAAAGCGAGATTGACGTGATCCTGGGCGACCTGAGTGTCTATGCCGAAACAGAACCGGACAACCCGGACGTCGAGGAAAAGCCGGATGATGACATGGATAGCGACGTACTCGGATTCACCATCGGAAAGCTCACGAATCAGATCCGTGCACAACTGGGCCTTTCCGGGGCATCGATCGAAGGCGTAGTAATCACCGACATTGACGAGGGCAGTTCCGCCTTCCGCAACGCAGACCTCCAGCAGGGCGATGTCATTCTGTCACTAAATGGAATTTCCATATCATCACCAGGTGATTTCATGGACGCCTATCGGGCTCTCGACCCCGGGAAAACTTTCCTGATTCAGGTGACGCGCTCCAGTGGGGGTCGGCTCCAGAAATTCTACACGGCCCTCACGAGGCCGAAGATGTAAATAATGATTGCAGCGAAGAGTGGAGCGGCAAGTCTGTAATCCATAAGTTTCGGTATACAACCCGTTCTTAACTTCATCCCGGTTTATGAACACGGAAGCACTCAGGTCCATCGCAGAGAATCGGTGGACAGCCCCGATTCGTGTAGATATCAGCCTGTCGATGCTCGACTGCAGCAGCCGGCTTTCAGCGACTGTTCGCGCGAGATGCTACGATAAAATTCGACGTGTTTTGCACACGGTCCCTCAGCGGATCCGTGGATATTTCAGCGACCTGGATCTTGTGGTTCCGGAGATACATCTCCAAATACAGGATCTGGATTCGATTCTTACCGGTTTTTCGGCGTCCGACATCCTGGCTGTCTGTGAGGCTGTCGAACGAGCAGCCGTGGACGCCGGCATTGATCGAGTTCGACTACTTGAAGTGGATGTGTCCGGAGGAGCCCGTCACGCCCATGACGTCTCCATGATTCCAGACCTTCTCAGATCTTGCCCTTCCTCTGAGCTGGTACTGCAAATCGGTTCTTCCGCGACCGGGGCAAACGCGCGGGAGTTGTACGCCACCGCCCTGATACTGCTCCTGGATGAATTCAAACCCGAGATGGGATCTCGATTGATCCTCGCGTGCAATACAGCCTGGAACCAGACAATCATCGCTTGTACAGAGGATGAAATTGATATAAACGTCTCGTTTTCTGTGTGGCCGCTTCTGGACGGAGTACGAGGTGAACTCCCGATCAATGCCTGTTTCACAGACCGCGTACTGGCTCTTGGTTTTGTCGGTGAGAAAATCCTCGGAATCGGAAATACACATCTGAGGGCGCTGGTTCGGACACTCGAGCAGTCAGATATTCGATCCCGGTCAGCACGGGTATACCTTTCGATCAATGCGCCCGGTGAGGGACCGGGGGCATCGGCGATCTGGGCCGGGTTTCCCTTCTCATCAAACGCAGATGCTTCGTCAAACCGCGCGGCGGCCGCATTTTTGAGGCGGGGTCTGACGGGAAATATCGCATCGCGTCAGCCTGGAATCGTAGAGGCTGATGGTTTTCCTCTGACGTGTTCGATTCGAAATATTCACGCTGTTTCCGGGCAAATAATGCCTGCGAATCTAGCCGGCTATCTTGTTCGTCTTTTTTGCGACGAAGTGGACCACGGAACGGGCAGATATGTACGCATAATTTCGTCCACGAACAGTACTGCGCAAACAGGGGCCAGTCTTGACGACATTCCGGGGACAATTCCGTTTGCCGATGAATCGGGCTGGTCGCCTTCACAGTTCGTAAACGGAGGTACGTTACTGCCTCCTTCAAGCCCGATTTCGTAAACAGTCCGATTCGTCATGAAAGTACATATCGAATCGCTCGAGCTACGCCTGAAGACCCCATTCAGAATTGCTCACGGAAGTAGTACCGTTCGACACAATGCCCTCGTACAGGTTGGCGATTTTTTTGGTGAAGCGGCGCTCCCTCCCTACTGCGACGCCCGTCTTGAGGATGTAGATAATTATTTGCGATCCATAGACTTTGAAAAAGTGTTGGCTGCCCCTCGTTTTGCCATTCCCCAGCGAATTCGGCATCTCCCTGAAGGCCCCGGCACTGCGGTGGCAGCGGTTGATATGTTGCTCTTCGACGCATGGGCAAAGTCCATGGAACTCCCTCTTTATGCTCTTATGGGCCTGGATCCTGATTCAATCCCTCCCAGCGTGTATACCATGTCGATCCCCGCTTCACTTAACGAACACACGGACACGCTGGCGTCATTATTGAACGTTCCAATACTCAAATTAAAATTGGGCTCTGGAAACCTCGATTATGACGAGGAAATCGTCCGAATCACAAGAAAATATTTCACCGGGCGCCTTTGCGTTGACGTCAATTCGGAATGGAGTATTCCCGACGCCCTTCAGATTCTCCCCAGGTTATTCAAACATGACATCGAATTCGTTGAGCAACCGATCCTGGCAGAGGAGTTGGACGACTGGCATATTCTCAAGCGGATGCAGCAAGGCCCGGTCCCGGCGCTCATCGCCGACGAAAGTATTAAAAATTCCGAAGACCTCCTGGCCCTCTCTGGAGCTGCGGATGGAGTCAATCTGAAACTTTCAAAATGTGGAGGCATCTTAAAAACGCTTGATCTGGTCTCGCTCGCACGATCTCTGGATATGACCGTCATGATCGGTTGTATGATCGAAAGCAGTCTTGCCACCACCGCCGCGGCCCACATTGCCGCCCTGGCCGATTTCGTCGACCTTGATGGCATCACCTATCTCGCAGAAGATCCGTTCCAGGGTATGACATACGATAAGGGCAGAATCGGTCTTTCCGAGCAACCCGGACTGGGTGTGTTTGATGTCCGTTAGTGTTTGAAATTCGTCAGACCCTGCTGGCTCGGTTCGCGGCATTCCATGCCTCTTTATGGAGGCCCCGCGGAAACTTCAAACGAAACCCTGGTCGTTTTTTCTCCTTCTTCGTCGTAGGAAAGCTCCACAAAATGAAACATGCCATCGTTATCCAGGAGAACGATCGTTGAACAACGAGTACCGTAACCGTCCATTCGAATAAATATGGACGATAGAGACCGCTCAACCTCAGGCGGAACGCCGGTAACCGGTAAAAACTGATCCCCCGCTGTCTGTCGATCAGAGAGTATTTGTAAAATTGCTTCCGGGTCCACCTCATCATTTCCAAGAATCCGGCGGAGCCGCTCCCGACCCATTTCCACCTTTGGCCACGGTGTATTCAATAAATGGTTGCTCAATCCGTATATCCCGGGGCTCAATAATCGCGGTCCGGTATCGCCGCGGTTCGAATAATAGCCGAGCTGCTGGTTTCGGAAGACAAGCAGATTATAACCATTGTGTTGCCCGCCCTCATGTTGTTCCTCGTTTTCAGAAACTCGCTTCAGGTACGTCTCGGGAGACTGTTTCGAGCGTAAAAAATTGACGACCAGTTGTCCTCTACTCGGTAAATTATTTTTCATCGCAACCGGATTGCGATAATTTGTAATGGCACTGAATGACCCCGTTGGATTTATACCCAACCATGTACCGCCCCCTTTGAGATCCATTCCCCCAAGAATTTCCGGATCCGTACCCCACAGCCCAGCCGGCTTCGTGGGTCGAGTAAAGAATTCATCCCTGTTCGCTGCGACAATCAGGGGATATCGAGGATGGGATCGATACGCAAAAAGTAGGAGACACATATGGGATGGCTGGTGTAGAGGTGGTCGTTGTCGAGCCTTATCTTAACGTTTCGAAGTACGAATTGATCAGTGCACTGAATCAAGAAGAGGCCGAGTCGCTCAATAAACCATGCCGCCTGAAAAAGTAGTTCTTTCACAAGGTCGCGGATACGACATATACTTTCGGAGCTTGGAAGATATTCCAAAACTGCTCTCCACAGTCCGTGTTTCGCTTCAGCGATGTATCGTTATTTCAGACTCGAACGTTGCGCCCATATATATGGATCTTCTCTGCGATCGAATGAAGAGCAGTATGGGTGAGAGTGAATGCGAGATATTACCAATCGTTTTACCCGCAGGTGAGACCACAAAATCGCAGGACTCTTTACAGACCATTTACGACAGATCGCTCCACTGGGGCATCAATCGTATGACTCCTGTGTTTGCGCTCGGTGGCGGTGTGGTTGGTGACGTTGCGGGTTTTGCGGCAGCGACACTCCTCCGGGGCCTTCCACTTATCCATATTCCTACGTCGTTGATCGCACAGGTAGACAGCGCAATCGGTGGAAAGACAGGCTTCAATCATGCCTGTGGGAAAAACCTCATCGGATCATTTTATCAGCCGCTTCTCGTCTGCGCCGACCCGGATACGCTTCTCACTCTTCCTGACAGAGAATGGACAAGTGGCCTTGCAGAAGTGATTAAACACGCTCTGATTGCCGACGAATCGTTTTTTGAATGGATCGAGCTCCACCTCAGTGAAATCATTGATCGTGAT
Source organism: Bacteroidota bacterium (assembly GCA_022571255.1). Taxonomy (GTDB): domain Bacteria; phylum Bacteroidota; class Rhodothermia; order Rhodothermales; family UBA10348; genus N075bin62. The sequence goes on from JACZYD010000023.1 coordinate 12,772, forward strand.
CAGAGCGTGACCGCCACGATGGTACAACGCGCTGCGGCCATCAAATGCCGCGTTGTCTCTGAAGACGAACTCGAATCAGGTCCAAGAATGATCCTCAATTTCGGACACACATTCGCTCACGCTCTCGAGCGTTCGCTTGGTTACGGTACGCTTACGCATGGCGAAGCCGTTACCATCGGGATGCGCGCCGCACTTGTTCTCTCAGGGAGATTTCTGAAAGAGATTGAACTCGATCGAGCCGACCGCGTTCTGTCTCGTCTGCCCGTGCCGGAGGTACCTCGTTCAATCAGTATAGAGGAACTTACCCGCGCCATGGCGACTGACAAAAAAAGAACGACAGAAGGTCTGAGATTTGTCCTGATAGAGAAAATCGGTCGGGCATATACAACGGTGAACGTCGAGCAGGTCGATATTGAGGCTGCCTGGAGAAGTGTATTACCGCGTTGAACACGTTCTGTTAGTGGAACATGGTCCGAAAAATCGTCAAATATCTTTCGATGCGTACCCTGCGCGCGATCGCATCGGTCGTATTGCTCAGCATTCTTCTCTTTTTTGCGGTTACGCGTACACAATTCGGGCGGGACAGCCTGAGCCGACAGATTGAAAAATCGTTTTCCAGTGCATTCGCAGGCTCGTTGAAAATTGAAAAGTTGACCGGCAACCTGCTCAATACACTTTATGCGGCCAATGTCGAGATCTTTGATGAGTCTGGAGACCGGGTCATTGGAATAGACTCTATCGTTATCGAACCCCGATGGCTCGACCTTTTACAACGGAGATTCTCCGTGCGTAATATCACACTTTACAGCCCGGAGATCAACCTGGTCTTCAGCAAGGACGGGTCGCTGAACCTGAGGGAAGCTTTTGTTTCGACGCGTGCAGAATCCGACAGCGCCGGTGTCTCTCAACAATCCGACTCGGAGTGGGCCTTCCGATCTGCCACCATTCACATTATTGAAGGCGTTCTGATCACATCGAATTCGGGAGATATACCATCAGCGGTTTCGGCGGGAAAAATCTTCGATTATTCGAACTCTTCATTCGAGAATATACACGTCGAGGCCCGAATCGACTGGATTGAACCTACACGGGTCATCGATATCCTACGTTTTTCCGGCTCGGTGGACTACGGAAGGATGAAACTCGAAAGCGGGCAGGCCCAGGTGCTGGTGGATGAAGATCGTCTGACCTTGAACGAGTTCGCATTTAAACTCGGTCGCTCGTCCGTAGCGCTGCAGGGATGGATTGAACATGGTGCCAGACAGGGGACAGCGGATTGGATGGATCTGCCGTTTGAATTGGAGATTCTTCCGGAATTGATTGACTTTGACGAGTTGAAAATCCTGTTCCCAGCGTTACCTGTCGGAGATATTGCTACGATATCAGGTACCGTTCGTGGGCCAGTGAGCAATCTCACACTTACATCCCTGCGAGTCAGCTCGGATGATGCCTCCCTGGAACTGAATGGGACCCTTGCCGGGTTGCCATCGAACGCAATTTTTGAGATATCTGTTGTTTCGACTCCTCTGACTCCGAATCAGTTACAGCGCTGGTTGCCCTTTCTGCCGGTCACTCAAACACTGACCATGGAACACCTTGAGATTAATTCCCATATCGCAGGTTCTCTCGAACTGAAGGGTGAAATCATAGAGCTTACAGCCGAAGGAACCGTAGGAATCAGATCACCCCATGGTACGCTTTCCACATCATTCGAACTCGATGGGCCACTGGACGACTCGCTTCATTATGATGTCCGTCTTGCAGCCAGTGGAATAAATCCAGCATTCTGGACCGGCAAGCCTGACCTGCCGGGTATTCTCAACGGTGACGTGCGACTGATCGGAACGGGTCTTTCACTGGAGAAAACCATGGCAACGTTTTCCTCCAGATTTACCGACTTCAGACTGGCGGATCTGTTTGTACCCGAATTGAGTTTTGACGGCCAACTGGATTCGCTCAACTTCCGGGCTTCGCTGCATGCCATTCAACTCGGTGGGAGACTGGACGCTGACCTCAAAGGAGTCTTCGATAACGCCGAACCTGCATTCAGCCTCGATCTGTCGAGCCACGAATTTGATCTGGGTACTTTTCTGAGCAAAGATGATCTGACGACCAGTCTGACCCTGCAGTCAAATTTATCGGGTACCGGGTTTACCCTTGACACCTTTAACGGAAATCTTACCGTGACGATAGATTCATCGAGAATCACATCACGGAATAATTCGTCCGTCGTTCTGCCTCACAACATATCTGTTTCCTTCCAGACGCAGAATGAAATTGTTCCTCGACTTTCTGTTCGCGGGGATATCCTGGACATGGATGTCAGAAATAATATGCCGTTTGAAGTACTCGTCACGCTCGCAAAAACATGGATTCAAAATACGGGCGAAGCGATAAAACGAGCAGGAGACAAACCCCTGTATGCTCTCGAATTGCAAGATCAACGAAATGAAGATCTGATCGAAGCACTTCGCTGGAATACAGCCTCTGACGCCGTTGCGAAGCACGGTCTGACATTTCCACTTTATTTACATGTAGTTGCCCATATACATCGGTCTGAACTGTTTACCTCCTATTTTCCTGATTTTCCAGGGATATCAACGTCGGGCCGCGCGGAAATAACGGTACGCTGGACTCCTTTGACTGTCGTTTTTGATGCGAGCTACGAAGCGGATTCCATCCGAACAGGATCGCTTCAGATGTCCAGAACATCGATTCTGGCGCACTTCAATGCCTCCTCTAAGCCCAGTATTGATGAAAGTGTCAGACTGTCTTTGATTGCCAGTTCCGACTCCCTCGTAGTTGGAGGTCAGAACGTCCGGGAACCATCATTGAATATCTCATACTCAGACCGAACAGGACATCTCCAACTTTTCAGTCCGGGAACCGGACCTCTCGATTCCCTGGTGGTGGATGCGACCCTGTTTCTACTCCCCGACCGCACGCGCCTTCACTTTGACCAGATTCGTTTACAGGCTGAGAATACGTTCTGGATTTCAACAGGGACCTCTGATATTGAGTGGTACAGCGATGCTTTGCTTGTCAACGATATCCGGTTGATTCAGTGGAATGATGACGGCCCGACAGGGCAATCATTTTTTGCCGATGGCCGGCTTTCCGAATTAGAAACGGACACCTTGATCGTTGAGGCTCAAGAGGTTATCCTTCACGATCTTTCCAATTTCGCACATATCAATCCCCATTTCGGAGGCCTTCTCAACGCCCGTGTGGCCATTACCCGGGATCAGTCGCGCCCGACTATCGCAGGGTTGATAAACGTTGAGCGTATGTCTGTCGACTCGTGGATCATTGGTGATCTTACCATACGAAGTACGCTGATCCCGGGGTCTCCGGACATCGGGATCAGCCTCGTACTGTTGCCGGTGGATTCGCTTGCGGATGCAGTGATTTACGGTACACGCACGCCCGCATCCATAAAACAGAATCGACTCGACGTTCAGGGAATTGTGCGCTTGCCGGATCAAAGCGCAAGGGAAGCTGAAAAAGATGGCCTCCTTGATCTGGATGTAAACATCGATCGGGCTGATCTCTTTTTCTTCGAATACATCTTCAACGAACTCAACAATGTATCAGGTTATATAAGTGGAGACGGTCGAATCGGTGGTACGCCCGAATATCCGGTCTTCGATATAAACCTGGGTCTGCACGAAGGCAGCTTTGATATTCCTCTGACAAATCTCACGTATGGACTTGAGGGGAATATCAGAATCGATGAAAATGCCATTCATATCCAAAGTGCATCGATTTCGGATCCAACCGGCGGTGTTGCATCCATCAGCGGCAATCTACTCTTCAACAATTATCGCTTCTTCACACTGAATCTTGTTGCCGTTCTGGATGAATTTCAGATCATGAATGTTGCGTTTTCCGATGATCTCCCCTTTTACGGTTTTTTGTGGACTTCCGGAGATCTGACTGTTGATGGACCCCTGTTTGACGCAAATATGCGTTCGCCCAATGCGGTCATGACCCCCAACTCTGAATTATTTATTCCGGTAGTCGAAACGGCGACTATGGCAGACATAGCGTACATCGTTCACGAGGACTCACTGGGTCGTATTCCGGATTTCAAACAACGCGCTTCACGCTCGTTTTTACTCGCCCACCGGCCCGATGCGGAAAGACGGTTCCTGGATGCTCTTGACATGGACTTTAATATTTTTGCACCGGAGGGATCCACACTCCACCTCGTCATCGACCCCCTTCTAGGGGACGTGGTCAACGCACAAAGTTCGGGCCGTGTCCAACTGCAGCGGACGGCGGGAAACTTCTCCATTTCAGGTTCTCTCGAAGTAAGTGGTGGAGACTATCTCTTTACCGCCGGAGAATTCTTCGTCCGGCGTTTCTTGATTGATCCAGGGGGTACAATTACGTGGAATGGTGACCCCATCAATGCGGAGCTGAACATCCCGGCATCTTACAAAACGCGGGCATCTACTGCCGGACTGAGTGGTGTGAGCACTGATTCCGGGGGTTTGATCCCCCTCATTGTATCGCTGCAGATTACTGGAACGGTCGATGCACCAGAGGTGACTCTTGGACTCTTGATCGACCGGTCGAATCAAACTCTTGGTGAATACCAGGCGGTTGAGGCGGCCCTTAATGCCCCTGGCCGCGCCTCCGAATACGCAACCAGTGTGCTGCTTACGAATTCTTTTATGTTGACGACAGACAACGTATCGAGTAGTACCGGAAGCCAACTGGCCTTTAACAGTGTTTCGCAGCTCGTATCCACGCAACTCAACCGGTTTATCAACGAAGCGCTTCCGAATGTAGATATCACTTTTGGCCTTCAGGGTGAAAACGCTCAGGACCTCGATGTGACCTATGGTGTTGCTCTCCGGCTGATGGACGAAAAGCTGATCATCCGTGGACAGGGTCTGTACCAGGGATCCAGCTCAAGTAACGATGCATCCTCGCGGTACGAGGGTATCCAGGGCGAGTTTATCGTCGAAATAAAACTAAGCTCTCACGTGTCTGTAGAGGCATTTTTCCGACGAGAAGGCGATATTTTTAACAGTGGCGGCCTTACGGATACATCTGGAGCAGGTGTTTCGTATCAAACAGAATTTTCAAGTTGGAGAATGTTCTGGAACAAAATGTTCGACTGGATTTCCAGCTCCGACACCAATCAGGAATATGAAGCCTCTCGCACGCCGTACAGATAACCTTGTTCAGAGCAACATCCGAGCCGTTACGATACTTCTGAATCAAACAGGTGGTATTAATCTGGGCCAGGGTATTTGTGACATGCCCACGCCCGATCCCATCAAGCGGGGTGCCCACGAGGCGATCGACTCGGATCGTTCCGTCTACTCGTATTACGGCGGTATCGATCGACTCAGAGAATCGCTTCTTCGCAAAGGGCGTGAATACAACGACATTCCGTTGTCGTCGACAAACAATATCATGGTCACGGTGGGATCAACCGGAGCTTTCGTGACTGCCATTTTCTCTCTTCTGAATCCGGGTGATGAAATAATCATCTTCGAGCCGTTCTACGGTTACCACGTGAATCTGCTTCAGGTCATGGGAGCGAAGTTGATTATTATTCCGGGTACGCCCCCCGACTGGCAAGTTGATTTTGACGCGCTCAGGGCGGCCGTTACTGACAAGACCAAGGCCATACTGCTTAATACACCGGGCAACCCGTCCGGAAAAGTATGGAGTCGTGCCGATCTCGAAACACTTCTCGAGATCCTGCAGAAACATGATCTTTATGCCATAACCGACGAAATATACGAATATATGGTATACGATGGCCGCACACATGTATCTCTCGCATCGCTCCCCGGTGCATTCGAACGCACCATAACGTTGAGTGGGTTTTCCAAAACCTACAACATGACCGGCTGGAGACTCGGTTATGCAATGGGTCCGACCCGTATTATCGAAAAGATGGGTCTTCTTGCAGATCTGATATATATATGCGCTCCAACGCCACTTCAGCACGGAGTCGCAGAAGCATTTGACATGGATGCTTCTTATTTCGAAGAATTGAGTCAGGCCTATGCGGATCGCAGGGAATTACTCTGCAAAACGCTTGAGAATATCGGATTCGAATTCTCGTGGCCAGAGGGATCCTATTATGTCTTGGCCAACTTTGAGAAATTGGCTTCGCGATATCCAGGATTCAATGATGACGACGAGGCTCTCAGAACGCTTGTAACACGGGCGAAGGTCGGCGCGGTTGCGGGTAGCTCTTTTTTCACTCGCCCCAAAGACGGCAGATATTATTTGCGGTTCTGTTTTGCCAAAGAAATAAGTGTACTCGAACAGGCCTGTATGGATCTGCGTGCAGCCTTCGCATAGAGCCTGTCCCGCATTATACGGATCAGGGCCTGTTAACGCCGATGGAAGATGCCCTACTTGACGCCTGCTTCGTTGATAGCCCCAAGCAGTGATTCGTGCACTAAACCGTTCGTGGCAATGATCCCTCGATTGGCCTTCAACTGATAACCCAGACCAAAATCGAGTTGTTTTCCGTGCACGTCGGTCACGCAACCTCCCGCCTCCTCCACGAGCAGAGCGCCGGCAGCATGATCCCAGATATTCTCGACGTAATGCCGATCCGATGGTAGACGCATATATATCTCGGCTTCTCCGGCGGCTACCATATTATATTTGGCTTGGCTGTCCAGTCGAATGGGTTCAGCCCGAATCCCCATAATTCCCGCAATCTTTCCGGCCGTAGAATGCGACGTGTGCGCCGACTCTACAGACTCGCAGAACCTGATCTCTTCCGGGGATGAGATCAGGCTTACCCGCGTCGACGCGATCTCCATAACAGATTGCAGTCCATATATTTTTGTCCCCTCTCCCCGTACTGCAGTCATCAGGATACCCCTTTCCGACCCTGTGTCAGGTAAGCAAAGATTAGGGCAAGCCACTGCAGACACCTGAACAAGACCGTCACACACAAGTGCCAGCGCAATGGCATACTGATCTCCACGCAGAAAACCTTTCGTCCCGTCTATCGGGTCAAGCGTCCAGAACCGGTCCGCATATTCTTTGTGTCCTCCGAGATCCACCCACTCAATAACTGTTCTGAAATCCGCATCGGCTCTCAGCCCATTCACGTGTTCAACCACACGATCTGCAAGAGTCCGATTTTCGGGTTTCTGAAGGATGGAGGAACCCTCCTCCGCAATGATGGGATCGGACGGAAAGGCCAGTCTGATCCTTGAGCATACCAGAGCCTGCGCCCCCAGGTCTGCGACCGTGACCGGGCTTCGATCCGCCTTCTCTGTTGCCGATGCTGAAATCGTCCCCTGAACATTCCTGGACAGGACCGCTGCTTCGCGGACCGCGGCAATCGCAATCTTCAGCTCAAGATCAAACATAGCATGTGAGGGAGTGAATATTGGCACCCGTATCGGTTAAGACAGAATCTATCTTACCGGGTCGGTGGAAATTCGGGAAGTGTATTTAAAAAAGAAATCGTCCCGGACTCAGAATCGACGGAACAGCAATAATGTGCCGTCCCATTGGATATGACTAAATACGGTGCCTTGACGTGCCTGTTGTATCGGCCAAGCTGATCGAAACCAGACTGCGTGAGCCGAATGTCCGGAGCTTTACATTCTATCAACATCCACGGGGCGCCGCTGCGATCATGCACAAGAATATCGGATCTATAGGACCTCAGGGCACCACTCACGGCAGTCTCCACAGAAATCAGCCCTCTCGGGATGCCGTGCTTCTCAATCAGGAATAAAAGCATGGCCTGTCTGACGCGTTCTTCCGGACCATCAGTAACACTTTTTTGCCGAACAACGTCGTGAACACCCACATCGATCCCCCACCCCGCGATCAATTATACAACTCCATGCGCGAGCATCGCATCAGCTACTTTTACGAACCCAGCAATGTTGGCGCCCTTAACGTAATTGACATATTCTCCTTCCCTGCCATACGACACACATTTCTCGTGGATATTGCGCATGATGTCCCGCAATTTCAAATCCAGTTCCTCGCGCGTCCAGGAAAGCCGAAGTGAGTTCTGTGTCATTTCCATTCCGGATACCGCTACCCCGCCTGCATTGGCAGCTTTTCCAGGACCAAACAGAATCTCGGCTTTCTGAAACACTTCCACACCGGCCGCTGTGGTTGGCATGTTGGCCCCTTCAGATACCGCGATACACCCGTTTGCTACCAAGTTACGTGCATCATCTCCGTCAATTTCGTTTTGAGTTGCGGAGGGAAAAGCTATATCACACGGTACATTCCATGGTTTCTCACCAGGCCGGTATTCGAGATCATATTTTTCTGCGAACTCTTTTATTTTTCCCCTGCGTTCGTTTTTCAAGTCCATGATAAAGGCGAGTTTCTCCGAATCGATCCCTTCCGGAACAAGTACAGTGCCTGACGAATCAGAAACGGTCAGTGCTATCGCACCCAGTTCCAGCAGCTTCTCCACTGTATACTGAGCGACGTTGCCGGATCCGGAAACCAGACAACGCTTTCCTGCCAGTGAATCATCTCTCGTTTTCAACATTTCAGCAGCAAAATAAACGCATCCGTATCCGGTAGCCTCGGAACGAATGAAACTTCCACCATACTCCATGCCCTTCCCGGTTATGGTTCCTGTAAACTCATTTTCCATTCTTCTGTATTGCCCGAAGAGATATCCTATTTCTCTCGAGCCGACACCGATATCACCGGCAGGGACATCGACATTTGTTCCGATGTGGCGGGCCAATTCTGTCATGAATGACTGGCAGAACTTCATTACTTCCGTATCCGACTTACCTTTAGGATCAAAGTCAGACCCACCTTTTCCTCCGCCCATAGGAAGCCCCGTCAAGCTGTTTTTCAAGATCTGCTCAAATGCGAGGAACTTCAGAATCCCGAGATTCACGCTGGGGTGAAAACGCAGCCCGCCTTTATACGGACCGATGGCACCATTGAACTGTATCCGATAACCTCGATTGACCTGAATTTTGCCGGAATCGTCCTGCCAACTCACGCGAAACATGACCATCCGATCAGGCTCGGTCAGCCTCCGCATGATCTGAGCTTCCATGTATTCAGGATGTTCTTCAAGAAACGGCCACAGACTTTCGGCAACCTCCTGTACCGCTTGAATAAATTCGGGTTCGCCAGGATTACGCTGCTTGAGGCTGATCATGAATGCATGCAGCGATTCACTCGAGAGTTCCATGGTATCTCTGGTTAATTCAGATGGCATCATCGTTCCGAACAGGAAATGTTGGTCGCAAAGCACAACCCACTGTTACAAGGAAACTTGGTCGCAAAGCACAACCCACTGTTACAAGGAAACGAAGGAAATAGTCTGATGCGGGAACGGCCAGGCAAAAAAGAACATTTCCTCGACAAGAGACGGCCGAGAAAGACGAAGGACAAGCCTGAATATGTAGCCTTGCTAACGACGTAGCGATTAGCCGATAAATCCCGGATGACGGCGTCACGATCGATTGAGAAAAACAAGATGTTGTCTTTCCGGCTGCAAAAATACTGGCAATTCCGAGTCTTGTCAAGAGGTAAATCCAGTTCAAGTTTGATCCACATCAGCGTGGCCCGACAGAAGGAACAGTATCGCCATGCGAACAGCCACACCATTTGTTACCTGATCAAGAATTACGGCACGTTCATGATCCACGACTTCGCTTGCAAGTTCAACTCCGCGATTAACCGGGCCTGGGTGCATGATAACCAGATCCTTGTGCTGGTTCATGTTACTCATCTTAATACCGAACTGCTCATGATATTCCCGAAGACTTGGTAATCGATTGCTTCCCTGTCGTTCGAGTTGAATCCTAAGAGCCATGGCGACGTCACATCCTTCCAGAGCCTCGTCAAGGTTGCTGGTCACATGAACATTATCCCGATCCGTCAACGATTCAACCTCTACAGGCAGCAATGATGGAGGTCCGCAGAGAGTAATATTTGCCCCGAGGGTTGTCAAGCCATGAATATTTGACCGGGCAACCCGGCTATGCATAATATCCCCGATAATGGTTACGTTCAACCCTTCAACGTAACCAAAACGATCCGAAATGGTCAGCAGATCCAACAGGGCCTGAGTCGGATGTTCGTGCGCACCATCACCGGCATTGATGATCGTTGACGAAACACACTGCGTCAGGAAGTGTGCTGCTCCTGGCGAACGATGGCGCACGACAACCATGTCAATTTTCATGGCTTCAATATTCTGCACGGTATCCTTCAGCGTCTCCCCTTTTAACACGGACGATCCAGAAGTGGAGAAATTGACCGTATCGGCAGACAGTCGCTTCTCCGCCAGTTCGAAAGAGATTCTGGTACGGGTAGAAGCCTCAAAAAAAAGATTCACCACCGTGATACCTCGAAGAGTAGGAACTTTCCTTATCGGACGGTAGAGCACCTCACGGAAACGCCTGGCGGTCGAAAGAACCAATTCAATCTCCTCGGACGAATACCCTTCTAATCCCAGAAGATGGTCGTGCGCCAGGCGAGTATTTATCTGTTGATCCGTCTGCGTCACGTTCACAAAATGTTTATTGTCTCTATCAAGTTTCCCTTTCTGTGTTCAAACCACTTTCTACAAGCCACACGCCTTCTTGATCATCAACCTCGCAGAGCCGGACGCGGATCTCTTCGCCTGGGAGTGTCGGCACTTTTCGCCCAACGAAATCTGCTCGTATCGGAAGCTCCCTTAACCCGCGATCGACAATGACCAGGAATTTGACGGACGCTGGCCTGCCGATATCCATAAGTGCATCCAGAGCGGCTCGTGTCGTTCGGCCCGTGAATAATACATCGTCAATCAAAACGAGGTGACGCTCGGTAATGTCGAAATCGATCTGAGTTTCCCTAACCACGGGCTGTTTGAGTCGCAATCGAAAATCGTCGCGATACATAGTGGCGTCGAGCACACCCAGGGGAATGTCCACCTTCTCCACCTCGAGAATCTTCTTCCGAAGTCGACGAGCCAGGTACACGCCCCTCAGTTGCATCCCGATGAGACCGACGTTTACCGGTCCAAGGTCATCAATGGCGAATGTTTCAACGATCTGTCGAGCCATTCGATCGAGAGTTCGATCGAGGTCGCGTTCGTCCATGAGTTGCGCCTTGATAACATCGGATTGCTCCATAACGCAAAGTTACACCATAGACCACCCGGAATGATTGAAGGCCCGTTCAGATATATTCGCAGACCGTGTGAATTCAGAAAATGTTTCCGGGGCACGGTCTTTCTCATTGCGACTGATTGCTTGCAGAAAGCATTTGCGAATCCTGAAGATAATTACTGAAAAATCGTTCGAGCCGAGTGGAACACAACCGCATTTATCCGTAGTAATGGCTCATTCAATAATACCAGAACAACTCCACGCAGGCTCGATTGAGCACGTCTGAACAACCACTTCGATATCTCGATCCTCACTTCATTTCGCAACTCTCCAACATGGAGATGCGAGCCCGTCTTATCGTAGAAGGATTTATCGCGGGACTCCACAAGAGTCCGTATCACGGTTTTTCAGTTGAGTTTACCGAGCATCGCCCATACTATCCGGGAGACGAGTTAAGACACATTGACTGGAAAGTCTATGCCAAGACGGATCGGCATTATGTGAAGCAGTACGAAGAAGAGACAAACCTCAGACATTATGTAGTGTTGGACACATCTCCGTCGATGAGATACCGCCACAAAGCGGAGATCAACAAGCTCGAATACGGCGCGTATCTGGCAGGTGCTTTGCATTTTATGATGGTTCGCCAACGAGATGCATCGGGACTGATCGCGTTCGATGAGAAAATACATACGATTTTGCCGGCTCGGAGTACGCAAGGCTACGTTCGAACACTGCTTAGTACGCTGGAGCGACTCTGCGATATGGAGCCGGCCGGTCAGAAAACGTCTGCGGCGTCCGTATTGAATGAGGTTGCAGAGCGGATTACGAGAAGATCACTTGTTGTCATCATTACAGATCTTTTCGAGAATATCAGCGAGCACGGGGCACTTCTCAATGCGTTGCGACACTTAAGATATCGAGGACACGAGGTCCTCGTATTTCACGTTCTGGAAACGGAAACGGAACGCCGGTTTCGGTTTCCCGACGTCCCGACACGTTTCGTTGATATGGAAACCGGCCAGGAGATGTCTCTTCAGCCCGCACAAATTAAAGAAAACTATACCGAAGCAATGACAGCGTTTACCGAGCAATTCAAGCTGCGCTGTCGGGAACGGAACATTGACTTTATTGAATTAGACACTGCAGAACCCTATAGCACGGCTCTTCTTGCATACCTGAACAAACGGAATCGATTATCATGAATATTCGCAATCTGATACGCATTATTTCGCTGGGTACCCTATTTCTCTGTGTGGAGCACTCTGGAATACACCGGGCGCACGCGCAAAATACGAACGGGGCTCAACAGCTTGCAGCCCCCGGGTCCACACCCACCGTTTACGAAGACCCTGAGCTGGTAAAAAAGTATCAAAAAACGATCACTGCCGACGACCTGGCTGCCCACCTGTATCTGTTTGCATCCGATCACTTTGAGGGACGGGAAACTGGCACACGCGGCCAGAAACTCGCGGCCGGTTATCTCGCCTCGCAGTACCGAAAAATGGGAATTACACCGAAAGGAACGGGCGCATCTCCAACGTCTATGGACCCGGCTGCCTACTTTCAGTCCTTTCCTTTATACGGATCGCGTATATCGTCGGCGAATCTGAGCGTTGTGTTACATGGAAAAACGATCACCCAAAGCACGTATTCCGCTGAGGAAACAGACGGAAAGGCGTACCTCTCCTTCGGGGAAAGCCCTGAAGTGACCGGTGGTGTTGTTTTCGGCGGATACGGTATCGCAGATGACGACCTCGGTTACGACGACTATGCAGCCATGAGTGAGGCCGGAATCGATCTGACTGCTGGCTGGCTTATGATTCTGGCAGACGAACCTCTTGCCAGCGCCGAGAAAAGCCTGCTCGCCACAGAAGACGGAGGCCCCTCCGGTTGGTCGACGAATCGTTTTGACAAAATTCGCAAGATGATGAGTGCGTTGCCCAAAGGTGTTCTCATCGTTGGTGATACAAGCCCCCGTACCACGGAGTCTATCAGGAAACGGGCGGCACGCGCCGCCACAGCTCTGACTGGTGTTGGAAGCCTCTCGCTATCTGCTCCCGAGGGAGAATCCGGTCGGGGTCGACAGTTCCCGCCCATGTATACCATTTCATCTGAATTCGCTGATGCAATTCTCGCCTCGTCAGGCAAAACCATAAAATCCATTCAGCAGGAAATCAATTCTTCACTTTCTCCTGTGGTGTTTTCTTTGACAGACGTGACCGTCACGAGCACAATCAGCAAAGAGACGTACGAAACAAGTTCTGAAAATGTGGTTGCCTTCATTGAAGGGTCCGACCCTGAATTACGGGATGAATTCGTGGTGATCTCTTCTCATTATGACCATATCGGTATGTCGGATAGAGGTGACGAAGATGGTATCAACAATGGCGCAGACGATGATGGATCTGGTACGGTAGCAGTTCTGGAAATAGCTGAAGCATTCAAACAGGCCGAGAGAGCGGGCGTTGGACCTCGTCGCTCGATTTTATTCCTGAATGTGACGGGCGAAGAAAAAGGACTGCTTGGGTCAGCGTATTACACGGATTTCGAACCAATCATATCCCTTGAGAATACGGTTACGAACCTGAATATCGACATGATAGGTCGAATTGACCCCACACACCCCGGAAAAGATGATTACTACGTCTACATCATCGGTTCGAATCTTATCTCGCAGGAATTGCACGACATCAATGCCCGGGTTAATGAAATCACCGGGATCAACCTGGATCTCAACGAGCGATTCAACTCAAAAGACGATCCAAACCAGTTTTACAGGCGATCTGACCACTGGAATTTTGGAAAACACAATATCCCGTTCATTTTCTTCTTCACGGGAACGCACGAGGACTATCACGGCGTGGGCGACGAGCCGGAGAAGATTGAATACGAACGCCTGGCACGCATCAGTCAGATGATTTTTGCAACCGCGTGGCAGGTTGCCAATCAGAAGACGCGCCCAACAGTCTCAGGCAAAGGCTTTAATTAACGTCTGTTAACAGTCTCACGCACCTGTCAGTACTTTGTTGAACACAAGGCGCGAAGTAGCAGAACACGGTTTGGCCGTCGAAACGGGCAGGAAATGTTTTAAGCCGGCGACGAGACCGATATGGCTTCCACTCGCATGATCTGAGGAGCAATTCTTATGATCGCCTGCTCAATACCCGCTCGAAGTGTCATGGCACTCATGGGGCACGTTCCGCACGCGCCGAGCAGTTCCAACTCGACAACCATATCCGCCGTAATGTCCACGAGCCGCACTGATCCGCCATCCGCCATCAAATACGGGCGTATTGAATCGAGCGCCTGTTCGACTCTATCCCTCAGTTGAGGGTCTTTCTCAGGCTGCATTTTTGACGTATCCGACATTGTGCTGCTTTAACCGGTGGTTCCCCGTTCTATCCTTGAATCAATGTAAAACGCATCTGAGCATGAAAAGATCGGTTGGACAAAGTTTACCCTCTAACGATTTCAACTTTTTCAGTTTCGGACCGTGTGGCATTTCGAATCCAGGTCTGGCGAGCGACTGTTTTCGCGAGTTCCGTGAACACAGTGGAACCTCCCGGAAGAGCTGCCAGCGGAATGCCATCGTCGCATGATTGGCGCAGCTTCGGATCAAGGGGGACTTCCGCAAGCAAAACAAGCCCCTTTTCCTCGGCCAGGCGACGCGCACCTCCTTCTCCGAACAGATAATATTTTTTTTCGGGCAATTCCGGTGGTGTGAAAAAGGCCATATTCTCCACTATGCCAAGAACAGGAACATTCACCTGTTCAAACATCGCGACTCCTTTTCTGGCATCCGCAACTGCTACTTTCTGAGGGGTAGAAATAATTATAGCCCCCGACAGCGCAATCGTCTGCACGATAGTAAGCTGTATATCTCCGGTACCGGGGGGCAGGTCCAGAATCAGGAAATCGAGATCACCCCACTCGGTCTCGCTCAAAAACTGACGCACTGCGCCCGACACCATAGGGCCACGCCAGACAACGGCGGTCTTAGGATCAACGAGGAATCCCATAGAAAGAAGTTTGACACCATATTTTTCCAGAGGAATAATCCGACGCTCATCGTTTACCTGTGGGCGCGCCATCTCGATTCCAAACATGGTAGGAATAGACGGCCCGTAGATATCGGTATCAACAAGACCGACATCATATCCCTCCGAAGCAAGTGCAATCGCAAGGTTCACGGCGACGGTGCTTTTGCCTACGCCACCTTTCCCAGAGGCAACAGCAATGGTATTCAGAATACCGGTGTCCGGACCCGGCTTAACCTGTTGCCCGTCGATTTTCAAATCCATTCCGAGTGAAATCATCGCGTTGTCGACATCGATCTCCAACACGACGTCGGATCCGGCAACTTCCCGAATGGCATTTTCTACAAAGCCCGGGATGTCTTCCGCGAACGAAGTACCCGGTTTTTTAAGAAATATGGTAAGCGTTATTTTTGATTCGGTAACAACAAGTTGACGAACAAGCCCGAGTAGAAGGATATCTTTCTTCGAGTCGGGTTCAATAATCGTCGCGAGCGAATCAACAATATCATCTAAAGAATAATTCAATTCGTTCTGAGGATTGAGATAAGAACCAGAGCCTGACACTGCACGTTATTCTACAGGTTCCGCTTCCATCAACCACCATGTGCCCTTTGTGCACCGTGCGGTCATTGGATATCCTGAATCTCTGAAACCGTCTGCTCCGCGCTGCAATCCAGACACGAAATCAACTGAGGCAAATAAAATCCAGGATTGGACGGAGTGTTTAACGCACCACCCTGAATATACGCATTCCCCATTCCGTGCGATCGTCGGGGCCTTCGTCGCCGAAATCTCCGAACGCATGTGAGTAATCTGACACGTATCGTGCGATGTATTCTCCGGCGGGCAACTGAATGAGACCTTCTATTCTCCGATTCTGATCTTTTCCGCCAGCATGAACCGTGTTATTAATGGTCATTTCCCAGATCCTTTCACCGCTTTCCGCGCGCTCAATCCAGCCATAATCATATCTGCCGCTTGTGGATATTTCACCTGCTGCCAGAACGTACAGACTCGCAGGTTCATCCAGAGAAAATGACTCGGACAACTGCGAACCGTTACCCACCATTTCGAAAGAAACCAGGAGCGTTGTTTGTCTGTCCCGAAACAGCGCTTTAAGAGCATCCTCCTCCATCTGTTGCTCTGTCGTCCATGAATCGTTCAAGAGTGTGAACGCTCCGTCGGCGTTGCCTTCAGAAGAAACAGGAAACAGGGCGAGGCCCCATCTTTCCGGGTGATCGGGCCCTGTTTCAGTAAAACGACGGAAGCTGTGGCTATCATCTGATTGATAATAAACTGTGTAGGTTCCGGGTTCAAGATCAAGGAATACCGTTTCTACTCTATTCTTTTCAGCTCCACCAGCGTGATTAGAATCCAGATACGACATCTTCCAGATAATTTCATGGGTTTGATTGCTCTCGAGCCATCCGTAATCGTAGACCGATCTTCGTGAGGTGATCTCTCCCATTGCGGAAATTAAAAAAGTAGAAGGGATGTGAACAGTGAACTGAGCCTTTTCGAGAGCATCGTTACCCACACCGGTAAGATCAATCAGCGGTTCAGTCTGCGTCCACGGATCATACGACATGACATCGGAGTGTGGAACATTGGCAAGCGTCATTCCCCATCCAGAGGGATCCCACGGTGGATTTGCCCGCCATCGGTGAGTAGAATGAGAACCATTGCTCTGGAAACCGGCTCGATAAATGCCCGGTTTCAGCGAAAGGCTTCCTGAATAAAGTCTGTTCGAATCATATCCACCGGCAGGAACCGTGTTATCCCACGTCATCTCCCAGATTCTTTCAGCACTTCTTACGTCCTCGATGTATCCAAAGTCGCATTCACGCGAACATATCTCCCCGATCGCGTAAATGCTCAGTTCTGCTGGTGCGAAGACCCGAAACAAGTGAGTATGTGCGGAATAATTGCCAACCTGCCCGGTAGACCATAACAGATCTTCGATTCGCCGTTCATTTCCTGGTGAATCAACTTGGTGAATAGAAATGTCATCCATGTCTTCGTCTGGACCGTTTGAGATGCTGATAAACCATTTCGAGGTGTCATTCGTCCAGTACGGTTTCAATCCAAGGAATGGGGCGTTGGATCTGGAATCCGGGCTTGGACCGATAGTGGTGTAATACACTGCGTAGAATCCGGCAGCTATATGAATCGTATCCGAAACGATTCCAAGTACACCATTTCTGGTCATCGATCCTCGATCCGGCCGCCATACTACCGACCGATTATCTGCATCCAGAATCCATCCATAAGTGGCTATCAGGGCTCTTGGCGCATCTGTCTCAAAAGAAGCAATCATCGACACGATTATTTCCGTATCGCGATCAACCCGAAGACCGGTTTGATAAACGTTATTTTCAACCAGGCCTGCCAGCACCACAACACCATCGATTTCACTCGACCACGAACTGGTTTTCCATAAAACGAGTCCAACAGCTCCTGAGAGAAGAAAAAGCTGAAACTTGGTTAAACCTCGACGTCGCATAGCAGTGTTTTGATTCTTTGCATATCAGACCTGACTTACGAGAAGGGCAATGTGAAGTTACCGGTATTACCCGAAAAATCGATCCGGAAAAGACTTTGTCAACAGTCTATCTCGCCCGCCTCCACTATCCACGCTAAAACAATCTGAAATG
>JACZYD010000024.1 GCA_022571255.1 Bacteroidota bacterium
AGCAGACCAATAGGAGGTATGTTTATCCAATTTTTTATCTCTCCATACGGTAATCGCCTTCAGAAGCCACCTTTCTGCAACGTCGAGGTTTTCCATGTACAGGTTCACCTCTCCAACCGCACCGTAACTAATAGCAGTTCGATCATTATTTGCTCCTAAGAGCTTTATGTTTTGATTTAGTGATTCGTAAAGTAAACCTGAAGCCTCGGTATATCGTCCTAACGCTGTCAACGACCGACCCATATTATTGAAGCTTGCTGCTAACTCCGGGTGTTCATCTCCAAAGCTATCAGACCAAATACTGGCGGCCTTTCTGTGGTATTTGAGAGAGGCCTCAAATTCTCCTCGGGCGTACAATACATTTCCGATATTTCCGAAAGACATTGCTGTTAGAGGGTGGTTCTTTCTTAAAGTTGTCTCGCGAATAGTCAGTACCCGTTTGTGCAATTTTAACGATTTTGAAAACGATCCTTTTCGATAGTATATATTTGCGATATTGTTAAGGGGAATTGTTGCCTCAATAGATGTAGGTCCTCCCGACATTGAAAGAGCAGAAAAACTTTGTTCATACTTATCAAGAGCTCGATCGTAATCGCCTTGGAAATGATAGAATAATCCAAAAGCCTGAAGTGTCTGACCCTCAAGGATAATATCATGATTTTCAGATGATTGTACGATTGATAGAGCTTGCAGGAGATGGATTTTTGCTTCGTCAAATCTATCCAGCCGAACAAGCATTCTCCCTAACTCACTGTGCAACGAGGCGAGGGTAATGTCTTCGATCGACTCTACATAAAGCTTATTGTTCAGAATTTTAGCGAGGCCCGAACGTGCATCTTCATAGTGTCCCATTTTCCCTAGAACAATGGATGTTTTTACGCTTGCCCGGGTGAATCCATCCCAGTCAGACCGCTGCTTGAATTGACTCGTTGCGTTGCCGTAAAACGAAAGTGCCTGCTCGAAATCCGCTTGGGCACGTAACGAATCGCCTTCAATCAGAATTTCATCTGCATTGGAAGTGATTTCGGAGACATGGGAATCTTCTTGTTCCGGGATCGGCTCCTCGGAATCGGAGGAGGATTTCGAAAAAATAAAAATTACCAGGGTAACTGATAACAGGGCGAATAATAAAGGGAATAAATCCGATCGTCGCATGTTGTTCTTCCGGTCGGTGGAGGCGGTCGGTACGATCTTGACACGGGAAATCAGAGACGTAACCCAGGCCTGGAATAATAGTATCAATGATGGACCAGGAGAACGTTGTGATCGGAAACAACGAATACCGTCCACAGGGTAAAACGTAAAACAGGTGTGGTTTTACGACGCGACCGAATTGAATTGACGATCAGTACGTCACCCGCACCCTCACATTCACCGTCCGGGGGGTAAGACGCGTCGGGATTCGCGTCCAGATGCCGGAGGCGTCCGGGGTCCACGAAAAGTTGACGGTGTTTGTCATGTCGAAGATGTTCAGGATTTCTCCTGTGAGTTCGATGACAACGGGCCGGGAGGCGTTCTTGGGAGTCGCGATGATGTGTTTGGTCACGCCCATGTCGAAGCGGAAGTAGCGCGGATACCGGGCTGAATGGCGCGGTCCGGGAGCCTGGAGAATCACGTTGCCGATCTGCTTACCTGGCACGGGAGGGGTGTAGGGGAGACCGCTTCCAAAAAGCGTCCTCATGTGAATTTTCCAGGTCGGGTCGTTCGGGATGTAATCCTGGATGAAGATCGAGAGCGTGTGGCGCTGGTCCGTGGGTCTCGGAACGGATCCCTGATTGAACTCCGTCTGGAATTCAGGTTTGAACACCTCGCGCGCGACCAGAAAACCGTAATTCACCCAGCTCTCAAGACCCGGAACGAATTCGCCCCGAAGCTGCAGATCGAATCCGTAGGCGTAGCCATCGGTGTCGTTGTCCCCGGAGTAGGCCACACGCACATTCTCGATATCATAAGAAATGATATCCGTAAGTCGTTTATAATACGCTTCGCCCCGAAGGTGAAAACGGCTCGATACCAGGAAATATTCCGCACCAACGATGGCTTGCAACGACCGCTGTGAACGCAGATCCGTATTCAATGCCCCTAAAATCGTCTCGCCCACTTTGGGTTTACCGCGGAGCTCCCGGTACGTGGGTACCTGGTGGTAGATGCCCAATGACCCGAAATAAGAAGTGAGCCGATCACGTTGGTAGGTGATCGACAGGCGAGGAGAGAAGGTCCAATCGTTTGTGAATTCAAAGTAATCGGTTCGAACGCCTCCGGTGAGCACAACTTTCCCGGGTGAGTTGCGGAGCAAGTCCACCGAGTCGTCCGCGTAAAAAGACAACTGCCACGAATTCAGTTCCGCGCTGTCGCGAAGGCTGTCCGCCACGATTCGAACGATATCGCCTTCAAGCGATCGTCCGATGATGACTGATTTTTCGTCCAGCCGATCGTTGAACGTCAGTCGCCTGGCGCTCCACCCTGTCTCTGCCGCATGATTACCGGTCGTATATTTATACCGCCCGTCGGCAGTCAGCGTGGTCACAGCTACACGGTTGTCTGCCGCATCTTCCTGCTTCGAGAGTCCAATGGGGAATAATCCTTCGCCCGCTTCGGCGTTACCCTCGCCCGGATCCACTTGAAACAGTATAGAAGATCCTGAAATAAATAATTCCTCCGATTCAACCGTTTCGAAAAACGCTAAAGAGTGCGACACACGCAATCGGGACGAAACGCGATTCGAGAGGCGGAATGCCCCGAAATACGTCTGATAGCCATCGTCTTCGAAGCTCCGATCATCGAACTGCGTGAACAGGGCCTGAAGGTTCGATGGTGCAAGCGAAGCATTTTGACTTATTGTTCCGAAAAAGGTGCGTCGTGACCTTGGGTCTAACGAGAATGAGTGATCGGCTACGATACCCAGCACTTCCAGTTCATCGCCGTCGGAGAGCGAATACGTGAGTTGCGCCTGAAAATCCGTATAGTCCGGCTGATAATTTCCCTTCAGCTCCTGAGTGGCGAAAAATCGCGACGGTCGGGCTTTTCTGAAGCTGACGACCGCTCCTGCTCGCTGGTTCAGAAAGGATGAACTGGCCGTGATCCCGAGATCCAGAAGTGAGACAAAAGCTGTCCCGTTAAAGGGTTCGCCCGTGCGATTGGGTCGGCGATATTCGACATCAACCGCTGAGGATAGTTTACCACCATACCGAACGGGAAAACCTCCGGCGTAAAACGTGACCTTGTCTGCCATGTCGCCGTTCAACAAGCTCAGGCCTTCCTGCTCTCCACTGCGGGGCCGAAATGGCAGAAAAACTTCAAAATCATTGATGAATATCAGGTTTTCGTTAAAACCACCGCCCCGCACCGAATACTGATTGGAGAGTTCGTTGTTGGATACGACTCCGGGAAGCACCTTCAAAGATCTGAGAACATCCTTGACGGGCATGGGAATATTTTGAATCGTTTCCGGATCCAGCGTATACAGCCCGGCTTGTATCGATCTGGCCTCTTCCACGGTCACTTCGTCGAGAGGAAGTGTGGCCTCGGCAAGGGCGATATTCAGCGTCAGGGATTCGTCGCTCCGGATATGAACGGAATCTCGCCGCGACTCATAACCAATGGCCGAGAATTTCAGCAGATATCTGCCGACCGGCAATCGCAGAGTATACCGACCGTCATCTCGCGAAGCCGTGCCGAAGTTGGTTCCGTCGACCGTAACCGAGACTCCGGGGATTGGAATGGAGGATTGCGCTTCCGTGATGCGCCCGGACGCAGAGCCCCAGTTTTGCGCGTGTGTTGAACGAGGCGCAGACAAGAGAAAAAAGACTACAGATACTGCTATCGAGGTAATACGGATTCGCATAGGCGCTGACTCAGATCTCCCGGGCGTTAGGCCAAGTTGTCACAAAACAAAAAAATGGTAACAAGATCGAATAGGAGAATTGCGCTGGTTTTGAAGTTGCGAATCTGCGAACGGCCCCGCATCTGGTTCGTTCCTACACAGGAAATTCCAAGCCAGAGTTATTGAGGCCAGACAGGACCGAGAATATAAAGTGACACGGTTATCGTAACGAGGCCAAAAACAATGCCCGTAACGACCTCGGCAGGAGTGTGTGCAGATGTCCGCAACCGGCTCCAGGCTACAACGGGAATCAGCAACAGGCTAACGACGGTTAATCCGGGATCGACAAAAAACCATGCACCGGTGGCTGGAGGAACGAATAAAAAGAGCCATGTCACAATGACAAACAACCCGGAAAAGGAGGCAGAGTGCAGTGAAAGTTTCTGGCGGAGAGTCAAAAGCGCGGCCATGAGTGAGGCGATGAAAAGGCACGTGGCAACTAATGTGACAAGTTGGGACGACGCTCCGGCATGCGTCGAAACGAGAGGGATTGCAGAGAGTGAAAAAGCGACACCGCCCATCATGGGTGTGATTCGGCTGCTTCGATTTCTGATTTCAAACGACTGAATACGTCCCGCGCGTCTGAGCAAATAGAGCATGACACCCGGCAAAACAATGTAAATTGTAGTGGCCGTTGATACGATCCAGATCATTGAGGCTTGATCGGCCCCTGTATGAACGCCGAGTAAGCCAAGCGCAACAGGGGGTACGATCAGTGGATTCAGCCAATAAGCCAGCATGAGTGCAAAACGGTCTATGGTTCGATTCTCGATGCGATCCGCTTCACCTTGCTTCGGCAGTATCGACGGTCTCAATACGACCGGGCAAAATAAACCCGGCCCGCAGACGGCGCACCCGAAATTATATCCACACCCGAATCGTCAGCGTCTATCGGATCCAGCGGGATGCACCGAATCGTGGCTTTCGTCTCTTTTTTGATTTGCGCCTCGGTTTCTTCTGTTCCATCCCAATGGGCCAGCACAAAACCGCCATTCTCCTCCAGTACGGTTTTGAAGTCGTCGTATGAATCGACAGACGTTGTTTTGCTGTCCCGAAAGGCGCAAGCCTTTTCGAAAAGCGATTGCTGGATGTCGAAGAGAACCGATTCGATTCGTTTGGTAAGGCCATCCCGCGGTACACCCTCTTTCTCCCGCGTGTCCCGGCGCGCAAGTTCGATGGTTCCGTTTTTCAGGTCGCGGGGCCCCAGTGCAAGCCGGATCGGTACGCCCTGTACCTCGTATTCGTTGAACTTCCAACCCGGCCGGTACGCTTCCCGGGCGTCAAGATGGGCTCGAATTCCAGCCTCAAGAAGGTCGCCGACGATTTGCCGGGCTTCGGTCAATACGCGATCCCGGTCTTCATCATTACGGTAAATTGGTACCAGCACGACCTGAGTGGGCGCAAGTCTGGGCGGCAAAACGAGTCCCTGATCGTCGGAATGAACCATAATCAATGCGCCAATCAACCGCGTTGAGACGCCCCACGAAGTGGCCCATACATACTCCTGCTCGTTGTTTTTATTCTGAAACTGGCAGTTGAAGGCTTTGGCAAAATTCTGTCCAAGAAAATGAGATGTGCCCGCCTGAAGGGATTTTCCGTCCTGCATCATGGCTTCGATGCAATACGTCTCTACGGCGCCTGCGAACCGTTCGCTTGCCGTTTTGACCCCTTTAATCACTGGTACAGCCATGAACTCCTCAGCGAATGTGGCATAAATATCCAACATTTGCAGAGTCTCTTCCATGGCTTCCTCGCGCGTAGCGTGCGCAGTATGGCCTTCCTGCCACAAAAATTCCATCGTGCGAAGGAAAAGACGTGTTCTCATTTCCCAGCGGACGACGTTGTTCCAGGAGTTTATCAGGATGGGCAGATCGCGCCACGACTGAATCCAGCGGCTGTACGTATCCCAGACTATCGTTTCGCTCGTCGGGCGGACGATCAGATTTTCTTCGAGCCTTGAATCGGGATCCACAATCAGGCCTTTCTCATCGTCGACTATCAGGCGAGAATGAGTAACGACCGCACACTCTTTGGCAAAACCATCTACGTGAGCCGCTTCACGGGCCAGGAACGACTGTGGGATGAAAATCGGGAAGTACGCATTCTGATGGCCTGTGTCCTTGAACATTTTGTCCAGGGCTGCCTGCATATTTTCCCAGATGGCATATCCATTTGGGCGAATGATCATACATCCACGGACAGGCGAGTGCTCAGCCAGTTTTGCGTGCCGGATCACATCCTGATACCACTGGGAATAATCGGTCTCGCGTGATGTAATAGCGTCAGCCATTGTGTACAGTATTGAAGACTATCGAGTACAAAATTATCCGGAGATGTCCTTTGCATCTCTGGAGATGCCCTATATACGCCGCGATTTGAGGTCCGAAGCCAGTCGGCCCGGTATTTGCCGTATTTTCAAAGCAGTTGCGAGCCGGTGCATCCAGCTTCAAGATACAATCCCTTTTTAAGATTCATCTGCTTAGGA
The DNA here is from genome assembly GCA_022571255.1 of Bacteroidota bacterium. Taxonomy (GTDB): domain Bacteria; phylum Bacteroidota; class Rhodothermia; order Rhodothermales; family UBA10348; genus N075bin62. The sequence continues at coordinate 6,369 of JACZYD010000024.1, forward strand.
ATCGCTTGTGTGGATCGGGTCGAAAGAGGGAGCGAGGGTCGGATCGGGGCGCTGCGACGACAAAAACGCGAAAAAACGCTGCTAAGGAAACATTTTGAATGGTCATCGCTTTCGTTCCATCGCCAGGACCTGAAAGCCACCAAGTTTGAAGGGGAAATAAAATGCAACATATTGCTACCGGTATCCGTGCTCACTACAGAAAAATGCCTGGCGCTATTGCGCTCTTTGTCATTTTATTCTTTACCGGTTGCTACACCCAGCTCGTCGCGCTGGAAGAGGGTTATCAGCGAGTCCCTGATTACGTCATCGTCGAGGAAGTTTATGCCGATGGTGAGTCTGTGGTCACAGAATACACTCCGGGTCAGTACACGGATTACTTTAACAGATTCTATGATCCGTTTTACGGGCCCGCTTATGATTATGGTTATGCCTACCCCGGATTCTCTCTGAGCTTTGGAATTGGCCGGGGATGGGGGAGCGCATACTGGGGATATGGACCGTCTTGGGGATATGGTGGGTATGGATCCCACATCGGATATGGTGGGTATGGATCCCACATCGGATATGGCGGATACGGACCTTATTTCGGATACGGAGGATATGGATCCTATTTCGGATACGGAGGATACAATGGTTTCTGGGGCCCGGGCTACGGCGGTGGATATTATCCTTCATATCCCTGTTATAACTGCGGCAGCCATGGATTCGCCGTCGTGTCGGGCAGATCATTTCGCCCGCGCGGCTCTACAATATCCCGTGGTGCACTTGCCGGAAGCTCCAGAGGAAGGGGAAGTCAGTCCGGCGGCGGAACACGTGTTTCCAGAGGGGGACGCTCTGCATCGGGCGGTACGGATGCTCGCCTTACGGACGGGATGAATTCTAGGTCTGTTATGCGCGAAGGGTCTGGAACGGCCTCAAAGGGTCGTGCTGCGACTGACACAAGAACGAGAGGCGCGTTCACGGCGACGCCTGGCAGCCGTGCCGGGCGAACCGCGGTGAAGGCGAATACATTCACGGGATCTCGCGGCAGCAGGACGCGCGCCGAGGACCGGAATATTTCTTCCGGTCAATCGGAAGGAAGAGCCACAGGTAGAACCATATTCGGAAACAGTACATCTCGCACGTCTTCTCGTACACCATCAGACCTGTATACATCGAGGTCACGTGGCGGTGGCCGATGGACGTCCAGCTCGTTAAACTCGTCCAAGTCAACGAGCCGGTCTAACAGTATTTCCTCAGGATCGGCAACAGATGCGCGAACGAGATCAAGCCGGTTACGGGGAACGCGGTCAACCACGTCTTCTGCATCGAGCCGCACGTCTTCTGGCAGAAACGTGTCAGGTAGATCACGAATCCCGGTATCTTCGTTGAGATCGAGCGGTGTAAACAGCCAATCGTCATCCCGATCGTCCGGTTCGAAGGCATCAAGTTCTTCGAGGCGATCGGGGACCTATCGGGCTGCACGGCCGAGTTCGAAATCAGTGCCAGCTCGCTCGTATGGTCGAACTTCCGGTTCGAGTGGTGGTCGCTCCTCAGGCAGTGTACGCTCCTCTTCCGGTGGCCGCTCGTCAGGCAGTGTACGCTCCTCTTCTGGTGGCCGCTCGTCCGGTGGCCGCTCGTCAGGTGGGCGATCCAGTGGAGGTCGTCGGGGCCGCTGAAGGATAGTCCGGACAGTATTTCAGCAACTGTCTCCAACGGAAGTTATCAACAGGGCCTGTGTCAGGCACGGGCCTTTCTTATGGCCCGGAAAGACTTCCTGGTAGTCATCATAACTAATTGTAAAAGAAGGATTCAGGTGATGCAAATGGGGAATAATATTCGAATGTCCAGGCTTACGGTCTTGTCGGCTGTGCTGGTGGTTGTGATCTGGTCACAGCTGGTGGCGAATGAGATTTATGCTCAAACCGGCAATGATGCGTTGCGATTCACGCAGCGATTTCCGGGCCTCACCGCGGAAAACGTCGGAATTGGCGGAGTCGGTTACGCAGGCGTTCGAGATGGGGCCTCAATGGTGTTGAACCCCGCGGGTCTGGGTCTTGCGAGTGCGAGCACACTGTCTGGATCTCTCGCGGGGAGCAGAGCTGAGAACAGTTCGGTTTATTCTGTTGCTGACTTCAGCTCGAAATCCACCTCGGATGTATCCGAATTCACGCTCGGCAATATCTCATATATCTACAAAGCACCAACCGCACGGGGTTCGCTCGTATTTGGGGTTTCGTTTCATGAAATCACATCATGGGAACGCCTGTTGGAGTTCAACGGGGAGAATTCCATAAATTCGATTACCGATTATTATATGCCTGTCGCAGGAGAATTTGAGATTCTGGAGGATGATCAGGGACTCTTTCCGGAATTCTCCAGAACACTGTCCTTCATCGCTTTTGAAACGTTTGCCATAGACTTTGATCAGGATCTGTTCAATGATGGAGATCCGGTCCCGTTTTTACAGGCAGTTCGTGCCGGTACTGTGTCTCAGGCCTCACGGGTGAGAGAAAGTGGCCATATGCGGGAATTTAATTTCGGAGCTGCATACGAGGCGGCGAATGGCGTATTTGTGGGAGCTTCTTTGAACATTCCTTATGGCACCTACACGTTTGCTCGTGTGTTTGACGAAGACGATATTTTCGACGATAACAACGGCGAGAATGGGACCACAGATTTTGACTACCTGACCCACACGGACGGTTTCAAATCAGACATGATTGGAGTTAACGGTCGGTTGGGTGTTATCGGGTTTGTTTCGCCTGAAATTCGTCTTGGTGCGAATGTGGAAACCCCTACGAGTCTGTCTATTGAAGAATCATTCTCGACGATTCTGGAAACTGCATTTGATAACGGAGACCAATTTATATACGGTGGTCAAATCGACGATGAAGGCCAGGGTGTCTTTAAATACACGCTCACGACGCCTTGGCGAATTGGTGTCGGTGCTGCATATGAGGGCCAGAGATTCATGGCGATGTTGGACCTTGAGTTCATTGACTGGTCATCGATGCGATTTAAATCTTCCTCGATACTTTTTTCCGAGGTCAACAGTCGGATCGACCAGCAACTCAGATCCGTCGTAAACGGAAGGCTGGGCTTACAATATCGCCTTGATAAACTCGCGCTGCGGGCCGGCCTCGGGATATCACCTGACCCGCACCGAGAGGCGACGAGTACCGGCGTGAACCCCGCCGTCGACCAGGAACGAAACTATTTCTCGCTCGGATTGGGTTATCGTTTCAGTCCCTTCATTCATGCCGATATCGGCTGGATGGTTGAGCAATACGACGAAATTTATCAACCGTACACCGAAGTGGATGGTGCGCCGATTGTGGCGGAAGACCACACGCGCGGAAGGCTCCTGGCCGGGTTGACTCTCGTCTTTTAATGTGGCATTCACGGGCCTGAGCGGTGGCATTCACAGGCCTGAGCGGGTGGCATTCACGGGCCTGAGCGGGTCGCATTCACGCGCCTGAGCGGTGGAATTCACGTGCCCTGGTTTGTCGACGCTTCCGCCTGCATCCGTCGACGCACTTTCATCATTGCCCGATATTCCCGTGCACGGAGATTGTGTTCTGAAAGCGTTCGGCTGAACAGGTGACTTCCGTCGCCTTTGGCCACGAAATAGAAATATCCATGCTCCTCGGGATTTAAAACGGCCTCAATGGAGGTGGCAGATGGATTGGTTACCGGACCGGGCGGAAGTCCCCGGAATCGATACGTATTGTACGGGTGCTCTAACTTGTAGTCGACGTTGAATAAACGTCGCTTTTCACCTTCCGTTTGCATTACGGCATATTGAACAGTCGGGTCTGCCTGCAGTGGCCATCCGTCCCGAATACGGTTCAGATAGACTCCGGCGATCGTCGCCTTTTCCGGGACGTAACTTGTTTCCCATTCTATGATCGAAGCGAGTACGAGCACATCGTCGTCAGACATGGGATCAGTGATTTCTACAGGACGGTGTTTGTTCACCGTGTTTTCGGCTTCCTTTTTTATTCGCTGCACGACATCCCGCACGTCCGTAAGCCAGTAAAAGAAATACGTGTCAGGCAGCATATATCCGAGCAGTCCGGTTGTGTCTGTATTCAGCGACAAGGCAAATTCTTCGTCTGCCATAACGGCTCTGGCATCTGCCTCGGTGAACGCCATGTTTGTCGCCATCGCTCGAGCAATGCGTTCCCGGCGCGTTCCTGCCGGAATACTCACTCGTACCGGCTCCTGCAGCCCGCGCCGAAATATGTTCAATATCTTGTGGTTCGAATCTCCCGACTTGATTCTGTAGTGCCCCGCTTTAATCTGATTTCCCCAACCCGACAATCTGGCAAGTGCCAGGAAACTGCGCCTCTTTCGTAGAATGCCGCGCGCCTCCAGAGAATCTGCTACGGCATCAATATCCGCGGTGGGAGGGATCCACACCGATAACTCGCCCTCGTAGGATGCGGTGGCCGGAGAAAACACGACGAGATACATTGTAAGTCCAACCAGTGCAATCAGAGCACTTCCGGCGAGGAGAACATTTCTAATCGTGTGTTTCAATCAGAATGGAATTCAGTGACTGACGGGTTTTCAAGAACGCCAACTGATCAGCGATTTATTGGTATCAACCTTTTTCACGCTCACGTACGTTTCGCTGACCGTTCGGATTCATCCTGGGAAAGATGTCGTTCGAGCGATCGCGTTTCGTCAATGATTCGTTCGAACAGATGGCAAACTGCCGAATCAGGAAGAGGCCCCTTGTTGGCGTCGCGAACCTGATCCAGTACCTGCTCTTCTCTTCGTGGTGCGTAGACGGGCACTCCGAGCTTCTTTTTGATCTGTCCTATGATATTCGCCGCTTTTGACCGCTCGTTCAGAAGGGCCAGAAGAATGAGGTCGATCTGGTCGATCCTGTCCCTCCACGAATCCATGTCGCCGTCTTCAGGTTCGTCACGAATCTCAGGGGCTGCACCCAGACGCTCAAGAACACCAGATATAAATTCGGATATCATGGGAACGACATGTCAGGCGATTGAAAGGGAGGGTTCCGCAGAAAGTGTCAATGAACTGCTTTCGCCTCGGACGAATTTCTGATATCCGGCCATTGCAATCATGGCGGCATTATCCGTACTGAATTCGATCGCAGCAACGTTGAATACGCCGCCTCTGTCAGTGCAGATCTCTTTCAGTCGGGAACGTAACATCACATTTGCCGAGACACCTCCGACAACACCGATGTTTACGACTCCAAGTTTCCGACTGGCTCTCTCTACGGGTTCGACGAGCATGTCGATGACTGATTGTTGAAACGATGCACAGATATCGTCGAGATGATTCTTGAGGAGTTCCGTTCTTGCCAGTCCTTTGAACGAATTCAAGTAATAAAGGACGTTGGTTTTTATACCGCTGAACGAATAGTCATAGCCGGGAAGTCTCGTCCTGGGAAAATGATGAAACGTCGGATTTCCAGAATCAGCCTTTTCTTCAATTCGGGGTCCTCCGGGGAATCCCAGCTCCAGAAGTTTGCCCACCTTGTCAAATGCTTCGCCGGCGGCATCATCACGGGTTTTACCAAGCAGGACCATGGAGTCTTCTTTTTCTACGTGCATCAACTGTGTGTGGCCGCCCGATACAATCAGGCACAGGTACGGTAGAACAGGGGCTTGTTCGCCAAGAAACAGAGATGCGATATGGCCATCCAGGTGGTTTACACCAATTATGGGGACTCCCAGGCCAAGCGCCAGTGCTTTCGCAAAACTGACTCCCACGAGAAGCGACCCGGCCAGGCCGGGTCCATACGTGACAGCCACTGCATCCAGATCCGTTCTGTCTATTCGAGCGTCTTCCAGAGCCTGTTCAACGACCGGAACAATAAGTCGTTGATGGGAGCGAGAAGCGATTTCCGGAACCACACCTCCAAATAGAGCATGTTCGTTCTGGGTCGAGACAATATTCGAGAGTAGTCGTCCGCTTTTAATTACGGCCGCAGCGGTATCATCGCAGGATGACTCTATGCCCAGTATGATTCCTTTTTCAGTCAATTAGAAGAAGAAGTTGATTTTATTTCGCCCTTAAAAATCCGATAGGAACCAGAACAATATCACGTAATTGCCGTAGTTTACGTCCGCTACAGAGTACTCTATTATACGATAAACGTCCATGTCAGGGAGACGAATGATGCGTCGAACTCTTTTTACCGTCTGTTTTATACTGCTGCTGGGGTTGTCGACTCCCGCAGATGCACAGCTTCGGAATCAGCCTGGAGCTGAAAACGCTTCTGTTCGTGTTTATGAATACGGAGGAACTGGGTTTTCGCTGAATAAATTTTTCAGCCCTGCTCATTTCCGGATGAGTCACTCGTTTGAATTTTCTACGGGATCCTTCGGGGGTGGCTCTTCTGTCGGGATGTACACCAATTCAATGATGTGGCAATTCAGCAGTAAACTTGCTGCCAGAGCCGATGTAGCGTATGCATATTCACCTTCCGGGAGTAACAACCTGAATAACGCCTTTGGAAATAACGGTGGCCGCCTGTTCGTTAGAAATCTGGAGATTGCATACCGTCCAAGCGAGAATATGCAGATTCACCTTTCTTATCGGCAAAGCCCGTATGGGGGTTATTACGGTCCCGGCGGCTATGGTGGTGGCTATGGTGGTGGCTATGGGAATCGCACAGGCGGCTTGTTCAGTGCGTCTTACGGTGGCGATTCGAGGAATATGTTCTGGAATGATAATTTGAGATAATCAACCATCAGTTTTGCACGCTTCAGAAGGATATATTTATCCAGGTTACGCGGTGGCTGCATCAGCTTACCGCGTTTCTTTTGTATGAAACGCTGGGCACTTTCAGACTGAGTGGCAATTAAAATCGGAAACCGGGATATGAAATCCAAGGTATCGAAACTGGAGAATCGAGCGCTGAACATTGGGCTGGTGATCGTTGCTGCACTTGCTGTTGCGTTGATTTCCAACCTTTTTGTGAGAATCAGTTCACCGAGACCTGATCCGACGCGCGTTTTTAATCCGACGGGCCTGCTGGGAGACATTGTACAGGTTGATGTACGCAATGGGTGTGGAGAATCTGGTCTTGCGGGAAAAATGACCGATTTCCTTCGTTCTTACGGTTTTGACGTGATAGAACACGGAGATCACACGTCATTTGATATGGATTCTACCATCATAATCGATCGGATCGGAAACCTTGATGCGGCCAATCAAGTAGCTTTGGCACTGGGCGTTTCTCGGGGCAGGGTTATCAGTGATGTTCGGCCTGATCTTTATCTCGATGTATCCGTTATAATCGGTCGGGATTTCAGAACGATTCATCCATTCCGAAGCGTGCAGGAGAGTAAATGAATCAGCAGCGCGGGTTCAGCCGTTACGAGAAATACCTATCATAAGAATACAAGACCACAGGAGGCAGCCTACTGAGTAAAGCCGAAATAGCGGATATTCCTCCGGCATACATTCTCGAATGGACCAAGGAAAAAGAAAGGAAATCACAGGTTCCTGTGCGAGCATTGGCCAGAATTGCTGTTGACGCAATTCTGGAGAAAAAAGGACACCACATTCTGGTTCTGGATATTCACGCAATAACCGGGATCGCAGATATTTTTATTCTTGTCACTGGAGATTCGGATTTACAGATCCGCGCTATCGTCGAATCGGTCAGGGCACGACTCCTGGAAGAGGTGGCCGAAAGACCTTGGCATGTTGAAGGTGCAGATCATTATCAGTGGGTATTGATGGATTACGTTGATCTCGTAATACACGTCTTCAACGCCGAAAAAAGAGCATTTTATTCACTGGAACGACTGTGGGGTGATGCTCCGCAAGAAGAAGTTCAAGACGAACTTCAAGCGGACTCCGTTTCGCTACTGAATGATGAGCGGGCAGAGGCCGGTTAACGAGTTAGAAAGTACACAAGATGATCAATCAACGCGTTATCAGAATTCTTCCGATTCTGTCGTTTGTCCTGCTCACAGGGTGCGGCAGTTCCTCGGCGGTCTCAGTTGATGAAGAAGGCACAGATTTTGGCCATCGCATCGAGGGTGAGACGGATGGAAGGCGCACGGTGGTAGTCATACCGGCCACCAATGCCGATTCCTACAATGTATCTCCGGCACCTTTTGCGACCGTCGATATTCGGATAGGACGCAAGGAGGCTGAGGGAACGCCCGTCGAATTGCTCGTCAAAGGGGCGCTTCCGGATGCGTGTACGGAATTGCATGGTGTAAACCAGACCCGAAATAATAACGAGGTTATCGTTCAGATCCAGTCAAGAAGACCCGGAGAAGCTTTGTGCGCCACGGTAGTCAGGCCGTATCGTTTCTACGTGTCTCTGGATGGATTCTTCGCGGCAGGCCGATATACACTCAATTTGAACGGCCGATCCAAGCAGTTCTCCATACAGTAAACGAGCAACATCTACCGGCGGTCCTTCAGGACGGTACCGTTTACGAGGAAGCAGTACTTCAGAGTGGAAGTACTGCTCGACGGGACGGATGGCCGTCAGGGTGCTCCTCAGCCGACGATTGAAAAAGGATGCTTGCGAGAACCGAGTTCCGGTTCACGGATTATCCCGGGGAATCGACGTTTTCCCTGTCTGAACGTTGAAAACGGATTCGATTTCTTCGGCGGTTTGTCGATACGTAGAGTCGCCTATCACGTCTGCAATTTTATTCGTGAATTCAGAGGCTGCCTCAAAGTCGCCTGCGTCCACATAAAAACTGCGTACAATATCGAGAAAACGGGCTGCCTGTTCCAGATCACGTGTATTTCTCGGGTGGTTGATTCTGTGCAAGATGACCTGCTCAGACATACGTAATATCTCTACACCGCGTGCCGGATCGCCCAGCATCCTGTATACATCGGCCATGAAAATGAAAGACATCTCATCGCCGGGAATCGTCTCGAACGGGACCTCTTCCATGAACCAATCTGTCAATTCCCTGGCTTCGTCAGAATAGCCGGCAGTGATCATGCCCTGGGCTGTATGAGAAAAGATGTTGCGATAATTGTCCACCATCCGACGGATGTTCTCGTCATAATATACAGAAGGGTCCTTCAGGTTGGTGAAACGGAACAGTTTCAGTTTTCCGGGAGAGATTGACGGAACAACACGGCCCAGAGGTTCAGAATGTTCAATGGGGACGACTCTGTATGCCTGGCCTTCAGACTGAAAATAATTCTTAAGGTTCAGCTGTCCCTCGGGAGCTACCGTGACCGCAAAATAAATGGGTCTTTTCCAATCCTGCCGCGCATTGGTCATCAACATATTCAGTACAACCTGATCGGCACCATAAAGAAGGTTAAAGTCTTCGTTGTACGGTCGACCTTCAAGTATCCACCGCATGGGAGATTGTATCAGGCTTGAGTCTTCCAGTTGAAGACGGATGTCGTCGTGAGAAAAAATACGTTGGATATTAACCGGCAAAACCAGTGTATCAGGATCCCAGCGAATGATCCGTAAATCATCGACCACGTCGTCATTCAAGGTAATGGGAAGCGGCGCAGACTCATGTGACCATTCATCTCTGAGCTGCTTGATGTACCATGGAGTGTTGAGAAGAGAGAGATTTACGACGCGAACATCCGTCCGTTCACCTTCCACCTCCTGCAGGTACCAGAGGGGAAACGTATCGTTATCGCCGTTCGTGAACAATATGGCATTATTTTCCACGCTCATCAGCGTATTATATGCGTAATCACTTGCGATGTAACGGCCAGAACGGTCATGGTCGTCATAATTGACCATGAGCATAAGCCCCGGAACCAGTGCGAAGATCAGGACTCCAACCGAGAAAAGCAGCGTGATCCTGGAGGTCGCGCTTTCGACTTTCTCGCGGATCGCTTCCGAAAGTAACTGGAGGATTGCCGTCGATCCCAGTCCCAACCAGATGGAAAACGCGAAGAAACTGGCGACGTACGAATAATCTCGCTCGCGTGGTTGAAGCGGCGTCTGATTCAGATACAAAATTATTCCGATACCGGTCATCAAAAAAAGCATGAGCACAGCAAACGCTCTTCGCCAGTCTCGTAAAAACTGATATGCCAGACCAATAAGTCCCAGAAGAAGCGGGAATCCGAAATACGCGTTGCGCCCGGCCCGTTGACTGGGAGTCATATATAGATACTGCGACGTTTCCGCATTGGAGAAGCCCGTTATCGCAGGCGAATCCTGTATATCACTTGCTCTCCCCACAAAATTCCAAAGGAAGTAACGCAGATACATGTGCCCGATCTGGTATTTCCAGAAAAATTCAGAGTCCGACCCGTAGTTACCGTATACGCGAACGTGATTCGGGTCCGGAGAGTGACGCCGTGGAAACCAGACTTCCCGATCAGAATCGATCTGGCCGATCTGGTTGTCGAACGTATTTCCTTTCAAAATAGGTGTCTGACCGTACTGCTCGCGTTTCAGGTAGGAGACAATGGCGTCTACAGTTTCCGGATTGTTTTCATCAATCGGGGGATTTGAAGCACTGCGAATAAAAATAATTGCATATGTGGAATATCCGATGAGAACCATTGTCAGGCAAAGCAAAATCAGATTCGGTGCCTGAAGACGTTTGGAGTGCGTGTAGTGAATGGCAAAGATGATTGCACCGATCAGCGAGAGAGAAGCCATCAAAGGCGCCCCGCTATTTCCTACGACGTCAGGTAAAACCTGTACGATTCCAGGATAGACGATTAAAAAGGCTACGGAAGCAACGGTCCCGGTAACGATCAGTCCCGTAATTCGTTGTTTCGATGTCCACTCGACCTGGTCGAATTCGACAAAGAACACGATCAACGCAATGAAAAAGAGAGCAAGTAAATTAAGCAGGTGAATACCTATGGACAGTCCGAACAAGTAGGCAATAAAGATCAAATACCTGTTGGCATCCAATCCAAACGGATGATGTCCGCCCTTTAAATTCGCTTCCTCCGATTGTGCCAGTTCGCTCCACTTCAGAATAAGCCATATAACCGCGGCCGTAGACAACATCGACATCGCGTATACCTCGGCCTCCACTGCATTGAACCAGAAGGAATCGGATACCGCGAACGTTGTGGCACCTATAATTCCACCAGCCAGAGACGTAATTCGGTCTGTTGTGGTCCATTCAGAAGGACGACCCTGCCACTCCCGGACAAGTCGAACGATAATCAGGTGCAGTAATACCACGGTTGCTGCGCTCGATACTACCGAAATGAGGTTGATAGAGAGGGCTACGTATTCAGTCGGCACAAACATCGAAAAGAGTCTGCCGACAAGCATGAAAAAAGGGGCTCCGGGTGGGTGTGATACTTGCAGGCGATTCGCAATCGCAATGAACTCCCCTGAATCCCAGAATGATGCAGTTGGCGCAACCGTCATGAGATAGATCACGAACGCGTAGGAAAACACGCTGCCCGCAATCCATTTTTCTTTCAGTTTCCAGTCCATTTTCATCGGTTAAGAACGAGACACACTACGGTCTCCGGGAGAAGGCATGGTACATTGGGAAATGAGGCTCCTGAATTTCCTTCAGATTTTTCGTCAAACTCGCGCTTGTGAACGCGAGCAGGGTGCGATTGATTCACTTCTGGTTACCGGTCCAGAGGGGACGCATCGTGTGCGGCGCCGGCTACCAGAACTACGATTTCTCCGCGAACCCGATCAAGTTCGGAGATGCGTTCCCGTTGGTCTGCAGCCGACCCCCGGCTGAATTCTTCAAATTTTTTTGTGACCTCGCGAGCTATAACGACATACCGATCTTCACCGAAAACATCGATAATTTGATCGATCAACTTCGCGAGGCGATGTGGGGCCTCATAAAAAACAATCGTTCGCTGCTCTTCTCCGAGTTCGCGAAGCCGTTTCAATCTGCCCTTTTTCGCAGGCAGAAAGCCCTCAAAAACGAATCGGTCTGTTGGTAGTCCGGATGCCGTCAAAGCCGGTATCAGAGCCGTCGGGCCGGGCAGGGGGACGACGCGAAGTCCTGCCGCGATCACTGCACGCACAAGCAGGTATCCGGTGTCGGAAATTCCTGGAGATCCAGCATCAGACACCAGTGCGATACTCATACCGGTGCGCATGTCTTCGACAAGTGAAGCCACTTTTTTATGTTCATTAAAAGCGTGGAAACTTGTTTTTCTGGTTTGAATTTCGAATCGCTCAAATAACCTTGCTGATGTTCTGGTATCCTCACAGGCTACCAGGTCTACAGCACGAAGAGTTCCGATGGCGCGAAGCGTAAAATCTGCAAGATTACCAATCGGAGTTGGAATGAGATACAGGGTCGAAGGTGCGACTTCTTGATTACTGACGGGGAAGTTCATTGTAGAATCTGATCTGGAATCAACGCGTGGCACGCCTGTCCATGGCAACGTATATCATGAGCCCCACACCGATCAAACCCGTGACGATATTTCCTGTCCACATCCCGATCCAGGGGGCCAGTAATTCGCGATCCGCCAGCTTTTCACCATTTACAAGGGTTACCCAGTAGAATAGAAAAATCAAGACGGCGAGGATCGCAGCGATCCCGAAGCCCCCTCTTTTTATCACCAGGCCCAGAGGAGCACCGATGAGCATGAAAATAAAAACGGCGACGGCGATGGATCTTTTTTTATGGATTTCAACCCGGTAGGTGTCTGCCTTGTGGCTCGCCCAATCCGTATTTGTTCGCGCGTGATCAATCTTCGTTTGATCCATTCGAGCAAGCTTGAGCGCGGCAGCGTATTTTATTTCCGTCTGGCTTTTCGGCCTGATTGCACCGTCTTCTCGGACAGCAACGGGTAAACGCGCCGCGGCATCAGTGACCCTGCGAAGATCCGTGTGGTCCAGATTACGCCCGGAACCGACGGATGAAACAATTCGAGACAGAGTTGCCAGTTCGTTGGCGACGACGATATCCAGAGAATCAACCAGGCGTGACATCACTACAGAGCGCATCGTTCTATCGTTGTGCCTGCCCGTACCGGGGTCAGATCTCTCGAAACTGAGATCTTCAATGGAAATTTGAAGACGATGCCGGGCGAATGACAGACGTTCATACCGATTTTCAGATTCCCCGCCCGGGGGGCGGCTGCGATGAATTTCTCCATCGAACAACATCAATGTGATGGATCGGCCATCGAGCGCGGAAGTGATACGTCCTTTTCTGGCCGAAATATCTTTGCGGTATCTGACGCCGTCTGAATAATCATAAATAATGATATCTCGAAGGTCGGTCAGGTCGCCGGTTAATACCTCACCCACAAAAATACTGTATTGACTGATTCCATTGTAAAAAATGCCCGGCTTCAGATCGAATCCCGGCTTGGCTATGCGAATGTCTGACCATAAATTTCGAGCACGGAAATTGGCTTGTGGTAAAATCTCGCTATTGAAATACCACATTACACCGGTCAGCACGAGACCCACGATCCAGACGGGCCAGACCAGTTGCAGAAAAGAAACACCGGAAGATTTAATCACGCTGTAGGCATTGGAGTTTACCAGCTTCGCGAACCCCAGCAGCGAGGCGATCAGGATGGACATGGGAACGGCGAGAACCAGCATGTAGGCCAGGTTATAACTTATCAGTTCCACGACGACCAGCGGAGGAAGCCCTTTTCCGACCAGATCAGGCAAATACTTCATCAGAAACTGCATTACCAGAAGAAACATCAGAAGCGCAAGTGAGCCTATAATCGGACCGGGCAGCATCCTTAAAATCATCCGATGATAGAAACGCAACATACGGTCACCTGGCGGTCTTGTAAAATCGGCAATTGAAGTCGGAGCGGCTAGTTTTCATCTCAAGGTGGCATCAAAAAGACAATCAGAACTACTTGATTTCATCCCGTGAAAATATATTGATCTTATGTTTATAAAATCATTTACGTTCAATCCCTTCTCAACCAATTGTTATGTCGTGGAGAGTGATCAGAAATGTGCCATTATCGACCCGGGTTGTCAGACGGCTGAGGAAGTGAGTCAGCTCATGGAGTTTATAGAAGAAAAAAATCTGATAGTGGAAAAACTGCTGCTGACACACGCCCACATCGACCATATTTTTGGATGCAGGGCAATCTCACGTGCGTACAACCTCCCATTCCTGTTACACGACGCTGACTTACCCCTTTTTCAGAATGGGCATCGGCAGGCAGAATTATTTGGATTTCCCCTCGATCTTCGTGGCGTTGAGGTTGTCTCTATTCACGAGGGTGATCAGATCGGGATCAGCGACGTGGTATTGAATGTCCTGTGCACACCCGGGCACTCGCCAGGATCTGTATCATTTGCGGATTACAGGAATAAAAATGTCTTCAGTGGCGACGTGCTTTTTCGGGGATCAATAGGCCGAACTGACCTGTGGGAGGGTTCTATGCCCGTTTTAATGGATTCGATTCGTCAAGTGTTGTACCCGCTGGGAGACGATTGTACGGTTTATTCAGGGCACGGTCCGGTGACCACGATCGGGTACGAATCAAAGTCAAATCCTTTTCTGGCCGATATCTGAAGCCGCCACAAAATGTGACGTACTTTGCCTCAATGTACCTGGGCCTTATTCAGGACCCGCTCCCTGACAGTCTCATAATATGATTCGTAATACGGGACGATTTTGTGCGTATCGAATGTCTCTACGGCGCGGGCTCTGGAGGCGTCCGCCATCTTCTGGCGCAGTTCTTCGTTGTCCAGCAACTGCCGAGTTTGATTCGTGAACGCCTCCAGGTCGCCGACCGGGAAAAGCAGCCCTGTTTCACCGTGGAGAATCAATTCGGGTAATCCTCCCGTGTCCGTGGCAACGACAGGAACGGCACACGACATGGCCTCCAATGCAGCAAGCCCGAACGTCTCAGACCCGGACGGAAGAACAAAAATGTCTGCAATCGACAGGATCTCTTCAATGGGTTCCTGTTTTCCCAGGAATCGTACATCGTCGAAAACACCCAGTTCGCGAGCCAGATGTTCTGCCGTAGGGCGGTCGGGTCCATCGCCTACCATCAGCATTTTGAGGTCGTATCCCTCTTTCGCAAGATTGGCAAACATGTGAATCACATCGGTGGCCCTTTTTACCGGTCGAAAGTTGGAGACGTGAACGAGAAGTTTTTCTCCCCTCGGGCATAAGGCTCGTTTGAAATGTCCCTTTTTCAGGGGTCTATATTGCGTAGTGTCAATAAAATTGGGGATAACCTTGAGATCAGCCGAGATGCGACAACTTGAAAGTGTTTCGTTTTTCAAGAAGTCGGAAACCGTTGTTACGCCATCAGATTGATTAATGGAGTAGTCCACAATGGTGGCAAAAGACGGGTCACGTCCGACCAGAGTGATATCCGTGCCGTGAAGAGTTGTTATTACAGGGATTTTTATTCCCTCCTGTTCCAGAATCTGGCGCGCAAGAACTGCGCTCGTTGCATGCGGGATGGCGTAATGCACGTGTAATATATCCAATTTTGCATGTTTGACCACATCGACCATCTTCGACGTGAGATTTAACGTATATGGTGGATAATCGAATAACGGGTAGGAATTAACGTTTACCTCGTGAAAAGAGATGTTTTCCTGGATATGGGCCAGTCGAAATGGCATTGAGTAGGCAAGGAAATGGACATCGTGACCTCTTGCCGCAAGAGCTTTTCCAAGCTCTGTGGCTACAACCCCACTTCCACCGTAAACCGGATAACAGACGATTCCTATCTTCATATCAGCAACCTTGGATTCAGACTACGCTCGAAAACGTGCGACTAAAGCCAAGGTTGCAAATATTCGATACTTCCAACAATTGTCGGCTACTCCTGTGTACCTTTTTGCATGAAGCAGCCATCTCTGATTCAATCCTGAAAGTTTTGAAGTAATGAAAAAAATGCATACTGCAGTTTTTACCGTCTTGTTTTTTCTTTTCACTCTTGTTTATACCAACGATTCTATAGCCCAGTTGAGTCTTGCGGCAGGCTTGAACTTTGGTAAACTGTCCGATATTTCTTTCAGCGATCAGAAAGCTTCATTTGATACAGCCACGGGATATCACGTAGGACTGACATACGAGTTCAGCCTGATTCTGGTGACCGTTCGCCCGGGCGTTTTCTACAGGAAGTTTGGAGACATTACAATCAAGGGAGTGGACAGTAATTCTGACCTCGATCTTACGTTCATCGATGTCCCCATCGACATCTTGTTCCGGCTCGGCATCATTCCGATTGTCAAACCATTTTTACTGGTGGGGCCCGTATTCAGTTTCCCCAACGCGTCTGAGAGCTTGCTCGACGACGCTTTTGAATCATTCTCAACAAGCCTGGCTCTCGGCGCGGGAATCACGATAAGATTACTGGGAATTTCTCTGACACCTGAGTTACGCTACGAATTTGGAATATCCAGGCTGGTTAAAGACAATTTTGATTTTGGTGGTGAGCTGGATCTCGAACTCGACTCTGACCCTCCGGAAAGCTTTGCCGTTCGTCTCGGTGTCGGGTTTTGATCGCATAGCCGTCGATCGAAAATACGCCAGACTCCATATGTTGTAACCGGGTATAAAAAAGGGCGGACCGAATCATTCAGCCCGCCCTGTTAAGCAATAAAGTTTGGTCCAGTCAGGAAATCCCTTCGAAAAACATGAATCGATTCTCGTCGATTCTCACCAAACCGTTAAGGGCGACTGGCATTTTTCCGTTTGCCCAAGTCGGGGACCGTTCGGTATTCATGGAACGCTGGCTGTAGAAATGCCTCGTAAGCTCTGAAAACGGTCTGTCATCGGGGGTATAACGTCTGACATCATACGCGATTCGAAGAGCCAATTTCCAGCCTGGCAGGTCGGAACTGGCGTTCAGTCCAGAATAAAAAGAGCGTTGGGCGGTGCCTTTTCGAAAAGCGCTGAACTGATACGGATCCAGGATTACACTTTGATAGCCCTTTTTTCCTCTGTAGCCGGTCTCCACCCGATTCCGGATTACCCAGGCCACAAGTACCTGCTCTTCTGCCCGTTTAGTCTCAGAAAAAATTGCCCGTGCAAGCCATAAAGTTTCCGAGTCAACCTGTTCCGGACGCAATGACGAAACGCTCCGGGGATGTCTCAAAACATCCTTGATCGGATTCGTGTATTTGGAATCGGCTGCGAAAGTTTTCAGATCTGCGGAAGGGTTTCCTGTTTCGGTTGCGTCAAAAAAGTTGCTGGAACCGATAATGAGTGTCAGAAAGCCAACCAACAGCGCGGCCGTACTCCGGTACGTGCTATCCATCTCTTTCATAAACTACTTTCAGTATGTTATTTGGTCTCGAGTTCATTATCAGAAATGTTTTTTCTCTCTCTGATAACGTGAGGGAGCCAGTCGGCCCAAACGATCGTTCTCAACGGATCGTTGAGTACATTGTTTCAAATATGAACGCATTATAAACACTGTAAAAACAACTACTTATAGTAAATACGATACGTATTCACACGCCGTTCAATTCGGCTTCACGGTTGCTTTAACTCTGCTTCAACGTTTGTTCGAAATCATCGTTTAAAGATAGATTGACTTCTACCCGGACTGTCATTTTGCAACCATCATGCCGATTTTATTACGTCAGACCCGAGTCTGATAAAAAATACCTTCGTATTCGTGCAAGGTTGGCTGGAATTTCATTGAATAATGCTCTGAGCACTCAAAAATCGTCGTAGTGTGAATTTTTTGTCGCTGATCTGATTCCGGGTAAACCGGGGTAAAACAATGTCCCTTAGAATTGTCGCTGATGAGGCTATTCCGTTCATAAATACCCTTTTCGGGCCATTCGCGGATATTATGCTCATTCCGGGACACAAAATCAATCTCAATTCGATAATGGAGGCTGATGCTCTCCTTGTACGCAGTACTACGCGAATTCATGCGTCGCTGCTTGCCGGAAGCCCGGTGAAATTTGTCGGCACCGCGACGGCTGGTACAGACCACATAGATACGGATTATCTGGATTCGAAAGGGATTCGTTTCGTGGCTGCTTTCGGAGGAAACGCGAATTCGGTCGTTGAATATGTTTTTGCTGCTCTTTCTGAACTTGCGGTCTACACAGGGGAATCGCTTTTTGATAAAACGGTCGGAATCATCGGTTGCGGCTGGATAGGAAGTCAACTCGCTACGAGACTCAGGGCCATGGAAATTTCTTGTCTCTTATGTGACTCGCCGCTACAGGAAAAATTCGGGCATCGCAAGGAGACGCATCGTTTCAGCGAATTGTCCGATCTTCTTCGCGATTGTGACGTGATCAGTCTGCACGTTCCATTGGTTCACGGAGGAAAACATGCGACAGTGGATCTGATAGCCGAACCAGAATTATCTAAAATGGCTCCTGGCTCCTGGCTACTCAATACCGCACGCGGGGGTGTTGTGAACGAACGTCACTTACTCGATGCGCTGAAGAACGGACCCGTTTGTTGCGTCGCAACGGATGTCTGGAGCGGAGAACCAAATCCGGACGCTGACCTGGTGTCGGCGTCGTTTATTGCGACCTCACATATTGCCGGGTATTCGAGTGATGCTAAACGACAAAGTACGGAAATGATACTGGACGAGTTTTGCAGGCATTTTTCCCTGCCGAGCCCCCCGCGATCGGACGCCTCCATCCGTGATCAGACGGACCTTGAAATCCCCGACGTTGATCCGGAATCGGACCTGACTGTTTATCTGACACGGATCATCAGGCAAATGTACAACATCCGCGAAGACGACGTACGGATGCGGACATTGCCGACCTGTCCGCTCGCTGCGAGAGAGAAAGCTTTTAGAATCCTCAGAGAGGGATACAGAGCCGACAGGTATGGCTTTGAGCGATTCCGATTGGATGACGACCGCCTGCGGGCCTCTACGGCAGGCATGCTACAAGAAGCGCTCCGGATCACCGTTGTTCAATCCGATCAGGTCTGTTGATACGAGCGTCACAGCGATTCTGTCCGAGAGTGCTTTCCGAAATCTGCGACAGACCTCAGGTTTCGAAACCAAACGATCGAAGGAGAGCGTCTTTGTTTCTCCAGTCGCTGCGGACTTTGACGTGCAATTTCAAAAATACGGGCCGACCCAGAAATTCCTCTATATCGATTCTCGCAGCACTGCCGATTTTTTTGAGAGTACTTCCATTTTTGCCAATTACGATGCCTTTCTGGGACTGGCGCTCCACAATAATGTCGGCATGAATGTGGTCTTTGGCCCCGGGTTTTTCTTCGAAGCGTATCACGTCTATCTGTGTCGAATAAGGTAATTCCTGACGAAGCGTCAGAAATACCTTTTCTCGTATCATTTCGGCAACGAAAAACCGTTCTGGGTGTTCGCTCAGCATCTCCTTCGGATACAGGGGAGGCCCGTAAGGCAGCCGATCGGCGATCGCATCGAGAAGCACATCCAAGTTTTTCTTCTTCAACGCGGAGATCGGAATTACGTCCTCAAAATCAAATTCCGACACATAGTTTTCAACCATCGGGAGCATGGATTCCTGTTTTACGATGTCCATTTTGTTCAAAACCAGCAATGCAGGTATGCCCTGGAGAAATTTGAGACTTTTCCAGTCCAGTTTTCCCGCAGAAGCATCAGAGAGAAAAAGAACCAGGTCCGCATCACCCAGGGCCCGTTTGACGTTTTTCATCATTGCGCGCTGTAGTCCATAACGCGGATCGATGATTCCCGGTGTATCGAGCAAGATGACTTGAAAATTGTCAGTCGTAAGAATTCCAAGCACTCGGTTGCGAGTAGTCTGGGGTTTACGGGTAACGATGGATATTTTCTGCCCGAGAAGTGCATTCAGCAAAGTGCTTTTTCCTACGTTCGGCTTCCCGATCAATGCCACATATCCGCACTTGAACTCTCCCGGTCTATCGGGGAAACAATCCTGACGGGCGTCAGGCGCTGGTTCTGTGCCCGGATCTGAACTGGCATGCCGATTCTCTGATGATTCTGCCATTCTACCGCGTTATTCTGAATCCGGGCCGCTGACCAAGAACTTCATTTCCTGGACCGCCACCGTGATCCCCGTAAGAAGGCTCCTCGCGATTACTGCAAATCCGATGGATACTTCTGCGACGAAAGGCACGTTGGCGCGAAAGGCCTCGTAATTGTCATAATCCAGTCCGTGTCCTGCATGAACGACGAGATTCAATTCGTGTGCGAACCGGGCAGCATCGGCGAGCAGGTTCAGGGACTGAATGCTTTCCATCTCGGTGACCACGTTTGCATAATCACCGGTGTGGAGTTCGATGATATCCGCACCCGTATCTGCAGCAGCCCTTAACTGGTCTTGATTCGGATCTATAAAAAGGGCAACCTTTTTCACTCCTGCTGCATGAAGCCGATCTACGGTGTGAGTAATGCGCTTTCGATTGCCAATCGCGTCGATACCTCCTTCGGTAGTGATCTCTTCGCGCCGCTCCGGCACAAGGGTCGCCAGATCAGGTTTTACATCGCAGCAGATGTCGATCACGTCGGAGGCCAGAGAACATTCAAAATCCAATTTAGAATGTATCTTTTGTTTCAGACGACGCACATCGGCATCCTTGATATGACGTCGGTCTTCGCGCAGGTGAAAAACAATGCCATCAGCGCCGGCCCTCTCACAGGCCAGAGCAATAACGACAGGGTCTGGAAACCGTTCTCTTCTGGCGTTTCTGAGCGTGGCTACGTGATCTATATTGATCAATAAGGTTGTCATTATCCTGCATCACCTGGAGCAACAAAAGGAATACTTGTGAGTCCATTGACTGCATCGAAAAGTAGCAAACGAATCCGACAAACTCAGTGAATGTTTGGTTCGGCAACGGTGATGTGCAGAGGATTCTTTGCTTTTCGAAATAGTCGGGCCTATTTTTCACCTCATCACGATTCATCGTGACCATCCACTGATTGAGATTCATTTAATCCACCCGAAACGAACAGGATATGGCTTCGAGTGCCCGTAAGATTCAGTCCGGAATCCAAGTCGTGCTGGCAATAGTCATTGTTGTGTTAGGCTACGTGTTGTACACGTCTATCGTAGAACCTTACGCAAAAGTAGAACGCGCGAAACAAGTCACGGAGGACACGCGTGCGCGGATGGGTAACGTTCGTACGGCGATGATCATGTATGAGCGAGAGCATGATAGATTTGTTACCTCCCTCGACTCATTGGTATTATGGCTCAGAGCGGATTCTCTCGTGATGGCAAATGCCGACAGTGTATTCGGCACCAGCGTCATACTAGATTCACTCTTATACTCACCGAGGACGGGCAACTTATTTACGCTGCAGGTCAATGATACGTCGAATGTGAACATATACCTGCTTCTCGATCCGGATTCAAACGATTCCATTGGCTCGTTGATCGCTGACATTACGCTTTTAAATGCGTCGAGCTGGGAATAAACTTCTTTTCACCTGAGAGCGATTTCTGCATCATGTTCTCCTATCCTTTCCAGTGATATTGATGCATACGTCGGCAAGTGCAGGTGTTGAGTTTTCAGGATCAGGAATGCGTTACGTAGAGATCGAGCATTCCGAAAACAATTATCGTTTATTAAGGCTCGGCGATTGTGATTTTGAATTCGATGCTCATCAGGTTCTGTTCGAGGATGGTCCGGATGCGTACCTGGAGACGATAGCAGAGGCGTTGTCAGAGGTTTTCAAAGGCTCAACCGCTCAGGTATTTCGTGTCGCCGTGCACGCCCCTGCATCCCGGAGCTTTATGTCGTCTGTATCAGGCACAATGGGCGAATCTGCCCGAAAGGAGCAGTTGGTTTTTGAAGCTGCGCTTCTCGATATTGATCGAGACGTTGTGGCTCTCCGCGCTGCTTCCGGTATCGCTTATTCGAACGATGGAAACCGTGGGTTGCGCAGCACAGAGGGGCGTGACGCAGAGTGTACATCCGCGGAATCAGCCGGTCGACGAAATCTTGTGTCTCACATCTCAAGTACAACTCAACGAAGGCTGGAAGATGTATTTGCCAGAGCAGGACGTCAGAATCTGGAAACAATTTCGACTTCAGAGGCTGTTGCCCGGGTATTACGGGAAGTGTCCATGTTGCAAGACCAACCCGAAAAGAGTGTAATGTCGGTGGGAGTATTCGACAATTACTCGATGTATACACTCATGCGCGATGGTGAGTGGGTGTTCAGCCATCAACGTGTTGAGACGGATCCGGAAGACGTGCTCTATTTTGCGATGCAAATGTTGCGTTTGGGCCATGAACAACTTAATGACGTAGGATTGGTAACG
Organism: Bacteroidota bacterium; assembly: GCA_022571255.1. Classification (GTDB taxonomy): domain Bacteria; phylum Bacteroidota; class Rhodothermia; order Rhodothermales; family UBA10348; genus N075bin62. The sequence goes on from JACZYD010000024.1 coordinate 28,489, forward strand.
TTATATGGATCCGGAAACTCCGAACACCTGGCCGGAGTGTTTGGAAGTGTGTTTGCTGCGCCGATTGAAAATATCAATCCGATATCGGTCGTCGACTTTAACGGGAGTTCCTTCCATAAAGATTTCAGTCACTCTGCCTTCACGATGTGTATCGGTGCCGCGTTGTAAAAAACGGATAATCACCCGGCGTTGTTTTTACCTCCCATGAGAATAGTTGCCGGAAAATTCAAGCGACGCACATTGTTATCGCCTCGCGGAGGGCTCACACGCCCGACGACGGATCGAGTCCGTGAATCCGTGTTCAACTTGGTTGAAGCTCGCGTCGATCTCCAAAATGCCGAGGTTCTCGACCTTTTTGCCGGAACAGGAGCGCTCGGTCTGGAAGCCTTGAGCAGGGGAGCGTCGCGCGTGGTATTTATCGAGTCCGATGCTCGCGTCCTGCACTTCACCCGGAAAAATGCTGCTGCCCTCGATGTGGTCAGCCAATGCGTCTTTATTCCGATGAGCGCTACCGTTTATTTAAGAAGGCCTGTGCGCAGGAGATTTGATCTTATATTGGCGGATCCCCCGTACGGTTTGGGACTGATGCTCGAGCTTCCCGATCTATCCATGAAACATGTTACTGAGGCAGGGATTTTTGTGCTGGAACATGACAAACGGATTCACTTCGACGATCATCCAGGTCTGATGACTTCTCGGAGGTACGGTCGAACGATTGTTTCGGTGTTCAGTGGGACGAATTCCGTAGTTGAAAGCGATCATGAATAAAAGCAATAATTCACGGCTGGCGCTCTATCCGGGGTCCTTCGATCCGTTCACTCTGGGTCACCTCGATATCCTGGAGAGGGCCCGCCAGGTTTTCGATCGGATTGAGGTTGCAATTGCTGTTCACGCTGAAAAGCAAGGCTTATTCTCGCCGGAAGAGCGCTGCGAACTGATAAAAAAATGTGTCGTCGACATGAGCAACGTTTCTGTAACCTCTTTCGAAGGATTGCTGGTCGATCATGCGTCCGCCAGCGGTGCTGCGGTACTGATAAGAGGATTACGGCAGGTTTCGGACTTTGACTATGAATTCAGGATGGCTTTTGCGAATCGGAGGTTGACTCCGGATATCGATACCGTATTTTTTATGACCTCCGAGAAACATGCACTGATCAGTGCTTCCATCGTTCGCGAAATCAATCAGTGGGGCGGAGATATTTCATCTTTTGTACCCGTTCCGGTTGCAAGAGCACTTATCAGTAAACGGCGGTAAAATCCGTCTGCAATCCGTACAAATTTGGAATCGAGCATCAATAACCTTGCGGGAAAAGTTGCCTCAATCTGGAATCCCCGGGTCGATTCCATGAGACCGTCGGCAACATTGGCCATGACTGCAAAGGCCAATGAACGCCGGCGTGCCGGTTTTCCGGTTATCGGGCTGAGCGCAGGTGAACCTGATTTCGATACTCCACACGAGATTTCCGAAGCAGCGGTAAAAGCCATCCGAGACGGATTTACGCACTACACGAACAACGCAGGGATTCTGGAATTACGGGAAGCGATTTGCTCAAAATTGGCCCGGGATAATGGAATCCAATATGAACCGGATGAAATTCTGTGTTCGAACGGAGCCAAACAATCCATCGCTCAAGCATTGAGCGTACTCTGTCGTCCGGGAGATGAAGTTTTAATTCCTGCACCGTACTGGGTCAGTTACCCGGAGATGGCCCGGTTTGCGGGTGCTGAACCCGTCGCGATTCCCACCGGTGCGGAAACGGACTATCGAATTACACCGGAACAACTGGAGAATTCGATTACGGACAGGACGCGGGTGCTGATTCTGTGTTCGCCCTCAAATCCGACCGGGGCGGTTTATTCCCCCGATGAAATTCGAGGACTCGCAGAAGTGCTCAGTCGGCATCCGGGTGTATTTGTGATCTCCGACGAGATATACGAGTATATCTCGTACGACCAGACGATTCTCTCCATGGCTTCGCTGCCGCACATGCGAAATCGCACGGTTACTGTCAATGGATTCTCCAAGGCGTACGCGATGACCGGC
>JACZYD010000141.1 GCA_022571255.1 Bacteroidota bacterium
AGCAAGGCGGGTATGAATGCGAATCCAGTTGATCAAAACGGCCACAATAACCGTGAAGGGGATTGCGATCATCAGAGGTTCAGTCTGCAGCAGCAAGGCGAGTGCAACTCCACCAAAAGCTGCGTGTGCCAGACCTGAGCCCAGAAAACTGAGTCGTCGTTGAACGACGAATACACCGTAGTATGATGCGAGTGCACCGACGAAAATGCCACCCAGTAACGCTCGCCACATGAAATCGTAATGGATCCAATCACTCATATTACTGCCGACCGGCGAGCATGGCGTGTTCATGGCCGATATGACCGAAGGCGTTACGAACTGCATCACCATTCAACGCTTCTTTCGGTGTACCAAAACTTATCTGCTTATTGTTCAGCAGCAGAACATGCGTGGCATGGTGATAAGCCACGTCCCAATCATGGGTAACCATCATTACGAGTCCTCCAGTATTCATTCGAAAGTTGTCGAGCAACGCATACAGATCCGACGTTCCCGAAGCATCTATTCCAGTTTCGGGTTCGTCAAGCAGTAAAAGTTCTGGCTCATGAATGAGTGCTTTTGCCAGATAGATTCGTTGAAGTTCACCACCGGACAGCGTTCCGATCGGCTGGTTCGCCAGGTGTTTCGCGCCGACGCTTTCCAGAGCTGTCATGCCGATCGAACGCTCGGTTCTCGATATCCAGGCGGGCCAGCGACCGCGAATAGAGGTAACAACCAGTTCGAGTGCAAAAGCTGGAAACGTTCGGTCGAGGGATTTTATTTGTGGAACGTACCCGATTTTGGGAATCGGTTGTCCGTCGCCGCTGAGAATCCTGATAGATCCGGAAAATTCGGGTATCAGTCCAAGAATTGTCCGGAGAAGGGTTGATTTGCCACCACCATTTGGACCCAGGACAGCCAGGAAATTGCCCTTTTCAAGATCAAAGGAAATGCCGTTCAGGACGGTTCTTCGTCCGACTTGGACGATTAAATTGGATATCTGTATCAAATCAATCCTTTACCAGCCTCAATCATTTTCCATCATCATATATTCTCAAGGCCCAGCAGCGTTTTTGAAGCCAAACGAATGAACTCAGCGTACGTCTGCCCCACGGTTCCTACTGGATTTATGTATACGATTGGCAGATCCGTTTCTTGTCCGATTACAACAACGGCCGCATCAGGCAACCCTGCTTGTGCTACAAGCCCCAATAAATTTTTCTTTTTTGCGCTCTCAAGTATTTCAACAATCCTCGCCGGGGATGGCTCATGGCCGGGAATAGATGCCAGAGTGGTGATTACGCGAACGTTATATCGCGCAAGAAAGTAGTCGAAAAAGGGATGAGACGTAATTACAGATCGGTTATGGAGGGCCGACACGGCAGTTGCAATTTCGTTGTCAAGAGCCACCAGGGACTCTGCAAACTTGCGGGCCCTGCGTCGATATGTGGCGCAGGCCAATTTACGCTTTTGACAAAGCAACTCCGCAACCGGATGAACAAGGTTCATGATCAGCACGGGGTCCATCCAGAAATGTGGATTTCGATATCCGGATGAGAATAAGATTAATTGATTGTCCAGAGAGTCTGAAAGAAAGTGGACATCGGCGGATTCGAGATCAACTGCCCATCCGTCCAGATCAGGGTCAGCCAGGATAACGATGTTACTTTTTTCGAGATTCAGAATATCTGACGGACGAGGCTGGAAGTTGTGAGGGGACCCCGAACCCGAAAGGAGTACAAAAACTTTGTCATCTTCCTGAATAAGTTCGTCAATGATGGCACCTAAAACAGGCAGGGAAGTACCGATTGTCAATCCAGATCCACTCCGCTCGGGTTCCGTCTGGCACGAGCAAAGGTTCAGCACGAACAGCAGAAACAGAAAAATATGATTAACCGATCGGGAGAGCATCAAGCGAAACCAGTAGGGCATTTTTCAGGACAGACTCCCCCGAACTGACATGGATCTGCGAGACCACGGCGTCGATCGGCGAGCGGATCTCATTCTCCATTTTCATTGCTTCCAGTACAATGAGGGGTGTATCTTTCTTGACACGTGCTCCCTCCGTCGCAAGAATCTTCACAACCAGTCCGGGCATCGGGGACGATATTTCTCCTTCATGCGAATTATTGCGTTCTGAAACGTCGAGGTTTTCAAGGAGCTGTACCCGGCGATTCATTAAATTACATCGATATGATGTGCCGCCAATACTGAACTCCAGATAATTGACGGCGGTAGCCACCAGCGTGGCCGTCAGGCTTCGCCCCCGGAACAGAATCAAATACGTTGATCCAGAGAGATGTTCGATTGCAACCGGATCGCACTCAACGTCCTCGACATCAACAATAACCGAATCGCCATTGATTTCAACGCGAATTTGCGAATAGCTCAGTATTGATGCTGCATTTTCCATGTAACTTAATTCGGTCGTTATCTCAAACAACGGAAGATACGACGTTCGGTCGGTGTGGAGTTTGTAAATTGCCATTGACTTCAAAACATGTCAGATCCCTCATCAATCAAGAAACGCCCAGACCCATACGGTAAACGCCCAACCTCATACAGTAAATGCCCAAACTCATAAATCGCATAGGTGTTTTTACCAGCGGAGGGGACGCACCCGGTATGAATGCGTGCCTTCGCGCAGTAGTCCGGTCCGCACACGAATACAGTATTGCTGTGACCGGTATCCTCCGTGGGTATGAGGGTATGATCGAAGGGGAATTCAGTGATCTTGACGCCCGATCTGTTTCCAATATTCTGCAGAAAGGCGGCACCATACTGAAAACGGCTCGATCAGACCGATTCAGAACTGTGGAAGGCAGGGCGCTGGCCGCCGATAATGTAAGAAAGCATGGAATTGATGCGTTGATTGGGATCGGAGGGGATGGTACCCTTCGGGGTGCAAGTATATTTTCCCGGGAGCATGATATTCCCGTCATCTGCTGTCCGGGAACGATCGACAATGATCTTTTCGGTACAGATCAAACGATCGGATTTGATACAGCGATCAACACGGCTATCGATAATATTGATCGTATCCGGGATACGGCAGACGCTCATGACCGACTTTTTCTGGTCGAGGTTATGGGTCGCGATGCAGGGTTCATAGCTCTTCATTGCGGAATTGGGGGAGGGGCTGAGCTTGTGCTCATTCCGGAAACAATACAGACCATGGACGAGGTTAAAACATGCATCTTGGACACGATGACTTTGCAGTCTCGTTCATCGATCGTAATCGTCGCCGAGGGAGATGAACTGGGTGGTGCGACACAGATCGCGGACGCGTTGAAGGAAGACGACCGATTTGCTGGAATTGAACTGAGAGTCTGTATTCTCGGACATACGCAGCGCGGAGGTTCTCCTTCGGCGAGCGACCGTGTTCTCGCCAGTCGGCTTGGGAAGGCGGCCGTCGACTCATTGGTACAAGGTCATCGAAATGTCATGGTAGGTATCGTAAACAATCGTATAAGACTGACACCGTCCAAAGACGTTTGGATTCACAAAAAGAGCATCAATTTTGATCTTTTGAAGCTGGTAGAGTTGATTCGATGAACAAGAAGGATTTCGTTCGCGACATGTTTGACGCGATCGCTCCCAGATATGATTTACTCAATCGGATCCTCAGTGCAGGGATCGATCAGCGCTGGAGAAAGCGCGCCATTCGATTACTGAGCAAGGACAAGCCATCCAAAATTCTTGATGTGGCCACCGGTACAGCAGATATGGCTATTCTTGCCGCCACGCTCGGCCCCACAGAAATCGTCGGAGTAGATATTGCGAAAGAAATGATTGAGGTCGGTCGCTACAAAATAAGGAAAAAAGGCCTGTCGGATATCATTCGACTGAAGGTTTGTGATGCCGAGCAATTACCTTTTTCAGATAACGAATTTGATGCTGCCCTCGTCGCATTCGGAGTCAGAAATTTTACTGATCTGGAGTTGGGCTTGAGAGAAATCAGCAGAGTGTTGTGTCCGGGAGCGCCTCTGATCGTCCTTGAATTCAGTCGACCGACACATTTTCCCATCAAGCAGCTATACGGATTCTACGGGTCCTTTATTCTTCCTTATGTGGGGAAATTAATTTCGGGTGACGACGCGGCATATACCTATTTGCCCGATTCAATAAAAAAGTTTCCGGATGGGAAGGATTTCCTGGATGCGCTGAGTCGATCCCGTTTCGAACAGGTAACACAAGAGCGGCTTACGTTTGGAATTGCCTCACTTTATTCCGGAGTGGCAAGCTGAGTGGACTGAGACCTGTTGACCGGCTCCCTTTTCAGGACGGAAAGTATTTTACCAGGCAGCATTCATTGACTCCGTCACGTGTCCGGTATTCGACCCGATCCATAAGGCGATTCATAATATGGACACCCAGGCCACCTGAGCGACGTTTTTTGGCTATTTCTATGAGGTTTGGCTCTTTGTAATCAGAGGGACTGAAACTGACTCCCTCATCCCTGAGCCGCACGATCAATTTGTCCGCCGAAAGAATTACGGCGAGATCGATAATGTTCTCACCTTTCCCTTTGTATGCGTGTTTGATAATGTTGGTACAAGCTTCGTCAACTGCGATTTTTAATTGCTCGACCACTTCGTCCGGAAACCCGGCCTGCGTCGCGTGTGTGGTTACGAACTCCCTGACATCTTCGAGATATCGTGTGGAGCTCGGAATCGTCAGTTTGTGAATGTTTGATGCCAAGGTGTCGGTCAAGCCCGCTATTTCTAATTCTTGTCGTTCGAGGTGTTTCTGAGGGACAACCGTCTTAATTGTCTCTAAACCTGGTAAATGCTTCTTCTTCGGTATCAAGAATGTCAAAAAGCAGTGGAAAACCGAGTAAATCAAAAACGTTGAAGACTTTGGCCTGCAGGTTCGTGATTTTTATATCACCTCCATTTTCTCTGATCTCTTCTATATAGGCCATAAAAACTCCCAGGCCGGCGCTGGATATATACATCAATTCTCCACCGTTTATTACGATCTGAAAATTCCCACTGGCCTGACATTTATGAATCGCGGCCTCAAGGTCCGATGCAGTGTGTGCATCCAGTTCTCCTTTCAAATCCAGTATCTGGATATTCTCATTTGTTCTGAAACCAACCGAAAAATTACTCATTGCTCCTTGGATGAAACTGAAATGGTTTTTACGTCTGATCGTGTCGCCAAATCGGTCAACGCCAAGACAGACAAGAATAACAAGCTACAAATATTCATGGTAAGGTGGACTCGATCTCAGTACTGAGCAGCGTATCGATTTTGGGAACGTCCAGTCCGAGCCACTTTATAATTACAAGTGTCATATCGTCGTCATATTCTCGATCTTGAAGAAAGGCATTCAGGTCATGGAGAACAGCCCGGTGTATTTCAGTGCTGTCACCATGACGATTGGCACTTAACACCTGTAGAAGGCGATCGTATCCATACTCTTCTCCAGATGGTGATCGACTTTCGACAACGCCGTCTGTGTAAAGCGCAAATACATCACCGGGTTGAAGATTTATGACCTCGTCAACCAGACTCGATTTGAACAGCGAGGTTCTATCGAGACCCAGTCCCATTCCCTGGGTCCTCAGATAGCGGGCATTTCCGGCCTGATCGATGATGGCGATGGGGCAATGTCCTGCGCGCGCGATCACGAATTGCTCTTTATCGAGGTCAAGAACTCCATAGATCACGGATATGAATACGTTCCGGTCAAGACAGTGGGCCAACGCTATATTAGCATGGGAAAGGAAGTCACGAGGGGATGGGGCAAGGCGGCTCAAAGACTGGAATATTCCCTGCATTTCTGCCATGTAAAATGCGGCCGATGTGCCTTTGCCCGAGACATCGCCAATAATAACCGCAAGACGGTTATTGTCAAGTTGAACGAAATCATAATAATCGCCACCGACTTCATGTGCAGAGACACTGGAGGCGGCGATCGAGAGGCCATTGAGTTTCGGTGTGTTTTGAGGCAATAACTTTTGTTGAACTTCCCGTGCAATGCTCAATTCACGGGAGAGTCGCTCTTTCTCGACCTGTTGTGCAAATAATAAAGCATTATCCATGAAGACAGCAGCCTGCGCCGCGTAGATCCCGATAGTTTGCAGATCGTCTCGCTCAAACCCGTGGACTACGTTTTTCGCGATAAACAAAGCGCCAAGCACGTTATCACGGGCCATCAGCGGCGTAATGAACAGGCTGCCGATTCCTTCGCCAGGTTTGGCATACACACGATGATCGGCAGGTGCCCGTTCAAGCAGGACAGGTTCTCTGAGTCGCACGACATCGCTGTACAACGTATCGACATCCACCAGCTTTCTGATCCGCTTAAGATCCATGCCGTGAGAGGCAACAAGTTTTGGACTTAAAGAACCAGTGGTAAAGTCTGCAATCGCGAGCCATGAATCTGTAGCCGAGCCCGCTTCAACCAGTCCGGCAGTAATCGTGGAATACAGATTATCGCTGTTCAGGACGTCTCCGACCAGATGAGTCAGGGAATGCATCGCAGCACGTTCTCCTGCACGCTGCTTGAATTCGCTCGACGTAGGCAAGTGAAATAGAAGCGACAGGAAAGACGATGTACAGTACAAGATGCCGAAAAAGACAGCCTGGGTTGTAAAAAGGTTTAGCGGGTAACTATAGTTCTCCGTGTACGCATATGCGCCCGGGATGAAGAGTTGAGAAACCGGGCCAATATTCATCACACCGAAACCGAGAAACAGAAGAATCCCGAGCAGAAAAAAGAGGCCAATCAACACAAACTTCTCTTGCAAGGACAGATACACGATCCACGACAATCGAAATGCGTTCACAACCATGAATACGACGACCACAATCACAGCAATGGTCTGAATTTCCGTCAGAGGTTCTCCGGGTACATTAGCCATCACCAGCAGAGAAGCTACGACCATGGCCGAGAGCATGAGATACCAGTTTCTCTGGCTCGCTTTTGATCGTTTCACCAGAACGAGACCCTGCAGTTTCAGCAGAATAACGAATGCGAATACAGTGAAAACGAGAGACAGGATATTCATCTTGAAGATGGAAGCCAGCGCGAGCGGTACTCCTGTTTCAAGGTCAAACCCCGGAATTTCAGGACTGCCACCACCAACGAATACACTGCCTATCCGGCTTGTTACCGCGCCAATTGTCAGCGTAACAACACCCGCTACCAGAACGCTCCACATGGAGCGGGCCGGAGACGCCCGACGAGTCCTGAAAATCTGATTCAATACGAGAGCGAGGCTTCCGTATCCGATCATCAGAACGGCTTGGTACAATAACGACAGAAACGGAGGTGCGGGAGTCTGCGTACTCCACTCGAAAACGTGAAAACTCAACCCCACACCAAAACAGAGTGCAAACAGAAGGCTCAATACCACTGTTTGAGTCCGCCCCGATTCCAGAGCGGTATTTTGTTCGGATTTCTGAATGGTATT
>JACZYD010000025.1 GCA_022571255.1 Bacteroidota bacterium
TAAGAGTGTTGGCCAGTTCCTCGCCCTGCGGGATCATCGTTCTCCTCAATAGTGACTCATGCCAAGAGGTGGGTTACCGGTATCACAGGGATCTTATAGACCCGGCGCGGGCTCCCACTTTGGTGACCAAAATCTATTACTGGCTGGAGTGTAACAGCGACAATTGCGAATTGCAAAATGTACAATTACGTACGCTCATCTTCGTGGTGCTTCTATGTACGACTGCTCCGCGATGCCGTTCAGCTTCGTCGCAATCAGTTCAGCCACGTCGGCGATGGATTCGAGGGCTCTATAGTAAAGGCGTTTCATAATTCTCTTTTGGATATAGAGACAGTCGACGTGAATACGTAACACTCCCAGAACGCACCACATGCTCCACCATGTCGTCACGACTCGCTAAACACCGTTATAGGAACTTAACCCGCATCGATTCTGGGGCATCCTAAGGGCATCTATGGCGATCTGTGTACTGCCCCCGCAAAAGCAAGACACTTCTGAAGGTAAAGGTAGAGCTTACTCATTCGAGCGCATCCGTAGATCTTCCCGGGACAAAAGAAGGGGCAAGCCCCGCTGGGAGACCTGCCCCTTTGCCTTCCGCCGCCATATGGAAAGCCGCGTCTACTTTAGAAGTTGCATCATCTGCACGAAGCTGCCCTGCGGCGTTTCCAATCGGTACCGGTACGTTCCGCTGGGCATTCCGGCGGCCTCGAAGAGAACCTCGTGTATGCCACCGCTCGCACGCCGTCGACCAGCACGCGTACCTGCCGTCCGCGAACATCGAAGACGATGAGTTTCACCGGTGATGTCTCCGGCATCGAGAAGCGGATCGTCGTCGCGGGGCTGAATGGGTTCGGGCGTTCTTTTGTTGGCAGAATCTGAACCCTATTACTCCTTACTGGCGAATTTCATTGTGTAAACCGATCTTTCACTTGAGTAGGACCATCGTGCGAACTTTCTGGAATGCTCCAGCTTCAATTCGATAGAAGTAGACACCACTGGGTAGCCGACTCGCATCGAAGGAGACGTCATAAAGTCCGCTAACCTGGTGGGCATCGACGAGCGTTGTGACGAGCAATCCCCGGACGTCGTAGACGGTCAGGTGTACAGCGGCCGCGTGTGGGAGCGCATAATGAATCTTGGTTGAGGGATTGAAGGGGTTGGGATAGTTTGCCCCTAGAACGAAGGAATCAGGAACCTCGGCACGCTCCTCGTTGGCGACGTTTGTGCAGCCTGTACTTTGTAGATTGGTGATGCCCTGAAGCCACGCTTGAAAGGCAGGATCAAGCGATTCACAAAGGCTCGTCCCCAGGAAAAAAAATGTATCCAGAACCGAGAGGTTGATCAGGCTCTGCGGGAGTGTTCCCGTCAGTTGAGTGAAGTTGACGTTTAAATAGGTGAGCTTAGTGAGATTGCCAATCTCCTCTGGAATCGCACCCGTCAACTGATTTCCGCCGAGGTCCAGAAAAGTGAGATTCAAGAGCGAGCCTAATTCCGGTGGAATCACTCCTGTCAGTTGATTGTTGTTGAGAGATATTCTATTGAGCTCGGCGAGATTTCCAAGCTCCGGTGGAATCGACCCCGTCAGTTCATTTAAAAGTAGTTCTAGTTGGATGAGGCCTGAGATCGCACCCAATTCCATGGGAATCGTACCGGTCAGTTGATTCGAGGAGAGATGCAGGGACAAGAGTTCCGTGAGATTGCCCAGTTCCGTAGGAATCGAACCTGTCAGTTGATTACCACTGAGGAATAGCTCGCGGAGGCCGGAGACCGCACCCAGTCCCGCAGGAATCGAACCCGTCAACTGATTGGAGGAAAGGGATAACCGGGTGAGGCTCGTGAGATTACCCAATTCTGCAGGAATCGCTCCCGTCAGTTGATTGGCGTCGAGGGTCAATGCGGAGACGAGACCTCCGGACACGGTTACGCCGAACCAGGTAGAAACGGGGCCCGCCAACCAGTTCGAATTAATTGTCCACGATGCACCATTGGTAGCATTGTATAGTGCCACCAGCGCTAGCGAATCTTGCTCTATGACGTAAATCTGCACCTTTCGGATGCGATGGTTATTCGTATCTGCAATGAAGAGATTCCCGGAGCCACCCACAACAACAACAGGGGGAAAGTTCAGACGAGCGGTAGTGGCCAGGATGCCGTCGCCGTTGAAGCCAAGTATGCCCGCGCCGGCGACCGTGCTGATGATACCGGTCACGCCGTCAACCCTGCGGATACGATTGTTATCAGTATCTGCAATGAAGAGATTCCCGGAGCCATCCACAACAACACCACGAGGGAGACGCAGCTGAGCGGTAGTGGCCGGGATGCCGTCGCCGTTGAAGCCACCTCCACCCGTGCCGGCCACCGTGCTGATGATACCGGTCACGCCGTCAACCCTGCGGATACGATGGTTACCTGCATCCGCAATGAAGAGATTCCCGGAGCCATCCACAACAACACCAAAGGGAGACGACAGCTGAGCGGTAGTGGCCGGGATGCCGTCGCCGTTGAAGCCATCTATGCCCGTGCCGGCCACCGTGCTGATGACGACGCCGGGTTGCGCAGCGGCCACCGTGGTCAGGCTCAGCAGCACCGCTAGCAGCGGCAGGGCCAGAGACGCGAGGGGTAGCTTTGTTTTCGTCGGTGGTTCCTCCAATCTGGGTGGTTTTGGAGTGTCCCGATCAAGGGAGGAGAGGGTCGTCAGGCTGGCTAGGGCCCGGCGGCCCAGATCAAACGTGTACGACTAATACCGATTATTTTTCAGAAAGTCAAGGACGTACGAAAGAAAGGGAAACGGCCAGGGGCCCTGCCGCGCTCTTCCGGTCGCAGCTGCTCAGGGGGCCTCGGCCTGATATCGCAGCCGGGCCTCGAACTCCACCGGCGAATAGTAACCCAGGGCCGAGTGCGGATAGAGCTCGTTGTAGTCCTGCTCGATCCAAGGCCCGATCTTCTCTTTGGCCTCGCTGAAGCTGGTGAACTCCTCCAGCCATAGGACTTCCTCCTTGATCGTACGAATCATCCGTTCCGTCTCGGCATTGCCCTTCGGATTATTGTAGCTGGTGAAAACTTGCTCGATATCCAAGCGCGCCATGTACTTCATGAAGCCGGTCGCGGTGATCTGACTGCCGTTGTCACTGACCAGGCGCAAGCGCTGCCCCCGCACCCCCTCTGGAAATTCCGCCTGGAGGGCACGATCCAGGGCCGCTTCCCACTCCTGCCTCCGGCATCGCAAAGAAATATCATATCCGACGATTTTTTTCGTGTACCAGTCGAGCACGATCACCAGGTATACCCAACCGACGGGCTCGACGAGAAACTTCGTCATATCGATGCCCCAATACTGCTTCGGCCTCGTTGCCTTCGGCTTCGAGCGAGGCGTCCGTGTGGCCGGTTTGGTCCGCCTCTTGATGGTCAGGCTGTCTTTGCGCATCAGGCGGTAGACGCGCTTCTTGTTCACCTGGTCGTGCTCCCGAAAGCGTAGCCAGGCCCAAACGCGGCGATAGCCCCAGAACGGATGGTCGCCGCAGAGAGCCCGAATCCGATGGAGCAGCGCCTCGTCGGCGGCTTCCCTGCGGCGTTGGGCTGGGCTCGGTGCGGCCTCCGATGGGGTCTTGACGGCATAGTAGCGACTGCGGCTGATGCCGACGATCTGACAGGCTTGCTTGGCCGACAGCTCAACCTCCGTGCGCAGACTATCGACCACCCGAGCCGTGAAGGCGAGTTAGGCAATTTCAATTCATGTGTTAAAACCTGTTTAGCGGGATTTGAGCTTTTTGGGTTTCAATGCCCGATCAAGTAAATCACCGGATCCATCCGGCATGAGATTAAGGCGCTTCGGCCCCCTTCTTGTTTGTGGCAACAGTTCTATCTGTAATACGACCGCTCCACAATCCCGTACAGCCTAGTCGCGATCACAGCAGCCAGGTCGGCAATGGCTTCCAGGGTTCGGTAGTAGAGGCGTTTCGTGCGTCTTTTTACAGAATACACACCCAAGGGCCAGCTCATAACCTCGAATCAGGAAAAGATTTCTTGACTTGGCGACAATACGCCGAAATCGAAGAATATGTCCAATTTCCTTAACCCTCACCTTAACCTAGGTTAATATTAATAGGCGTAAGTACTATATATACAACTACTTATGATTACTGTATAGTACTCTCGCTCAGGGACTGACCGCTCAGGAATCAACTCAGTCAGTCTCGGACGCTGCCGCTTCATCTGCTGGAGTCTGCGCAGGCGCAACCGACGGTAACGACTCCACGTGCAACGTTTGCGTCGGGAACGCAAATTCAATCCCTTCCTTCTGAAAAAGATCTATAATTGCCAGATTTATCCGTTCCTGGGTGTCCATATAAACGCCGTAGGCCGGGTCTTTCATGTAGTAAACGAACTGGAATATAATGGCTGAATCGCCGAATTCGGATAGATGTCCTCGATCGAATCGGACCAGCTCCTCCTTGTCAACAATCTGCCGAATCTGACCTGAGAGCCGAGATAATTTCTCTGCTGGAGTATCGTACGTTACTCCCAATGAAAAATCCGCCCGTCGCTCTTTCATTTTTTTATAATTCCGGAGACGACTCGAGAGAAGATCAGAGTTTGGAAAGACAATCTCCTCTCCGGTCTTACTGATAAAACGTGTCGTTTTTATCCCGACATGTTCTACCGTGCCTGAAAAACTTCCTGCCACAACATAATCCCCTTTCACAAACGGACGGTCTACCACAATCGAGAAGTAGGCAAAAATATCTTCAAGCAGGGGTCTTATCGCCAGTGCAAAAGCAAGACCACCTATACCCAATCCTGCAATCAGCGTGGTCACGTCAATACCAAAATTATCCAGCGAAAGCAATAATGTGATCGACCAGACTACGAGTCGACCTATCAGTCCAAATGCTTTTATGGCCGTAACCTGTGCGGCAGCGCTGTCGCCTACTCTTGTGAGATACCAGCTCGCGAGAGAATCCATCAAGGCATTCCCCCAGAAGCCGATCTGAAGAAGAACGCCGAGAAATGCAAACTTTCGAATTATCCCGACAGTCGGTGCATCACCGATGATCAATTCAACAGCGAGATAAGCCGATACGATGAAAATGAAAATTTTTCTCGTCGCGCGCATGACATCTGCGAAAATATCATCGATCTGATTTTCTGTTCGTTCGGCCATGCGCGTAAATCGACTGATCAACAAATTCTTTGCGACCGTCAGTACGGCGGACGAAACGGCCCATACAGCAATCATTATGGCCCAGTCGGTAAGTGAGAGGCCAAGGATAATCTGATCCATTATGTTTTGATCCATGGTGCTATGTTCCATTTGGTGGAGTTGTGTCTGGTGGAGATCCGTCTGCGTGGATCCGTCAGATCCTGATCCGTTTGTGTGGATCCGTCAGGTTCTGATCCGGAAACCAGCGCAACTGTCTCCAAAATAAATTACGACTAACTATTCGTTTTATTGATTTTTAACTAACCAGCATCCCTGGGGCAAAACAGGCGTTCGAGGGCACAGAATTCATAACGCTGCTGATCAGCTTATTTTTTTTCCCTGCATGTGTATTTAACTGAACAGACCTTTTCGAGATGTCAGAATTTCCGATTCGAAATATTGCCATTGTTGCGCACGTTGATCATGGAAAAACTACGCTGGTGGATTCCATGCTCTGGCAAAGTGGCATTTTCCGGGACAATCAGAATGTACAAGAGCGCGTAATGGACTCCATGGATCTGGAGCGGGAAAAGGGCATCACCATTATGGCTAAAAACACGGCCGTTACGTATAAGGGCATCAAGATAAATATTGTCGATACGCCGGGACATGCTGATTTCGGGGGCGAAGTAGAACGAACTCTTCGCATGGTGGACGGAATCATGCTGCTCGTGGATGCCGCAGAAGGACCGCTTCCTCAGACTCGATTTGTACTTGTAAAAGCCCTGGAATTAAACCTGCCTGCAATTCTTGTCATCAACAAAATTGATCGATCCGATGCCCGTCCTTTTGAGGTGCTGGACGAAGTATATGACCTGTTCATTGACCTGGATGCTACGGAAGAGCAGATCGACTTCCCGGTTTTGTTCGCTGTGGCGCGAGACGGTTTGTGCGGGACTGATCCCGACGAAAAGATGGAGAACCTCGTTCCACTGTTCGAAACGATCCTGAAATCGGTGCCGGCTCCCGGAGGAGAAGCCGATTCTACCGTACAGGTCATGGTCACCAACGTTCGACCGGATACGTACCGCGGCCCGCTTGCTATCGGTCGTGTGATTAACGGAACGTTGCGCAACCGGGATAAAGTCCAGATTTGCCGCCGCGATGGCACCTTTACTGCCGCTACCGTGTCAGGGCTTTTTGATTACGAGGGCCTGGATAAACATGAGGTCGCCGAAGCAGGACCCGGAAATATTATCGCCGTCGCCGGAATGACCGGCATTGGCCTGGGAGAGAGCATCTCAGACTTCGAAAACCCTGTAGCCCTGGATCCACTCCATATCGACGAGCCTACGATGTCGATGGAATTCCGAATCAATGACTCTCCGTTCAGTGGCCAGGAAGGCAAATACGTAACGTCCCGCAATATTCGCGATCGCCTCTTTAAAGAAGTCGAGACAAATCTGGCAATGCGGATTGAAGAAACGGAATCACCGGACAGTTTCCTTGTATTCGGCCGCGGTGAGCTTCAGATGGCCATCCTGATAGAACAGATGCGCAGGGAACAATTTGAACTGGCAGTCGGAATGCCGCGCGTGTTATTGCGCGAAATCGACGGTAAGCGATATGAACCTTTCGAAATCGCGCTCATCGACGTGGCGGAAGATTTTATGGGTACCGTCGTGCAGAAAATGGGTATGCGTAAAGGAATCATGTCGAAAATGATCAATCACGGTTCAGGGCGGGTCCGACTGGAATTCGAGATACCGAGCCGTGGCCTTATCGGTTACCGGACCGAGTTCATGACGGACACCAGAGGAACGGGAATCCTGACCCACATCTTCGATAAATACAAACCATGGGCGGGCGATATAGCCCACCGCGCGACCGGGGCCCTCGTTGCCGACCGTGTCGGAAATGTTACGGGGTATTCCATCGTAAATCTGCAGGAGCGTGGCGAGTTGTTTGTCGGGCCTACCGAGCGTGTATACGGAGGCATGCTGGTAGGGGAGAACAGCCGGGATGCGGACCTGGACGTGAATATCACCAAGGAAAAAAAGCAGACGAATATGCGGGCCGCTGCCGCCGATTCATTTGAAAAGCTGATTCCTCCGCGGCGATTTTCCCTCGAAGAAGCCATCGAATTTATTCGTGAAGACGAACTCATTGAGGTCACTCCAAAGTCGATCCGCCTCAGAAAGCGATTTCTGGATGTCCACGAGCGCAAAAAAAACGACCTTTCGCGTCAGTCGAAACGTGCTTGAGTTTTACGGCTTGTCATCGCCGTTTTCCACCATTCCTGCTGTGGTCTTTCCAGTGGGAGGCGCATGTTAACTGTTCCTATTTCAATCCTGCTTTTCGAGCGGCTTCGGCAATTATCGCTTTTTGCTTTGACGTAAGGTCGCGAGGAGTCACAAGACGCACGTGAACAAGCAGATTGCCCGTACCCTTATCCGTTTCTATTCCTTTTCCTTTTATGCGAAGTACTTCCCCCGGCTGTACTCCGGCAGGAATTTTTACTTTGATTTTTTTGCCGAGTGGTATTTTTACGCTCCCTTCCGAACCCGTCATGGCTTCAAACAAGGATACTTTCGCCTCCGTATGCAGATCCAGCCCCTCTCGCCAGATCCCGTCTATCCCGCTGACCCGAACAGTCACATACAGATCCCCTCGCCGCCCGTCGAGCGCCTGATTGCCGCGACCGCGAATTCGAATTTTATACCCGTCCTCAACACCCCGCGGAACAGGAATGCCGAGTTTCTCCGCGCCCAGCTTGAGCGTGATTTTCCCTCCTACCATCATTCGACGAAATGAAATCTTTACCGTTCGATGGCGATCAAGTCTCGATGATCGGCGTTTTTCTTCCTTTTCAGCAGTGGCGCCAAAAAACTGAGAAAAAATGTCGGCGAATCCTTCTCCGGCGTCTGCCCCAACCGGGCCAGTTCGCGAAGATGTGAAGGGCTGACGACCGACTCCTTCCGGGTCCATGCGTACATACGTACCGTCTGGTTTGCGATAGAATCGACCACCTCGCGCCGATGTAAACGGCTGATTGCCGAACGGATCCGACCTGCCCCGCTGCTCTCCTGCCGGCTCAAAACCACGTCCAAAACCGGTTTCGGAGGCGAAAAAAAGAGGGTTTCGCGCCTGATCGTAGTCACGTCGTTTCTTGTCGTCAGACAACACCGAATAGGCCTCAGAGATCTCTTTGAACCTGGCCTCTGCACCGGGTTTGTCTTTATTTCGATCCGGATGGAAGTCACGCGCGAGTTTCCGGTAGATCCTTTTGATCTCCTCAGCAGGTGCATCTTCTCGAATACCCAAAATCTTATAAAAGTCGTTCTGCTCAGACATCTCGGCGAACCGTGTAAACTTTTCCGTATTTTCAGCGGCGTTCCTGTAATCAATCTCAATACAGAGAAGGTACGTAATTGCATAATTCGTGCCATGCTCCGTTGCTCCAACCATGTCAGATCTTTGTCCTGTCAAAAAGATACTCGTCGCGAACCGGGGTGAAATCGCAGTTCGCATCATGCGAACCTGCGCTGAACTGGGCATCAAGACCGTGGCCGTGTTCAGCGAACCGGATCGCTCTGCGCTGCACGTGCGAATGGCCGATGAGGCATATGCCATCGGCGGGGCGGCATCGGCTGAATCTTACCTTGTCATCGAACGAATCATCGAGACAGCGACGGCGTGTGGAGCAGATGCCATCCACCCGGGGTATGGATTTCTATCCGAAAACGCGTCGTTCTCGGCTGCCTGTGAGGAGGCTGGTATCACTTTTATTGGCCCTCACCCCTCAGCAATTTTATCCATGGGAGATAAAACTGCAGCCCGTTCCTTGATGAAAAAAGCGGGTATACCGATGCCTCCCGGAACCATTGAGTCCGTGGACACCATGGAATCCGGCCTTTCGGAGGCGGAAAAAATCGGTTATCCGGTCCTGATCAAGGCTGCAGCAGGCGGTGGCGGAAAAGGTATGCGTATCGTAACGAACCGTTCAGAGTTTGCTTCTTTGTTTTCGGCCTCCCGAAACGAAGCCAGAAGTGCCTTTGGTGATGAACGCGTCTTTATCGAGAAATACATTTCGCACCCACGACATATCGAATTTCAGATTCTCGCTGATCAACACGGCAACGTCATTCACCTTTTCGAACGCGAATGTTCCATTCAGCGCCGGCATCAAAAAGTTGTCGAAGAAGCCCCCTCGTCTGTACTCGACAGTTCTTTAAGAAAAAAAATGGGCCAAGCTGCCATCGAAGCGGCGCGTTCTTGCGCTTATGTGGGTGCTGGGACGATCGAGTTTTTACTGGACGCGGACAATAATTTCTATTTCATGGAGATGAATACGCGGCTTCAGGTCGAGCATCCGGTCACGGAATGGATCACCGGAATAGATCTCGTCGCAGCGCAGATCCGTATCGCCGAGGGCCACCCTCTTCCGTGGCTTCAGGAAGAAATTAAAATGAATGGTCATGCGATTGAATGCCGCGTTTATGCCGAGGACCCAGCTCGTCAGTTCATGCCCGGACCCGGTAAGCTGATTCGTCATCGGGCCCCGGGTGGATTCGGGATCCGAGTCGACGCTGGTGTGGAAGAATCGGATGTGATATCTATCCATTACGACCCGATGATTTCCAAGCTGATTTCCTGGGGAGGAAACAGAGCTGAAGCGATTTCGAGAATGATTCGCGCGCTGAACGAGTACGAAATTGCCGGCGTCCCTACAACCATTCCGTTCTGCCGCCTCGTGATGGAACATGAATCGTTCCGCTCAGGTCAATTCTCCACACATTTTGTAAACGATCATTTTAATCCAGACGAATTGCCCGCCAATCATGACGGAAAATTTGTCAAAGAAGCCCTGTCGCAGGTCGCGGCTGAAATGTACCAGAATGGTATCGGACGAAAAAATGGTGCGGAAGGCACAATCTCAGACAACGAGCAGAAGGGAAGCGCCGTCAGAGAAATCGGGAACAGCAGCGGGATGAGCCCGTGGCGAAAAATCAGACCTCTCAGAAGATCGTAGTTCCCGCTGACCGGCAGCCTCCGGGAGCATGCAAAAAGCGTGAACGGCCTATATCCACTTTTCTTTGACGACCAGCCCCTGTGTGGCCAGCCAGTTGGTTACTGCGTGCACGGCTTCGCGCACGCCCCGGGTAGAAAGCGGGTCACCAAAGGGTTGAAGACTTACGAAAACTCCGTCCGTTTTCTGCCAGGCCTGGATCAATATCTCCTGAACAAGATCGGTCTCCTCCACGCGAACCTTGAAAATC
This sequence comes from Bacteroidota bacterium, assembly GCA_022571255.1. GTDB lineage: Bacteria > Bacteroidota > Rhodothermia > Rhodothermales > UBA10348 > N075bin62. The sequence continues at coordinate 10,420 of JACZYD010000025.1, forward strand.
AAACTGTCGCCAGATAACTCGCGAAAAGCTTCGAGCACAATAATATGGCCGTCCTTGAAAGCATGAATCTGTTTTTTGAAAGAACCTATCGACGAAAGATTCCCATCCAGTATTGCGTGATGCATATCGATTATTTGAATCAGGGCCGGGTACGAAGGAGCGTTGCTTATCTTTTTGAATTCGGCGTGGAAGATTTCTTTTTCCATTTCAAGCCATTTTCGAGCATATTTGGTTTCCATCGCCGCTGCCGGAGGCTCGCCCGGCGTGATCTCAAAACACCCTGTTGAGCCGCCCTCTTCCAGAGCAAAATCGAAATATTCTGCATGGTCCGTAGTAAAGCTGAGAACGCCACCATCCTCCAGGCGCGTGGAGAGTAAATTAAAAAAGGGAGCGCAAAGCAATCGGCGCGACCTGTGTTTTTTTCGAGGCCACGGATCAGGAAATTTTACGTAGATCCGCGAAAGACTGTTTTCAGCAACCACGTCCCGAACAATAAAACGAGCGTCACCCCGATACAGCCGCACATTCGAAATCTCTTCCCGAAGCATTCGACGGTACGCCCGCCATATCGACCCGAGAGAAACTTCGACACCGAGCAGGTTCCACTTCGGATGTGATTTGGCCAGGTGGGCCAAAAAATGACCGTCTCCGAAACCCGCTTCGATTACAAGAGGATTCTGTTTTCCAAACGAAACGACCGGGTCAAGTGGAAATCTCAGTTCCCCCGGACGAATAATGACTTTCATTGATCCAAACAGTCCTCAGTCGGGTCTCTACCGGCGATCCAGACGGTCTCCCCACCTGTTTTCCGGTAAGTAGGCATCCTGAACAGTTTGGTCGTCGGTACGACTGTCAAACATCCATTCTGTAATCCACCAGCGTGAACCATCGAAATACATCTGGATGCTGTTGATTCCCCGTCCACGGGCGGCTCCATTTTTTTCGCTCCGCCATTCATAGGTGCTCCATACATGCGCGTTCGCACCATGCCTTCGGACTTCCCTGTATATTTCAAATTCATAAAAAGAATTCTGAGCTGGCCCCGGGGGTCCATGAAAATCTGATAACGTCATGACATCTGCTTTGACCTTTCCGTCTTCTCCATCACGGAGGATGACCACTTGCGCCTCCGGATGGTGTAGCGAGCGATCCCGGGCCCAATCTCGTTCCGCGCCGGAAGGCCCGGAAACAACTTCATAATAAGCTTTCATGATTCCCTCGATCGTGGTTACGTCTTCCGGGCGTGCATCCTGAGCCTCGGCCGGGTGCACGAGGCCGAGACCCAGGCTGATGCTCACGATGATTACAACTGTATTTCGATTCATGACAGATTCTGGCGAAGATGATACAGCAGTGCTCGATCGCCGCATCATTGTTCTCAAACGGTCTTCGAGAACGACCAGCGACGGAATCAAAATAAGCACGATTACCGTGGCGAATAATATTCCAAAGCCGAGGCTGACGGCGATAGGGATCAGAAACTGTGCCTGGAGACTTTTTTCAAGGATCAAAGGCAAAACACCCAGAAACGTGGTGAGTGATGTCAGAAAAATAGGCCGGAACCGGGCTTTTCCGGCTGCCATGATTGCGTCCTCAACACTGGCACCGGATTCCCGCTCTGAATTGATATAGTCGATCAGAACAAGCGAGTCATTCACCACGACACCCGAGAGCCCGATGATTCCGAAAAGACTCAGAATACCGACGGAAAGTCCCATCAACATATGCCCGATAATTGCACCGATGATTCCGAACGGTACCGCAGCCATGATAATCAGGGGCTGTGTGTAGGAGCGAAATGGGATCGCCAGGAGAGCATAAATCACGAAGAGAGCGATAAGAAAACCCCTCTGCAGCGCTGCAATGGTATCTGCCTGCTCTCTCTGCTCTCCTTCAAAACTGGCCTTCAAACTGGGATAGGTACGTATTAACTGAGATAAAACGTTCGCTTCCAGCGAGGCCCTGACCTCATTGGCGTTAGCGATCTCGTCGTCAAGCTCTGCGGTCACCGTAACCACGCGGCGCCGATCCCTGCGATTAATGGCAGACGGACCGTAACCAAAACTGGCAATCGCCACATGAGAAAATGGTATCTCTGCCCCCTGAAGCGATCTGATACGCAGGTTTTCGATGTCTGCCAGAGAGTTTCTCTCATCCTCAACCAGACGAACCATAACCTTCACATCGTCTCTCCCACGCTGGACACGAAGTGCTTCGTTTCCGTAAAACGCTGCCCGGACCTGAGACGCCAGGTCCTCCAATGAAATACCCAGAGACTGCGCGTGTGGCTTCAGCTCCAGTTTCAACTCTCGTTTGCCGAGCTGAAGATCATCCTGAATATCAAAAACACCTGCATAATTTCGCAGCTCGGTTTTAAGCGTATTAACGGCCTCTTCCAACACGGCTTCGTCGGGTGAAGAAAGCTCTACCTGAACGGGTTTCCCGATCGTGATCAGGGCGGATTGAAACTGGAGCGATTTGATTCCGGGAATATTTCCAGCCGCCTCGCGCCAGGCCGATTCTATTTCTGTTGCCGAAATATCCCTCTCCTCCGCGGCCAACAGTTCGATATTGATTTCTGCCTTGTTTCCTTCGATCAAACCCGGACCAACGGGGCCCCGAGGACCGTTCGCAAGCGATGGTTGGCGACCGACAATAACGAATACGTTTTTCAGCAGATTCGGATGTGAAGATGGAAGCGACGACTGTATCTCCGCAACTGCGTCTCTGCCCCGCTTCTCCAAAATCGCTGCAACCGCTGCTGTTTTTTCTGCAGGTGTTCCCAGTGGCATTTCGAGCCGTGCGATAACGTTCTCGCCGGCTATTTCGGGGAAGAAGGTGAACTTGACAAGGCCTCCGGCAATCAGGCCGATCGAAAGTAAAATGGCTGAAATACCCGAGACTATCACGATGCCGTAGTTGCGCGTGGCAAATCGGAGGCTTTTCTCCAGCGGAACGGCAATAATCCATTCGATCATGGCAGCAATGGAGTGCTGCACGCGCTCGACTGCTTCGCGAATACGACCTTTTTTATTCCCGCGGAGTGCACTGACATGAGACAAATGGGCCGGAAGAATCAACAGTGATTCAACAAGTGAAATCCCCAATACCGTGATAATCACGATGGGCAGGTTCTTCATGAATTTGCCCAACAGACCGGGCGCGAACAACAGGGGTGCAAACGCAGCCATGGTGGTAAGTACAGCAAAAACGACCGGTCGAACAAGACGCGACGCACCATCGGATGCAGCCTCGAGCGAAGGCAAACCCCGTTCCTGTCCCGCAAAAATATTCTCCCCGATCATTATCGCATCATCAACAACGATTCCGAGGGCCAGAATAAAAGCCACCAATGAGATCATGTTCAGCGTAGTGCCAAGCATGATCATGACGGCAAACGTCCCGATAAACGAGACAAAAATGCCCATAGAAACCCAGAATGCAAGTCTTGAATTGAGGAAAAGTCCAAGGGCCAGGATCACGAGAGCCAGGCCCATCAGACCGTTCTTCAACATCAACTCGTACCTGCTTTTCAACAATCGCGCTTCATCCTGCCAGATCGAAATCTTTATCCCCGCAGGTACCGAGAGGGTTTCTACGTACGCATAGACCTGGTCAACGATATCCAGAACACGCTCATCTCCGACTCGATACACCTCCACAAAAGCTGCTCTTTCGCCATTGAAGCGAGTGATCAAATTTGCTTCTTCGAATCCGTCGGTAATTTTCGCGATCTGACCCAGTCTGACCTCGGCACCACTACGGTTCGTTCGCACGACGATGGCTCTGAAATCTTCCGCGATATAATTCTGGCCTTTTGTGCGAACCAGGATTTCTTCATTGCGTGTCCGGATCTGGCCGCCGGGTAGATCCAGACTCCCGCGACGGACTGCCCGGGTTATATCGGCCAGCGTAAGCGAATAGGCGCGCATTGCAGCCTCTCGCAGCTCAATGGATATTTCGTAATCACGTGTACCTGAAACGTTTACATACGAAATGCCGTCCTGACTGGACAAATCATCCTTGACGCGATTGGCCAACTCCTTAAGGGCCCGTTCCGATACATCGCCATGAAGCGCTATGGAAATGACCTTCCGTCTTGTGGTTATCTCCACGATTTCAGGTTTTTCTGCTTCCAGCGGAAACGTGTCGATCCTGTCTACTTCGGCCTTGATATCATCGAGTGCCCTGGCCAGACTGGCGCCCAGCTGCAGTTGCGCGGTAATGACACCCGCATTTTCCGCTGAAACGGAAGAAATTCTGCGGATTCCATCGATACCGGCAATGCGTTCTTCGACTCGGCGTACGATGCCACTTTCGACTTCTTCAGGCGACGCCCCGGGATATACGATCGTTATTTGAATCGCATCCAGACTTACTTCCGGAAATACTTCCTGTGCAATATTGGCAACACTGATTGCGCCCACGACGATGATGAACATCATCAGAAGATTGGCCGCAACGCTATTTCGCGCCATCCAGTGTATCATACCTCTCACGAGCGGCCTCCAGTCTCGTCGACAGCACGGACATGCATTCCGTCCACTACGAACGCCAGCCTGGTTGTAATCACAACTTCCCCGTCATTGATTCCGCCGTCCACCAGTACGGTATTCTCGAATATCTGCACAACCGATACATTTCGAACCGAGAGTTTCCCGTTTTTATACATCCACAACTGATTCCCCTCTCTAAGGGCATCCCGGGGAAGTGAGAAAAAGCGCTCCAATCGTCGACCCTCAATTTCGACGTTGGCAAAGCTTCCAATCAGTAAAGGCTGCCCCCCGCGTTCCGTATCGTACGGTGCTTCGACTCGAACAATGACGCGAAGCGTCCTGGTTATTTCATCCAAGGCCCCCTCAACACGATGTACATGTCCTTCCCAAACATCCCCGTCGGAAGCAAACGATGACCTCACTTGAACCACTCGCGGCGCAACATCCACGTCCAACGTATACAGATCCGTCAGCAATGCAGCCTGTGAAGATGTCAATGCCACTGGAATTTCAATTACATCTGTACCGTAAAAAGATGCTACCACACCTCCAAGGCCCACATACTGGCCAATATCTGCCATTCTGTTTAAAATTCTGCCGTTGAACGGTGCCCTGATTTTAGTGCGTTCGAGACGGTACTGCGCGTCTTCAAGCTGCGCTTTTGAACCCAGAAGTGCCGCTTTGCTGAGCTTCAGTTGCGGTTCCCGCAACACCAGACTGCCGAGGGTGGATGTCGGTGGTACACCTTCATCACCGTAGCGCTCCTTCAATCGATCCCACTCATCTCGCGCAATTGCAGCTTCTTCCTCAGCCAGAAGAACCTCCAGTTGTCTTTGCGTTACATCGGCAGTGGCAACAGCGACCGCATTTTGATATGTGGAGGGTTCGATCTGCAGCAATACGTCCCCTTTCTTGAAATCGCCACCCGTTACAAATTGAGATGAAACCAAAACCACCTGCCCGGGCACTTCTGCAGAAAGAGTCACTGACCGAGCCGCCTGAACAATTCCGGTGCTTCGAACCCATACGGATCCGGCTTCCGCTTTCACACGAACTGTTTCTACGATCGGACTGTTATCGACCCGCTCCTCTCGCGGAGGATCACTTTTGAGAAGGATGAGTGCGACCAGCCCTGCGACACCAGTCGACAGGATCAAAAGCCCGATAAAAAAAGAACGGTATTTCATGACATGCTCCAGAGCGAATCCTCAATTAAACTTCGATTGCAAGTCTGTAATTAATTCAGGGAGAATGTCGTCGGTCCATTCTCCTCCGAGGGCGCGGTGCAGACTCAGGCGCGCGAGTGCCACCGAACGCTCAGACCCCGACAAATCGATCATGGCGCGAAGTCTGTTGATGCGCGCATCAAGAACTGCGACATATTCTCCGACACCCCTCCTGAAACGCCGAAGTTGTGTCTGCTCTGAAGCCTCAGCGCTTGCATTGGCTTCACGAACAGCGTCCAGTCTCAGATGCTGAGCTCTGTGACCCGCGAGCGCAGCATCGACTTCCATAAGGGCGGTCAAAATGGATTTTTCATAGGCTGCCTCCGCTTGCAGGTATCTGGCCCAGGCCGATTTTTCTGCTGCCTTCAACGCCCCGGCGTTGAAAATTGGTGCGAGGAGAGATCCGCTAATCTGCCAGAAACCCTGTCCGGGCTTCAATATTCTGGACAATTCTCCGCTCTGTACTCCGCCCGCGCCTGTCAGAGATATGGAGGGGAAACGGTCTGCCCGTGCGACTCCGATAACTTGTCGTGCTGCTTCGAGCCGCGCAGCTGAAGCCAGTAGATCAGGACGTGACTGCAGCAGTTCTGACGGGACTCCGACAGGAACAGGGTCCGGTGAAAACGATGGTTGAAGGGACTCGGGCAGCAGATTGCCCAGATCATCAGAATAGATTCCAAGCAGTATGGCGAGTCGCCCACGGGCATCGACCAATTGGCTGTCGATGAGCGGTAAAGTAGCACGAGCGTTGTCAAATGCCTGACGAAAGACGTAAAGCTCAAAGGATGAAATCAGGCCCCGTTGATATCTTACCTCAGATATTTCCCAGCGCTCTCCCAGAAGCTCTGTGCTCTCGGTAAGCAGGTCGCGTTGACGTAACAGATCCCGGATTTCGAAATACGTCGCAATGGTCTCTGAAGTAATCCCTATTTCCGCAGCCCTGAAGTCAGCTTCTGTAGCCACGTATTCTCCGATCGCCGCTGCGGATGCCGCACGGGCTTTCCCCCAGAAGTCGATTTCATAAGAAAAACCCAGTGAGGCGCTGTACGTGGAAAAATCAAATCGGTCCGGAAATTGAGGAATGTTTTCTGAAAACGGCCCCGTCGCACCGGAGTTCGACGGAGTGTTCTGATGGTCCGCACCCAGGGTCGCCTGAATCCGAGGATATCGCGCGGCGCTCTCAATCCTGTAACGCTCATGCACTTCCAATACGCGCGCTGCGGCGAACCTTACGTCAAGATTTCGTATCAGGACGGAATCGACCAGATTATTTAAAACGGGATCGTCGTACACCGTCCACCAGTTCTTGCGCGTGTGGAAACCGAGCGAATCCTGGTGTGTGTGATCCTGCGCCTCGAGGCTTTTGATTTTTGTTTCCTCCACCGCTTGCCCGAACGATTCTGGAATCCGACTTTCCGTTTCAGGACGAACAAGCTCCGGTGTCATGGAACACGCCGGCAATAAAATGGAACTGATCAGAACAACAAGCCAGGATTTATTCTGCAATCCCTTCACGACGCCCCCGGTTTCAAATTTTCGGACTTCGCCAGCCCATTATACAGGAGTTCAAAAACGTGTTTTTTTCGCACTCGTACGGCCTCATCCTGATCCCTGAAATGTCCTGGAAATACGAACGCAAGGGTCGGGGCGGCAAGAAAAAAGAAAATCGTCGCTCCAAGCACGGAAACCAGAACCTGCAATGGATCCTGAGGCACGATCTCGCCGTCTTCAATGGCCTGTTTTGTTCGCCTTAAAAATTGATTCGGGCCTGCGTTGAAGTCTGAATCAAGGTGCTGTTTCATCAGTCGTGCAACAACCGGAGCACCATTCAAATTCTCGTGCATCCACAGTCTGGAGATCTCAGGATGCCCGGCATGCAAGTCGAAAAGATTATCAATGAAAACCTGAAGCGCCTCCGGATACGAAACCTCCGGTTCCATCGGAAACTGTAGGGAAGCCTGAAAAATCTCAAGAACGTGCTTGAAAACAGCTTCATAAAGGCGGTCTTTACTGCGAAAATAGTAGTGCAGCAACGCCTTGTTCATTCCCGCTTCTTCGGCGATCTCGTGCATCCGGGCACCGTCTTTACCTTTTCGGGAAAAAACCTTCAGGGCGGCGTCAAAAATTTGCTCTTCTGTATTCGAAATGAGATTGTTATCCAGATCTGGTATGTGCAGGCAGGTCGGAAGGCTGAAATAACCATTAAGTTAAACGGTATGGTTATACCATATGGTTAAACTATACGAACAAATAAGGTAAGAAGCATGGGTATCTTCGAATCAGACTATTCTTCGCCCCCTTCCGCGATGCGCTGACCGAGTTCACGGTCGACAAGGAAAAGACCTTCGCCGGAATCTCCGGTGAGTTTAAAATTCTGAATGATTTCTTCCACGGATTCCTCTTCCTCTACCTGCTCATCGATAAACCAGTGGAGGAGTGTTCGAAGCGAATAGTCCTTTTTCTCGACTGCAAGATCGTATAACTCGTGTATCAAGCGGGTTACTTTTCGTTCGCTGCTCAGCGCAATTTCGAATGCCTCCAGGGGTGTATTGAATGAGATCTCGGGCGCGGTCAGGGGTTGAAGCCGGGGATTCCCACCCCGACGAATCAGAAAATCGAAAAATTTCATGGCATGCATGTTTTCTTCCTGCCACTGCATTCGCATCCACTTGGCCGCACCTTTAAAATTGAGGTCCTCGAATCTCGCCGACATCGAGAGATAACCGTATGCGGACTGGAATTCTACCTGAATTTGATCGTTAATAGCTTGTTCTACCGACTCCTTCATAAAGATTTACACGTTGTATACACGGATGATCATGGACGTTAGAAACTTATGACCTGTTAAAGATTCCTACAATAGGACTCTTTCAGGAACCGTTTGTTTGCACCGATGAATCAATCGTCCATGCGGAGGGTAATACCGCATAATTTCCCCGCATCACAACAAATCCAGGTACAGTATCTGCCCGTATCCGCTACCACTTTTTTCTTTTTTACGGTACTGATTCATGGGAGCATCCCGCATTTTATGGGCAGACGATGAAATCGAATTGCTGCGTCCGCATATCCTCTTTTTGGAGTCTAAAGGGTACGAGGTCGTCATCGTAACCAACGGAACCGACGCCGTTGAACAAGTGCGCGAACAGGAGTTCGATGTCGTCCTTCTCGACGAACAGATGCCTGGAAAGGATGGACTCGAAGCACTTTCTGATATAAAGAGGATTGCGCCGAACCTCCCGGTTGTAATCATCACAAAAAGCGAAGAAGAACGCCTCATGGACCAGGCATTCGGCGGACAGATTTCAGACTATCTGACCAAACCGGTTAATCCGAGCCAGGTATTGCTGACCTGTAAACGCCTGCTTGACGCCCCCCGTATTCGGACCGAGCGTGTTTCGCAGGATTATTTGCAATCTTTTTCAGAGATTTCCCGCCGCCTGATGGAACCGCTCATGCATAAGGAGTGGACGGAGCTTTACTACACACTGGTGCGCTTCGATATGGAACTGGACGCAGACGAAGGAGTGCGCCAGGTTCTGGAAGATCAGTTCAGCGAAGCCAATCGTGCTTTTTCTCGCTATGTCGAAGCGGAATACCCTCGATGGATTTCCGCAACGAATCGACCTCCTGATGAAAATCGCCCGGCTCTTTCTCACGAGGTTGTCCCGAAATTTGTTTTGCCTGAACTGAGCGGAAAAAGGCCTGTCATTTTTTTCGTTATAGACTGCATGCGGTACGACCAATGGATGGAATTTGAAAAGTTGCTCTTGCCACTTTTCACCATGAAGAGGAATTATCATTATTCCATTCTGCCGACTGCAACGCCGTACTCCCGTAATGCCATATTCAGTGGATTTCTACCAGGAAAACTGGCTGAGCATTATGCAAAAATCTGGACGGACGGAGAGGACGACGAATACAGCAGAAACAGAAACGAAGAAGAGTTTCTTTCAGATTTGCTGGAACGCGAGGGAAAGGAGGTTCGCATGCGTTATCAAAAGCTGATCAAGGGTCAGGATGGACGCGATTTTGCGGCAAATGTGCACGATTTGCTTCAGAGCGACCTATCGGCAATAGTTGTCAATTTTGTCGATATTCTGGCGCATAGCCGGTCTGATTCGGACGTCCTCAAGGAAATTGCACCGGACGAACGGGCTTACCGCGCACTTACCCGGACATGGTTCGAACACTCATGGCTTTTTCAGGCTTTTCAACAGCTTGCTGAGTCAGACTGCACCGTTGTAGTGACCACCGATCACGGTGCGATCCGTAGTTTACATGCCACAAAAGTGATTGGAGATCGCGAGACGTCCACCGCGCTGCGTTATAAATATGGCCGCAATCTGAAATGTGATTCTCGACATGCGATATTGATCAAGGATCCCCGGGAATACGGGCTCCCTCGCGACCACATGAACATGAATTACATTATCGCCAAAGAAGATTATTATTTTGTGTATCCCACGAACTACAATAAATACCTGAACAAATACAGGGATACCATGCAGCATGGAGGTGTTTCTCTGCAGGAAGTGATTCTTCCGGTCATCACCATGAGTCCCAGGTCCTGAGCTGACGCGTTATGGGAAATTCGTGTCACTCTTCAAGCTCCGGTCTTGTTGGTCTGTTTCCTTGTTCAACCGACTCTCCTGATGACACGCAAGACCTGGGCAAACGCGTTGCCGGGTATGCCTCGCCGGGTGACGTATTTGCACTCGTCGGACCGGTAGGGTCCGGTAAAACTCAGTTTGTAAAAGGAATTTGCAGTGCTCTCGGTGTTGAAGAGCGGAATGTGACCAGTCCTACTTTCGCCATCGCACACGAATATGAGGGTGATTTCAGCATAGTGCATCTTGATCTGTACCGACTGGAATCAGAGGACGACGCGATCAATATTGGTTTCGAGGATTATCTTTCCTCTCGAGTACTTGCCTTGGTGGAGTGGCCGGAAATCGCTGTCGCCCTGTTGCCGGCGAATACCCTCATATTCTCTTTTGAGCACCTTGAAGGCGAAAAAAGACGGATTCAGATTTTGAATCCGGACATCATTCCAACTACGGATGCAAAGACTGACGATTCCTGTGACGTACGAAGAAGCTGAAAAATGGCTTTTCAGTCTTCCGCGCTTTGCGGTTTCAGGGGTGGATGCATACCAGCCAGGTCTGCAGCGCATCGACGCGCTTCTGACGGCCATGGATCGACCTCACGATTCATATCCAAGTATTCTCGTCGCCGGTACGAACGGAAAGGGGACAGTCGCATCCATGATTGCCGCTATCGCCACCGCGTCAGGCCGTCGGACCGGTCTTCACACCTCTCCGCACCTGTTGACGTTTGGCGAACGCATGAGAGTAAATGGGTTACCGGCCGATAAAAGGTGGCTTCAAAAATCGATATCGGATTTTGCAGATGTCTTTCGTGACATCGGAGCAAGCTTTTTCGAAGCAAGTGTTGCCCTGAGCCTCCTGTATTTCGCCACTCAAGAGGTCGATTTAGCCATCGTAGAGGTGGGCCTGGGAGGGCGACTTGATGCAACAAATATCCTCGATCCCGAACTCTCCATCATTACCGGCATCGACTTCGACCACACTGAAATCCTCGGCGCTGAACTGACGGATATTGCCCGGGAAAAAGCAGGAATCATGCGCCGGGGAAAACCGGTGCTCACGGGTGCACGTAAACCGGCAGTGGCGAACGTACTGGGAGAGGTGGCTGATCAGGTCGGAGCTGAATTTCACCTTCTGGGGGCTGAAATCGATATTGTAACAGATTCTGAAGGGAAATCATTCATCGAGACGCTCCGGGATCGGTATGGTCCCGTATTGATCTCCCTTGAAGGAGAACACCAAATCTGGCATGCAGCGATGGCCATCCGGGCAAGTGAGCTGTGTTCGCGACTGTTTTTGCACAGTCGCTCGTCAGTACTGACTGGCCTCGCAGCAACAACGGAGTTTTCTGGTCTTCGAGGACGAATGGAAAAGATCGCCACCCGGCCAGACATCTGGGTGGACGTCGCCCACAACCCGCAATCCATCAAAGCAGCGCTCAAGACACGGACGTCTGGTAATCCACCGGTAACCGATATTTTTATCGGATTGCAGAAAGACAAAGACGCAGAGACGATTGCCCGGATACTCGCGTTGTCCGGAGTTCGGGTTACTGTCCTTCGAATGGATCTGCATCGCGCGGCAGATCCTCTGAAATTGGTTCGGATCTTTTCCGAAAACTCGGTCCCGGTATCCCTGGAAATAAATACGACCAAAGATTCGATTTCCCGCTGGCTCTCAGATGGCCAGCCTGAAAACAGCCTTCTGATAATGGGATCTCACATTATCGTTGCCGAAGCACTGAATTGGGACCCAAATTATTTTACAAAAAAGAGAACCTGAATGGATATTGCGAATAGAATGGGTATCTTTACATAATTAGTCGCAGACCGCGCAGCCGCGCGGAGTGCAATGGGCGCCCTCCATCTTCTCATGGGCATCGCCGCTATCATGGGTATCCGAACCCGACTTGAGAATACTCTTCAGTAGAATTTCCTCCAGTTGACTTGGTTTTTGGGCTGACCCGAAAAATAACACGGCAACCGTTTCAATGTCTGCATTCTAACCCGTTACAACGTACCGACCGGTACGGCTCACTATAAAGACCTCAGTTTTCGTTTCTGTATATGAACATTGCAACTCTGAAAGACAAAAAGCTGTCTGAATTAAAAGATCTCGCGCGAGGAATGAACCTCAATGGTTTCTCCGCCATGCGCAAACAGGACATAATTTACCTCATTCTGGAGGCACGTGCCGAAGCTCACGCCGATACGAGCGAACAGGAAGGGAGGCACACGGATTCCCGGAAAACAGGATCGGCGCCTGCTGGAAGGCAGGCCAGGGGAAATGGTCGTGATCGAAAAGACAAACGGCGCGATTCGACACGGCAGTCATCGGAATTATCAACCGACCGGAACGAAGCGATGCAAAACGGAGACGACACGTCAAGCAGCCCTGGCGATCAGAATGGTGCTGAAACCTCCGATTCCCCCTCGGTTAATAAAAATATGGGACCCGGTGGCGAGCAAATTGATCGGAATCCGGGGAATGACTCGGTGCGATCTGATGATGATCGAAACAGGGACCGTCGCGAGGAAAGTGACAGAAGAGACGATCGTCACGACGATCGAGGTCGGCGACGTGGACGCGGGGCCCGAAATGACAGAGACCACAATACGGGTAACCGGGACGAAGATAGAGATGGCCGCGGAGGACGCAGAAACCGCGGTCGTGCCGGAAACAACCGCGGCCGCGGAAACGAGAGCCGCGGATCACGTGACGGGCGTGGAAATGAGCGTCCTGATTCAAACGACGGGCGTGGTGGAAAAAGTCGAAACCGGAACCGAAACCGGAATCGGAATCGGAACAGAGAGAGTCGAGAAGAGCGGCATGCCCGCGTGTTCGCCGACAAACCGGCATACATGGGCGAATACGATGCGAAAACGGCGGATTTGGATGGCATGATCCGAAAAATCGGTGTCCTGGAAATTCTTCCTGATGGATACGGATTTCTGCGAAGTGCCGAGTACAACTATTTGCCCAGTCCCGACGATATCTATGTATCCCCATCGCAGATCAAACGATTTAGCCTGCGTCTGGGAGACACGGTGGACGGAGAAGTTCGTCCGCCCAAAGAAGGAGAGCGCTTCTTCGCTTTGATACAGGTGAACACCATCAATGGACGTGTCTCCGGGGACCTCGAACAGTCACAATCTTTCGACTATCTGACGCCGCTGTATCCGGATTCGCAGCTGCATCTTGCCACATTGCCGGACGAGTACAGCACACGTGTACTGGACCTGTTTGCTCCCATCGGTAAAGGTCAGCGCGCGCTCATCGTCGCCCAACCGAAAACTGGTAAGACCATTCTTCTCCAGAAGATTGCCAACGCCATCACGACCAATCACCCGGAATGCCACCTGATTATTCTTCTGGTCGACGAACGCCCGGAAGAGGTCACAGATATGCGGACACATGTCGAAGCTGAAGTAATTGCGTCCACGTTTGATCAGGAGCCCGAACGCCACATAGAGGTCGCCAATATCGTGCTCTCGAAGGCAAAACGTCTTGTCGAAGCCGGCCAGGACGTCGTTATCCTGCTTGATTCCATTACCCGCCTGGCACGTGCTGCAAACGCGGTTGCGCCAACAAGTGGAAAAACTCTCTCGGGCGGCCTCGAGGCTGGAGCTCTCAGAGGCCCGAAGAAATTTTTCGGTGCCGCGAGAAATGTGGAAGATGGAGGATCACTGACTATCATCGGTACGGCGCTGATCGATACAGGCTCGCGCATGGACGAAGTCATTTTTGAGGAGTTCAAAGGCACCGGTAATTCGGAAATTGTTCTGGACCGTGGCATGGCGGACCGTCGCATATTCCCGGCGATCAACATTGTAAAATCAGGTACACGTCGAGAAGAATTACTGATCCCGGAGGCACTTCTTCAACGAATCTGGATTCTGAGGAAGTTTCTTGCCGATATGGATCCGGCTCAGGCCATGACATTCCTTCTGGACAAAATGCGGGGTACCAAAACGAACGATGAGTTCCTGGTCATTATGAACTCTTAGCGGCTTCTTCCACCGTCTGGTCGCCTGAGGGTTCTGGAAGATAAACCTGTACAAGCACGGCCATAATCAAAATGGCCACGGCTGCAGAGATCGTGTTACTGACGTAACCGTACTTCGTGTAGGCTATCCCGGCAATTGCGCCGCCAATACCTATCCCTACGTTGCCAAGAGCAACAGTCAGGCACAAAAGAGTACCCCGCCTGTTCTCTGAGACGAGCGCAGTCATCAGTGATTGCAACGGACTCAAGCGCATGGCGACCATAATCATGGCCGCCGCGAAAAAAACATATGCCAGCCACATGGTATCAATGACGAACGTCGTGAGTACCATTATAATCGCAAATCCAATACAGGAAAAAATGATCATCGGTTTTCTTCCTACCGTGTCCGAAATACGACCTGCCGCTGGTCCAAAAACAACGTTCGCGATTCCCCCAAGGAAAAACAGGGATGCAATTTCAGTGCCGCAGACTTTCAGTGTAGTCTCGAGCCATGTAAACAGATAAACAATGTAGAGACCGAAGCTGAAGAACATCAGGAAATAAACGGCGGAAGCAGCCACGACGACCGATCTACGAAGAAGATCTGCGTAATTGGAGATTGCCCTTCGTATCGTGAGGCGCTCGGCATCCTGACGTACGTTCGGCTGTGGAACACAAAAATAAATGAGCCCTGTCGCCAGCAGCATCGTCACCCCGAACATCAGAAAGGCAGAGCGAAACCCGAACTGTTCTGCCAGCACGATTCCAACAGGAATGCCTATGATCTGGCCCACGGCCACGCCGCTCATCACCCAGCCATTTGCCCAACCTCTTCGGTGGTATGGAAAATAATCGCCCACGTACGACACAGCAGCGCCACTCAGCATTCCCCCGGCAGCGCCGGCAACAGCCCGCATGAGCAGGAGCGAAGAAAAAGTATCGGCCGTCGCATGTAATGCCAAGGCAACAGCCATCGACCCACTTCCAAATAACAAAACAAGGCGTCGGCCTACTTTATCCGAGATGGGACCCGTAATAAGCGCAAAAATACTCAGGAATACAGCGTATGCCGTAACCAACCAGCCCTGCAACTCTTCACCGATCAGCAATTCCTCACCGATACGAGGCAGAATTGGAGAAATAATAATGACCTGACTGCTGGCAGAAAAAACCATCAACCACAGCGCAAACAGGACCAGGTACGGGTGCGATTGGCGCGCTGTCATGAATCGTCTGAACTCTCTTCCTTCTTTTCCGGGGCTGTAGCAGCCACCATAAGTCGCGTCATTCTCTCTATGAAGTCAGTTGGTGATTCGAGAACCCCTTCCAGAAGCTGTACTCCCTCAAAAAGCTGCACAACAGCGCGCTCAACAACCTCGGCCTGTGACGGATCCTTCCTGAATGCTGCCAGGTTGTGAAGCAGTGGATGGTCCATGTTGACCTCCAGTATTTTCGCCGCTCCGGAATACGATTCGTCCATCATGCGCATCATGCGCTCCATCTGAGCGTCCATCCCTGCATTGCCCGAGACCAGCGTCACGGCTGAATCGACAAGGCGTTTAGAAATTATCACGTCTTCCACCCGATCGCCCAGAATAGATTTAAACCGCTCAATCAGAAGACTGGCATCTTTCTCACTGACAACGTTTGAGTCGTCGGGCTTATCCCCGTCCGCCTTGATATCAGCCTTTTCCACACTGATAATGTCGTGGTCTTTGTATTTCGTGAGGCTGGAAACGGTGAAAATGTCAACCGGATCTATCAGGAGCAATACTTCAATCTCATTTTTCTTGAAGTACTCCAGATTCGGATTTGCCGCCGCGCTCGTTCGATCTGATCCGAGAAGAAAATAGATCTTCTCCTGTTCGGGCTGCATTCTGTCTACGTAGGCACTGAGCGAAGTTTTTTCGCCGGGTTCGGTGGTTGTCGATTCATACCGGATAAGCTCAGTGATTTCCTCAAGATTGCCAACGTCTGAGCCCAGTCCCGATTTGAAAAGTGGACCGAATTCCGTAAAAAATGTATTGTACAGATCCGGGTCATCCAGGGCCCATTCCTTCAACATTCCGAGAATCTTCCCTGTCAGAATTTTCCTTGTTTTCGCCATGACAGGACTGTTCTGAGTGATTTCACGTGATATGTTGAGCGGCAAATCCTCCGTATCAACCACACCTTTCACGAACCGCAGATAATCCGGTAACAGGGATTTACAATCATCCTGAATAAATATGTTACTGGAGTACAGGTGTACTCCATATTCGAAGTCCTCTCGATACATATTCTGAGGGGCCTTCCCGGGAATGAATAATATGGCCCTGAAATCGACCCGGCCTTCTATATGAAGCAGCAAATGACCCAGCGGTTCGTCGAAGGAATTGGTCACGAATCTGTAGAATTCTACAAGTTCCTCGTCGGATATTTCGGTCTTGTTTTTCTGCCACAATGCATCAACCGTGTTCACCTGCTTATCCTCGACGTAAATCGGGAAATCAACGAAGTTCGAATACTTTCGGATGATCTCCTTCTGTCGCCAGGGTTCGGCGAACGACAATGCGTCTTCTTTGAGATGTAGCGTCACGGTTGTTCCACGCGATTCCCTCTCAATTTGCTCGACGGTGAAGGAGCCTGCGCCATCGGATTCCCATTTCCATGCGCCACTTTCTTCATCCACACTGCGTGATTCAATGGTGATTCGATCTGCAACCATAAAGGCACTGTAAAAACCTACACCAAACTGACCGATCATCTGACCGTCTATCGGTTTTCCTGCTTCGGTCAGTTGCTTCAGGAAGTCCATGGTCCCCGAACTGGCGACCGTCCCAATTCTTTCAACCAGATCGCTCCTTGTCATTCCTGTTCCGGTATCGGTAATGGAAAGCGTTCTTGCTTGCGCGTCTCCTGAGATAACGATTTTTCGTTCCAAATCAGCCTGAAAGAGTTCCGGATTCGTCAGCGACTCGAACTGCACTCTGTTCAGCGCATCGGACGCATTGGATATGAGCTCACGAAGAAAAATATCCTGGTGTGTATAGAGAGAATGGATGAGGAGATGGAGCAGGGCCTTCATTTCGGCCTTGAATTCAAACTTCTCAGCTGAGGATGTTTCTTTTTCAGACATGAATATTTTCGTTCAGCTCAGGGAGCAGGAAAAGGGTGCGCTCATTCAGACTTTAACAACGTCTCTGATGATGGAAACAGTGGCTCGGCGCGGGAAGCAATAAAATAATAGATCGTATCATCACCGGGTCCTTTGGTGAGCACAAACCGGGTCTCTTCACGCGTCGCGTCCAGTCTGAGCGATGTGCCATCAACAAGCTGGAATTCGATGAAATGAGTCGGATCTGCGTATTCGGTATCCTCATCCAGAAATCCGTCGACTTTCAGAGACATGAATCGAGTAAGCCATCTGGAAACTGCCACCGAATCCGACGGTGTATTACTTCCACTTTGTCGAATCACCCATCCCTTGCCGGACGAAGTGCGCAAAACAGTATACAACTCATCGGGGGTCGAAACTGTTGCACTCAAAACCGAAACCGGTGCCAGTGAAAGAATTCGTTTGTCCCGCCACAGGGCGACCGCGTACGGAATAGAAAGACGCGGAGAAGCCGTAAAAACTCTTTCATCTCCCCCTATTCGTATATAAACGGTTGAAAATTCGGGTCCATTGGGGCTCATCGTAATCTCGTGCTCTACGTTGCCTTCCGTCAAGCGGATCACATATGCCGAACTGTCCACACCGTATCGCTCATACCGGTCGGGTGAAATCGCGACCACCGATTTCAATCTCAGTTCAGTGAGTTGATCCAGGAACGTCGAGATCGCAAGTGTATCGGCCGGCCATTGCACCGGTTGTGTCATTTGCCAGGCAGATGCCGTTTTTTCTGTAACAATGGTATGCAGGGGAGAGATGATCTCTATTCGGTTCACGGCGGCAATGTCTACCTTAACGACAGGCAAGTCCATGGTCGAAGGTGCCTCTTCGAACGCCCCTGAGAAATAGGCAATCCCGATCACCAGGAACAGAACACCCAGAAGTTTCACGATCTGATTGGACGCCATAATTTTGTAAGCTCAGATTTCAACTGATAATGTCCGGCACGTAAATGCCGCTGTATTTGCCCCGTTTAACGAACCGGAACGACCGTGCGTTTAACGAACCAGAACAACCGTGCGTCTTTTCTGGCTTCGCCATCGAAAAAGTCCGAACAGAATCACCAACAGTACCGGTCCCAACATGTTGCCGTATTTGATCCAGGATCTCAAGCGGGCAGATGTCTCGTCGAGCGGCCGGGCGGCGATGCTCTTCGAACGAATTCCAAGTAAATCTTCATCCTGGACCAACCAGTCTACCAGATTCAGACCGAATTTTATGTTTCCGGGAATTGTGCCTACGACCGACTCGTTCAGGAGGTCACCATCCCCGACCAGTACCACACGAGACCGCATTCCGATGCGGTTCGATTCAAAGGCGCTCGGGAACTCGCCTTCATACGCGGCTATCATCGGAATCGGTCCACTCGAAAATTCGGCTCGTTGAAGGGTCGGCTGAACAAAGAAGAATCCTTCCTGTGTTTGGGAACGCGTTGTTGATCGGGCCAGGATCGTTCGAACCACACCGTCAGGGACCACAATCGACGTGTCAATACTGCTCGCGAAATAAAACATGAGACTCGATAGTCGATTGACCATCATGTTATCTCGGCTGAACGATGTGGAAACTGGAAAAAACGGATAAGGGATCTGTTGCTGCAAATTGAATATTCCCTGGCGACGTTGCACGGTCAGAGCTGAACTCTGACTGTCCATGATCAGATCAGTCTTCAAGCCCATCCCGTACTTGCTCAACTGGTCTTCCAGACCCACACTGTGGGCCAACGCTTGCCCGGTTTGCAGATCCGCCGAGACCCTGTTCAGTAAAAAAGCCACACGACCTCCGTTCATGATGTATCTGTCCAGTGCCCGTCGCGAATCCTCCGGCAATGAATCGGTCGGTGCGATAACCAGTAATGCATCAATATTTCCTATCTCGCCGTCTGTTACGCTTGTTTTTTCAACCGTATAGTTGGTGCCAAGCGACTCGTACAAGATCAACATATTCTGTTCCGGGTCGGGTTCACCGTGCCCGGTCAGAAAACCTACTTTCGGAATCGATAAACGCGTAAGACGTCGAATGGCACTGGTGATGTCATACTCGAGCGTAGTCAGGTCCTGAAGAACGGGTATTCTTTCCGTCTTACCACCGTATTGAATGATCAGGCCCATATAGGCATTTTTGAGCTGAATATTGTCGCTCTCAATAACCTGTATCTGCACCGGCGGAATCTGATTCTCCGCGGCCCGCTGCCGCAACACTTCACTGTCGCCGGGATCTTCGAATCGGTACTCGAATCGGGCTCCCCCGTATGCCCGGTAGTCATCCAGTTTATCTTTCAGGAATCGACGGTTACTGCTGTACGGCGCGGGCAGGTCAGATGTAAAAAACACTACAACCGTTACAGGGTCCTCGAGGTTTTCAACGAGCGAAATCGATGCATTTGAGAGCGAATATACCCCGTCGTCGGTAAGATCCACACGCATAAAAAGGTTCAATCCAGCCAGATTCACAACAACGACAATCAATCCCACGATGATCAGGGAAAATCTTGATGTCCAGTCTCTGTTCATTTTAGTCGCGGCGTCTTGA
>JACZYD010000142.1 GCA_022571255.1 Bacteroidota bacterium
GTTGGATACATTCGTGAAATACTATTTCGCCGGGGTGAATTGGATTCTTCATTCTATTCTGGATATTGTGAAGCATTCTGTTCGCCTTCGTCATTATCGTTCAGAGAGGTAAATTCTCTCCTGTTGCTCCTCACCACACAATGACACATGAACATGCTACATCTACCCAAAATGGTGCTGCCCGCAATCATTTCGTTCTTGTCAGTGATCTCTCTAACGCAACTTACTCTGCCTTCTGCCGCGGCCCAGGAAACCCTTGCCACCGGTTCGGCCACCAGCAAGCGCACGCCCGGAACAGCGCGAATCACGGAAGAAATTCGATCGCTGGAGACGTATCCATTCAGCGAGCCGAATCCTGTGCCCATGCTCGCGAAGGATGCGCGCCTCTATCCGTATCACTCGTTCGAGGGGTACAGCCACGAATCTGAGCCCCACGACTGGAAAGTCATAAAACTCGAAAATGACTATATCGAGGTCTATGTATTACCGGAAGTTGGTGGAAAAATCTGGGGAGCGATTGAGAAAAAAACAGGACACGAGTTCATTTACCGTAACGAGGTAATGAAGTTCAGGAATATCGCGCTACGCGGTCCCTGGACATCCGGAGGCATCGAATTCAACTTTGGAGTAATAGGGCACACGCCATCGACGGCGACTCCGGTTGACTATCTCTTGCGCGAAAACGATGACGGCAGCGTCAGTGCGTTTGTCGGAGCAATGGACCTTCCATCGAGAACCACGTGGCGCGTGGAGATTCGTCTACCCGCCGAGGCCTCTTATTTCGAAACAAGGGTGTACTGGAATAATCCTACGTCGCTCGTCCAACCCTATTACAACTGGATGACGGCTGCTGCTTTTGCGCGGGACGACCTGACGATGAGTATTCCAGGCAACCGGTACCTCACCCACCCGGGAGAAGCCCGTGACTGGCCGACGGACAAGCAGGGGCGATATCTTCCCGACTACACCAACAATGCGTTTGAAGGTCACAAATCATATCATGTGGTCGGCGAATACAACGATTATTTCGGCGGATATTACACGAAGGACGATTATGGATTTGGTCACTGGGCTCGTTTCGAAGACATGCCCGGGCAAAAATTGTGGTTATGGGCCCTGTCGCGTCAAGGTGGTGTCTGGGAGGATCTTCTGACGGACACAGACGGGCAATATGTCGAATACCAGGCAGGCCGCATGTTAGTCCAGTATTCACCGGGAGACCCCGTCAACCCCATCACAAAGGCTGGTTTTGAGCCACTCACAACTGATCGCTGGTCCGAGCGCTGGTTCCCCGTGCTGGGTACAGGCGGAATCTCGGATGTGTCGGACAAAGGCGTAATGTTCGTCGACCTGACAGACGATGGACTGCGAATCCGGGTGAACGTCTTCGAGAGCACGACAGGCACGGTCGAAATTTGGGGCAATCACGAGTTGAAGAAAACCGTCGAGTTTGCACTCGAACCGCTCGAAACCTGGGAAACTGTTTTCGAAGGGTGGACGGAGATTCCGCGTCTGAAAATCGAAGCGCTTGACCTTCGTACTGCTTTGCCTCCAGAGCCCCTGGAAAGACCATTCACCATCGATCCGGCCGCCCGAAAAGCTGCCACCACCGTCGACAGCCAGATATTTGAGGGCCGTGAGCTCATGAAGGCCCGATACTACGCAGATGCCCGTGAGCTGTTTGAATCTGCCCTGGACGCCGAGCCGTGGAATCGTAACGCCCTCATTGAACTTGCAGCGCTCGATTTGCGGGAAAATCGCCTTGTAAAGGGGCTTGAACTAATTCGAAAAGCCCTTCAACTGAATGCACACGACGCCGATGCCAATTTTGTGGCGGGTGCGTTGTATCAGGCCAGCCATGTTCCCGGCAATGCTCTCGACAATTACAGCTGGGCCGCACGATCCATGAAATATCGTTCGAGCGCAAATGCACGAATGGCAGAAGTAAAACTGTTCTCCTCCCGCCCGGAGGATGCCCTTGAGTTCGCCCGGCGAAGTCTTGATTATGACCGATATAACATCAGCGCCCTGGAGGTTATTGCAGTCGCCAGGCGCAACACGGGCGATGACCTCGAATTCCGGAAGACCATTGATCGAATCAAGGAAATCGATCCGCTCAATCATTTTGCCAGGGCTGAGGAGTATCTCATGTTGCCGGGAAAAAAGACATGGGGCGCCTTTATCTCGGGGCTGAACAACGAATTTCCGGACCAGACGGTTCTGGAACTGGCGCTACGATACGAGACACTGGGGAAAAAATGGGACGGTTCCAGATTGCTTGAGGCGTGGGGCTCGCGGACGTCCGATCCACTTCTCATTCTGTGGCGAGCGTATTTGAACACCGATGAAGAACTTCTCGCCGAAGCGGCGACCGTTAACGACGGAATTGCGGCTCCCTACAGGCCGGAAATGCTCCCTGCACTGTTATGGGCTTCCCGGAACGATGATCATTGGACGTGGGCATATTTATACGGCCTCAATTTGTGGGCATTAAACTGGAGAGCAGAGGCCCTTTCTGTCTGGGATGACCTGAACACTCGGCCCGATAAAGCTGCCTTTTATGTCGCCCGTGCGTCACTGGCGGCCATCGTGCAGGATCGTGATCAGGAGCGGGATCTGCTGCGAGCGGTCCTCCGCCGCGATGCATCGCGCCTTACCGAGATCTATCTGATCCGGTATTATCAGTCGAACGGTAAGTGGCGAGAGGCGTTGGGTCGGTCAGCCGGTGCGATGAATACGTATCAGGGCGACTTCAACCTCGAACTGATGCATGCCAGATCGCTGTTGTTTCTCTCCCGGCCCGAAGAAGCCGTCGCCATCCTCGAATCCACACGTGTTTTGCCGTCGGAAAACAGCCGTGAAAGCCATCACCTGTTTGAATCGGCGCATCTGATGTACGCGATTGAACTGATTGAATCCTGCGGTTTCGCCGGTGAATCCTGCGACCACACGGTCGCACGCGAACATGCTGATCGCGCCCGCGCTTGGCCGGAGCACCTTGGTCAGGGCCGTCCTTATGAACCAGACGAATACCTGATCGAATACGTTGTCACCTTGATTGACGCACATCAAGGAATATCCGGAGCGCGTGAAACTCTCCGATCTCTCGACGCGGAACTGACTGAGCGTTTTGATTCGGGGCCCGACGAGAAAGGACGACCTCCGTCTTTATCCGATCTGATCATCGACCAGGCAAGACAAATCACTCCGAAATAATACCCATGCCACCTCGACCGATTTCCTCGATCATCTTATAATGCGAGAGCAACGCGCCTACCATAACCAAGTACCTGTGAGAGATAGACAAGTATCGCCTTTTTGAGGCGGAAAGACAAGGACTGTTACCCGAATATCAGCATGTCATGATTTACGCCTGTCCTTTTGAAAAAAGCTCCAGAAGCCCTTGTAGAACTTTTTCCCGGGTTCGCGGACGGATGGTTCCGAGCTTTTTACGAAGCCGTGATTTATCGATGGTACGAATCTGATCGAGAACGATCTGGCCTTCGACTTTGTTAAATACGCAATTTATTCGGGTGGGATAACCTCGCGATTTAGTGGTCATCGGAGCAACAATCACCGTGCGAATAAGCCTGTTCATTTCGTCAGGCGAGATGACGAGACAGGGCCTGTCTTCTTTATCTCACTTCCCGTAGTCGGGGCGAGACTGACCAGATAGACTTTAAATCTGCGAACGGGGTATTCTAGTCTGCCTCGGCGCTCACGTCAATGTCCAGAGCCGGCCCGGCACCCTCTGGCTCACGGATGGTCATGATCAGTTCTTGCACGGTCTGGTCCGGCGCCGGAAAAAATGGAGTCAGGCCAAGCGTTACGCCAAAATTGATCAACATACCGATGACCCCGATGCCCTGAGGTCCGATTCCGAACACCCAGTTTGACCAGCCTCCATAGATGCTCCCCAGAATGTAGGTCGCTGTAAACCCGATGCCCGCTATCATGCCCAGTGTCGCGGGCCACGTTCCGACGCGTTTCGAGAAAATACCCAGCACAATAGCCGGGAAAAAGCTGGCAGCGGCGAGACCAAAGGCAAATGCCACGACTTGGCTTACGAATCCTGGCGGATAAATCCCGAGAATTCCGGCAATAACGACCGCGACACCGATTACGACACGTCCCACGAGCAGGCGCTGGGCCTCGGTCGCCTGCGGATTGATGATGCGATAATACACATCGTGTGCGACACTTGAGGAAATGACCAGTAACAAGCCACTGGCCGTCGAAAGCGCAGCCGCCAGACCCCCGGCCGCCACAAGCGCGATAATCCAGTGTGCGAGACCGGCCATCTCGGGAGAGGCGAGAACGATAATGTCTCTGTCCGGACCGGCAAGGCCCGCCTGGCTCAGAATCACACGACCATCCCGCCCTTCAGGATCACCCGAGAGCCATTTTTGATGGTCGGCACGAATGTCAGCGATCTGCACAGCCCCGAGGTTTCCGCTGCGAAATAATTCATTTTCTTCTGATCGCTCCGCCCCGGTGTAAGCGAGACGGCCATCCCCATCGTCCATCCACAATATCAACCCCGTCCGCTCCCAGTTATGAAACCACTCCGGAAGTTCGGCCTCGGTTTTTCCATGCAAACCGTCGAGCATCGCATAACGCGCAAATGCACCGATAGCCGGCGCCGTCAGGTACAGAAAAGAGATGAAAAGAAGCGCCCAGAACGCGCTCCACCGCGCTGCCGCCACATTCTTCACGGTGTAGAATCGAACGATCACATGGGGCAGACCTGCTGTCCCCGCCATCAGGGCGAGCGTCACGCAGAATACATTGAGTTTATCCCAGCTTCCGGCGAACGGCTCGGTGTATGACGAAAACCCGAGGTCAGCATGAATCTGATTCAGTTTTTCGAGAAGCATGGTGCCCTGTCCGACGAGTTCGCTTCCCAGACCGATTTGAGGGATCGGCGTGCCCGTGAGCTGTAATGAAATCGCTATGGCCGGAGTCAGGAAGGCCGTAATCAAAACCCAGTACTGTGCGACCTGGGTCCACGTAATCCCTTTCATGCCGCCCAACGTGGCGTATACAAACACGATGGCCACACCAACGTACACGCCAATATTCACGTCCACCTCCAGGAATCGGGAGAATACGATACCGACACCACGCATCTGCCCTGCGACATAAGTGAAACTGATGAACACCGCACACACGACCGCGACAATCCGCGCTACATTCGAACGATATCGGTCCCCTATGAAATCCGGGACCGTGTAATGACCGAATTTTCGAAGGTACGGAGCGAGCAGTAACGCGAGCAGAACGTAACCGCCTGTCCAGCCCATCAGATACATGCCGCCTGCGTACCCGAGCGTAGAAATCAGCCCCGCCATCGAGATGAACGATGCGGCACTCATCCAGTCGGCGGCGGTCGCCATTCCGTTGGCAATTGCCGGGATTCCCTGACCGGCCACGTAGAATCCCCTGGTATCGCTGACCCTCGTCAACCAGGCGATCGTCAAGTACGCCGTAAACGTAATTCCGACGAACAGGAAAGTCCAGATTTGAACGCTCATGCAACGTCCTCCTGAGCGCCGGCAGCTGCGCCGCGGATCTCGTCGAGTTCTCGATGATGCTTGGCGTCCAAACGGTTCATCATCACGGCGTAAATCAGAATCAACATGACAAACACAACGATACTACCCTGCTGCGCGAACCAGAAGCCGAGCGGGTATCCGCCTAAATAATAAGCGTTCAGCACATCGGCGAACAAAATACCTGCGCCCAGGCCCGCTGCCGCCCACACGGCCAGCAGAACGGCCATGATGGAGATGTTTTTCTTCCAGTAGCGATCAATCGCTGCGGCTACGCGCGGATCTTGGTCATCGAGAGAGTTGGCCATAAAGCGTCAGTCAATCAATCTTTCAATCAATCAGCCCCATTTTTGGCCGAGATCTTCGAGTCCTGCGTCCTGAAGGTCTTCAGGAGACATGGCCACGTCGAACTGGCATTCCGCTTCAAATATGAGAAACCACGGTTCCGCGATTGAGGGGATGTCCGATTCATTTTTCACGTCGTAAACCGCGACCGCAGAACGCAATCCTTCCATAGCTGAGAAATAAATGGACTCCGGTTTCGTTGCCTCCAGAATGCGACTAATTTTAGCGCCGGCGCTTCCATCGCGGACGTAAGAGTTGAACGGTTCGAGGGGACAGGTGATGTGTACCAGAAAACGCATGATCGTGACCCTTTCTATTAGATTGTGGAAAAGAGATCCAAGTATCGCCCAATGAATCTGAAAATGCAAGGACTCGAACAGTTGTAATGCGTAAAACGCCTCTGTCGAGAGGCCATGGGCCGGCGCGATGCAGCCGTTTGCAATACATGCGCGCCCACCGTATCGTTCTACCGCGAGACTTTTTACCGCTCGTCTACTTGTTTCTTAACGTATCCGTGGTAACAGGCCCTGGTTCTCGATCCATCGGATTAATCCTTTAATTCATGCCGGTCCATGATATCGTAATTGTTGGCGGAGGTGGAGCCGGTCTGCGGGCGGCCATTGCCGTCCTGGAGGCCGATCCGTCATTGCAGGTTGCGCTCGTAAGCAAAGTCTACCCGATGCGCAGTCATACGGTAGCAGCAGAAGGAGGTGCTGCCGCTGTCATAAAGGATAACGACAGTCTGGATAACCACATTTATGACACGATTTCCGGTGGGGACTGGCTCGTGGATCAGGACGCTGTCGAGCTTTTCGTGAATGAGGCTCGGAATGAGCTGATCCAGCTCGAGCACTGGGGTTGTCCGTGGAGTCGTGAGCCGGATGGAAAGGTAGCTGTTCGACCGTTCGGGGGAATGAAAAAAGAGCGTACGTGGTTTGCGGCTGACAAAACCGGATTCCATATGCTTCATACGTTGTTTCAAACGTCGCTCAAAAATCCGAATATCATCCCGTATGATGAGTGGTACGCAACGAAGCTGCTGATTGAGAACGGGAGGTGTCAGGGAGTTGCGGCACTCGAACAGCGAACCGGTCGAATCGAATTGATCGCCGGCCGGGCCGTAATCGTGTGCACCGGAGGTGCGGGCAGAGTCTTCCCTTTTACAACGAACGGTGCCATCAAAACCGGCGACGGAATGTCAATGGCCTACCGGGCCGGCGTCGCACTCAAGGACATGGAGTTCGTTCAGTATCACCCAACAGGCCTTCCCGGAACGGGCATTTTAATTACCGAAGCCGCGCGCGGCGAGGGTGGCATTCTTGTCAACAGCGAGGGCTACCGCTACCTGCAGGATTACGATCTGGGGCACCCTCTTGATATCTCCGACCCGAATCATCCTGTAAAGAAGAGCATGGAACTGGGACCACGGGATCGACT
>JACZYD010000143.1 GCA_022571255.1 Bacteroidota bacterium
ATCGCCATCGAATCTCCTTTACGTGTTGCAAGAAGAGCAGAACGTTAGCCCCGAATTTCGCCATGCGATCCACTATCAAGGAATACGATTCTTGGGGTGTCCGCTGATGATGGTCAAACGGAAGAGTGATGGTGGTCACGCCGTACCGATTATCAGAATTATCTGGCACTATCGCAACAGGCACAACGAGGTCTTCAATGCGAAAATAGTAGTCTCCAGAACTGACGAGAGGAGACTTCGTGATAGCAAATACGGATTTAAATCCGGAGTTAACCCCGAAAGTTGTGTATGCGTGAAAAAGGTATAGGCGGCGTATCCTGATGATGATTAAGTCATTATCAATCCGAAGATTGGAGGATACACCGCCCATGAAGACGAATAACGTACACAAAGAGGAGAAGTACAATAGCACGAGAGACGCTTTGACCGAAGTTCTGCAAAATGGTGCTGCAAAGATGCTTGCGACGGTCATCGAGGCCGAGGTTGATGCTTTTTGCGAGCAGTACAAGTTCTTGCGAGACGATGCTGATCGTCGCCGCATCGTTCGCAACGGCTACCTGCCAGAGCGCAAGATTCTGACCGGCATTGGAGAGGTCGCGGTCAACGTGCCACGCACGCGCGATCGGCTGCATAGCGCTGAGGACAACATTGTTTTTACGAGCTCAATCATTCCTTCGTACCTGCGCAAAAGCGGCTCGCTGGAAGCCGCCATTCCATGGCTTTACCTGCGAGGCATCTCGACCGGAGATTTTCAGTCGGCGCTCGCGGCCCTTGTGGGCGAGGACGCCCCGGGTCTTTCGTCTTCAACTATTGCCCGCTTGAAAGGGGTATGGTCAAAGGAGCACCGTGCCTGGCAGTCGAGAAGCCTGGCGGACAAACGATACGTCTACTTCTGGGCCGACGGTATCCATATGAACGTGCGCATGGATAAACAGAAACTGTGTTTGCTGGTCATTATCGGCGCTACTGCGGATGGCACGAAGGAGATCGTGGCGATCGAGGACGGATTCCGCGAGAGTACGCAGTCGTGGCGAGAGCTTCTTCTGAATCTTAAACACCGGGGACTACCGGCCGCGGAGCTCGCTGTTGCCGACGGCGCGATGGGTTTCTGGCGGGCGCTCTCCGAGGTCTATTCGACGACGCGTGAGGCGCGTTGCTGGGTTCACAAGACGGCAAACGTACTGAACCGCCTGCCCAAGTCTGTTCAGAAAAAGGCCAAAAGCCACCTGGTCGAGATCTATACGGCCGAGACGCGGCGCCAGGCCGAGAATGCATTCCGGTTTTTCATCAACGTCTACGAGCAGAAATACCCCAAAGCGGTTGAGATCCTGACCAAGGACAAAGAAGAACTTCTCGCTTTTTACGATTTTCCGGCCGAGCACTGGATCCATCTCAGGAGCACGAATCCGATTGAATCCACGTTTGCTACCGTGCGTCTGAGAACGGCCAAGACGCGTGGGTGTCTCAGCCGGGAAACGGCGCTTGCGATGGCGTACCGATTATGTGTGGAGGCTCAAAAGAAATGGCGCAGATTAAATGCGCCCCACCTGTTGCAACTTGTAGAAAAAGGAATCAAATTCACCGATGGAATCACACCAGACAGGATCGCCGCCTAAACCTTCCATACACAACATTTGGGCATAGCTCAACCCGGCGCCATTCCTGCCCACTACAGTCTAGTACTAACGGGTAAAATTGACGACTATCTGAGGGAATTATCTTACCTGGAACAGGCCTACTCGCGATATATCACGAGGGACTATCTTTCGTCTAACAATTTGAGATAAATTGCACTACCTCGTCGCTGTGGATGACCATTGCAGTCCATCTCGACATAACGCAATTGCGAATTCAGCAATAGCAAACGATCTTGTGGGCGCACTCAGAACGCGTAAGACGGAATGATCGGCAAGCACTTATCCCATTGAATCCGAGCTCGGGCGCAGCGGGATGGGCATTGTGTACGGGGCGACAGATATGTTAGCCGGATCGGTAGGAAAGTAGTGGTGCGAAGTCGCCGCGGTCCGCCGCACGTAGAGCGGTGAGATATCTCGATCGTTTCTCGCTGACTGAATCCAGCTCCGTTCCTCCCCAGCGAATGGGAGAATGATCGAGATTGAAGAGAAGAATATCTGCCAACAGCCGGGCATGTCGACCATTACCATTCACAAATGGGTGGATCACAACCATCCGGTAGTGCAAACGCAGCGCAGACTCTGTCCCGTCGTAGACGGCTTCATCCAACCAATACCGGGCATCGCCGATGGCCTTAAACACCTCTGTCGCTACGGTCCGCCACGGCACGCCGAGGTTTTTGTCGCTCTTGCGATACGTGCCGGCCCATGCCCAGGTCTTGTTGAACATCTGGCGATGAAGCACGCGAACGAACTCCGATGATAAATGGTCTACTCGCTTTCGGGAGAGTCCCCATCGGGATGCCTGCAATATGTTGAGACTCTCCCATGCATTCAGTTCGCGCTGGGTCGTAATATGTTCAGGTAAAAGTGCCTCTACTTCGTCGGCGTCAATTAGAGATGCGCCATCCGGATATACGAATTTCATGATTCATCCCAAAATCCAGCATCGGGCCGCTCCAGTAAACGTTGGACCAGTGCCTCGATTTGCCGCTTCCGTTCCGGCTCAGATATGTTCTGATCTTCTAACTGCATGGATGTGGAAACAGATTGTACGAGATGAGATGCGCGTTTGACAGCCTGCTCACAACGGATAGAATCGAGAGTTGTCTGCGGAACAAGGGCGTACACCAGTTTGCACTCCAGTGCAGCAGCCATTCGCCGGAGAGAGGACAGGGAGATACCTTCCGAAGCTTCGCTAGATTCGAGCTGGCTCACTGCGGACTGAGTGATGCCCATTCGGCCGGCCAACGCGGCCGCGGTCATGCCGAGAGCGTTCCGAATCGCCTTGGCCCACCCGCCGCGGGGTACATCATGATCGGACGAAATGCGGAATACCGATATCTTCTGCTCCAGCTGATCACACGTCAGTCGCTTGAAGTCGTTCATCATTGAATTGCGGTTCAAAATCGCTGATAATAAGTAATACGTGATAATCAAATCGGTATAATATAAGATATAATTAATTATATTAATCTGATCTCATCAGATAATACTTATTAAGTGAAGCGGATTCAAGAAATCGACAACGAATTCCCAGCCAGATTCGTAGCTATAGAGTCAAAACTTCGCTTCCTGTCACCTGACAATATTTGTGAATTTGAACTTCAGGCATCAGCCTCGTTTATTAGAGTCGAATTGCGTTGCACTATGATGCGCCATGTCGTGCCGAGGCACACACAACCCTGATCGGCAAACACTTATCGCACTACTTGATCGAATCTGAGCTTGGGCGGGGCGGCATGGGATTCTGCGCCTGACCGGGTGTGACGAATTGCCGCGATCTGGCTCTATATTCAGACATGGATCCTAAAGAAGCATGGCAAATACGGAAGCGTGGTTATAAAATCATGGCCGACCTGCGTGCGAGAAAACTCCGCACGTTAACGCATGAGCAGTGGATCCAGTCACTCAGTATCGTATGGTCCGTCGGTGAGCCGAATGAGAAAATCTTCACGACGGCAGTCTGGCTTCAACGGGTGCTCAAGGCCGTCGGGATTAAATTCTGCTTTATCGGTGGTCTTGCCTTGCAGCGATGGGGTGAGGTGAGGATCACTCAGGACATCGATCTGATGATTCCTTGTCCGCTGGGAGAGGAAATGGACATGGTGGAAAAATTGAGCGTCGTCCTGACTCCGCGCATAGAGGATGTAGGAGGTATGGCCGCCACCGCGCGTATGTTTCTCGGGACTGAACCGGGCGGGATCGAAGTGGATATATCCCTCGGATTTACGCCCTATGAATCGCGCGTGATGGAGCGGGCCGTTGATGTCGATTTTGAGGTGGCGGATCCCCTTCGGTGCTGCTCAGCGGAGGACCTAACCATTATGAAAACGGTTGCCGGACGCGATCAGGACTGGGCGGATATAAGGAGGATCGTGCAGCGCAGCGGTCCGGGCGTCGACTGGGATCTGGTCTATTCCGAACTTGAAGTATTGCTCGCTCTCTCGGAGAATCCTGAGCACGAGGCCCGACTTCGAGAGATTGTGAGGACTGAGGGCACGCAGTTCGGGAAGGATATTGCTCTGGGTTGACGTCAGCATTTACCCTCATCCGTTGGATTTCCGGACGAAACCCCTTTTCTTAGAGCGAAATCAGGTTGCACCGTGGCGCGCAGGAGCATGACTGGCAAACACTTATCGCATTATCTCATAGAGTCCGAGCTCGGGCGGGGCGGGATGGGAATCGTGTACCTGGCCACGGACACAAAACTCGACCGACAGGTAGCGATCAAGGTGCTGCCGTCAGCCGCCCTGGCCTCAGACGATGATCGGGCGAGATTTTACCGCGAGGCCAAGGCGGCGGCTGCGCTGACGCACCCGAACATCGCCATTATTCGTGCCGTCGACGAAGCGGTCGCGTAGGATGCACCTCACGGTACGGAACCCAGCCCGTTTATTGCGATGGAATATATCGAAGGGGAGACGCTTGAGGCACGTGTCTCGAAAGGCCCCCTGAAACTCGATGAAGCGGTCCGGATAGCGAGTGCCGTGGCGTCGGGCCTTGGCGCGGCCCACAGGAAGGACATCGTGCACCGCGACATCAAGGCCGCCAACATCATGCTCGATGAAGACGGGACAGCGAAAATCTTGGACTTTGGCCTGGCCCAGACCGCGGCTTCAACGAAGCTTACGCGGATGGGCTCGACCCTGGGGACGGTCGCCTACATGAGTCCCGAGCAGACGCGGGGTGAACAGGTGTTTGCGCGAACCGACATCTGGTCGCTCGGGGCAGTGCTTTATGAAATGATTGCCGGGCGGGCACCCTTCGGCGGCGGCTATGAACAGGCTCTCATTTACAGCATCCTCAATGAAGATCCGGAGCCCCTCACCGCGCTCCGGACGGGTGTGCCTATGGAGCTTGAGCGCATCGTCGGTAAGTGTCTCAAAAAGCAGCCGGAACTGCGTTATCAGAACGCAGACGACCTGATCATTGATCTGGAAGCCATCCAGGCTGATCTGAGAATTCAGCAGCCATCCGGTTCAACGAGAATCGGCGTGGTTTCCGGGTCCCAACATGGCCCGAAACCTGGCCCGAAACATGGACCGCGATCGAGCTCAGAGGCGGTTAAGCCGGTTCATCAAAGTGCGAACCGGCAGATATTCAGCCCTTCGGGCTTTGCCTTGCTGACGGCAGCGGTTGTCCTGGGAATAATGTCTGGATGGTGGTTGTTCGCATCGCCCGGGCTACCGGTCCCCGGAATATCGACAAGGACGAGCATCGTTCTTCCGGATGGGTTACCCGTTGCCCTCATTGGATCTTCCCCGTATTACACCGGTCGGAAAGCGTTTGATCTGTCCAGAGATGGACAATGGCTTGCCTACGACGTTGAAATGCCGTCGGGCGGAACACAAATCGCCGTACGGGCCATGGATTCGTACGAATTCAAAGTCATCAGCGGAACGGATGGGGCCTATTCCCCGTTTTTTTCACCCGATGCGTCACATCTGGGTTTTTTTGCGGACAACCAGTTAAAAGTTGTCCCTGTTGACGGTGGGGCAGTTCGCCCGTTGACGGACGTACGAATCCCCGGAAGTGCAATCTGGCATGAGTCCGGAGATATCATTTTCATAGACAGCGAAATTGGTTCGATCATCCGGGTATCGCCGGAAAACGGAGACAGATTGCTCGTTAGAGAGGGGTATCACAGAACCCTGTCTCCGATTCCCGGATCTGATCACTTGTTAACGATTGCCGACGACTCGTTGGCTGTCGTGTCGCTCAGCACAGGGACCATGAAAACACTTGCCATCGGCGGGAGCTTGATGGAAATTACCAGCCCTTCCTTTGTCTCCAGCGGCTATGTTCTTTATACCCGGGGATCGGACCTCCTGGCAGTATCGTTTGATAAAGCCAGTCTGGAGGTAACGGGGGTTCCATTTTCGGTTCTTTCCGAAGTCCGCCAGGAAGCGCTCGCACTTGTCAGTCAGTACCGGGTTTCTGATACCGGAACCCTTGTGTATGTGCAAGGCGGTGAAGTCCGCGTGGCTCAATTATTGTCGGTTTCTCTGGACGGAGAAGTTAAAGAACTACCGTTTGAGCCACTGATTTATGGCGAGATGCGACTTTCGCCAGACAATTCGTTGTTGGCCATTTGCGTGTACACAAACAAATGGAATATATGGATGTACGACCTCGTTGGCGGCCGGGAACCAGAGCGGTTTACCTTTGATGGAAACAACTACAACCCCGTGTGGAGCCCTGACGGAGAGACTCTGTATTTCAACTCGGACAGGACCGGGGCCTGGCGCGTCTACGCGAAGTCAGTCCTGTCGTCGGGTGCGCCTGCAATGATGGATGTGGAACGACGAATAACCGTATTAAGTTGGTTTGAGCCGGAATCTGTATCTCCTGATAACAAATGGATTCTTATCGCGCACGACGTCCCGGGATTGAACGGAGAAATCAGTGCCGTTTCACTCGATTCGACGGATGCCTCTTACACGATCGGATCTTCACCGTACTTCGAATGGGATTCCGCGTTTTCTCCTGATGGATCGAGTGTCGCCTACGTTTCGTTCGAGTCCGGCTTTTCGAATGTGTACGTGAGCCAGAACATCCCGGACGCACCACGTATTCGATTGTCCGCGGTCGCGGGCGAGGACCCTGTCTGGTCCGCAGATGGAACACATATTTTCTTTCACAATGTCAGAGAGGTATACAAGGTTCGAGTGAGCCGGGCCGGAGAATCAACGCGATACGATCAGGAACTTCTTTTCAGCGGTGATTTCGTAGATCTACCCGGAACCGGATGGGCGGTCGATGACGATCGAGGTGTGTTTTACATGGCCAGAAGCGTGGAAACGGCAACAACGGCAAATACGCTGAACGTCATCACAAATTTTCAGCACGTCGTGACCGCCGCTGATCCGTCGATACGATGACGGTTGATTTTATCCAAGTCGCACGGTTGCGGCCAGTACCTGAGCACGAGACGATGATCAATCACACGATCTATTCGTACCTGCTACGAAAACGTCAGTCGCTGGGAGAACGGACACCAGACGAACCATATTACGAATGCAAAATGCAAGCCGTAGCAGCGTGATCAACGCAATCAAATCGACGTAAAACCCTGTCCGAATTGTGGGCTTCACTTCTATTATCTCTGCAGTCGGCCCATCCGCAT
>JACZYD010000144.1 GCA_022571255.1 Bacteroidota bacterium
GTAGTCGGTAAACTTTGCGGTTGGACTCGAATCCCAATCCTTCTGATTGAGAGATAGCGGCCACGTGTTAAAAACAGCCTCTCTGGGTACCATTCGTCGAGACTGAGCGATCTCCTCTTCGTGGCCTCCGCACTTTTTTCCAAACGATCTCGGTCAATCTCAACAATTGCACTCGACAGCATCTTCCTTTATAAACAATGGTCCACGGGCAGATCTGAATCAATCTGACTTGACCTCCCTGATGTCAACCGACGGAACACATACCGGAAGTACCATGCATTAAATCCTGGATCATCGATTGCTTCTCTGGCGGACAAAAAAGGTGATCATTTGTACCGACATGTCGTGTCTCAGGTCTTGCACTTCGATCAAGCCTGAATCTGTAATTTTGAAAGCCAGGTATCCGAAAGAATCAATTCGTGACTGGATTTCGCTTTCTACTTTGCCCGGAAGAATTTCACACAGAATGATGGGACGATGTTTCTGAATCGTTGAAACGGCTCCGTCAAGGACCAGGTGTTCCGTCGCTTCCGTATCCAGCTTTATCAAATCAATTTGCCCGGTATTGAATTCCTCGACGAAATTGTCCAGTGTCATTTGTGCAACACGGACATCTTTGAGGCGTGCCGTCCGATTGGCCTGTTGCATATCGAGACTCCCTGTGCTGGTCAGTTGATCCTGGACGAACGGCAAACTTAGGGTTGAGCGAATAGAAGAATGTGGTGGTCTCAGACGTATCGGACAACGCGATCTGCCTGGCTTCGATCGTGAAAGCTGCATTCTGATCTATATTCGCCTGCAAATATTTGAATCCGGCCGGGAGCGGCTCGAAACTGACAATCGTTGCTTTGGGATTGTATCGAAAGGCTAAAAGTGAGTAAAATCCGATATTTGCCCCGACGTCGACGAATGTACCGGCTCGTTCCATCAGGTATTTGAATACATGGTGTACACTGGTCTCGAATCCCGAAATGCCGTCCCAGAAGAGCACTTTCCCAAGATAACAGGTTGGATTCACGTGGAAAACAAGTGGCTCGAATCCGGGAATCACAATTCGAATCTTTCCGGATACAGGAAAATGGAAGCGCTCAGGAACGAGCGCTTTACATGGGGTGACGATGTGTCGAACGATTTGATTTCCGCGATTACTATAAAATAGTTTTCTGAGAATCAACATGATCTCATTCTTCAGTCTGTGAAAAACAAAACGTCGCGGAAGATACAAACGCTGTTACAGGAAGTAAGTCATTGTTCCCCTGACTCGCCAGACTGCCATCCCGATGAGTACCAGTTTTTCGCCCTCTTGTTATCTTGTTTTTACTGCAGGTTTCCACTGGATTGCCAGCGAAAACAACTGAAAATCAGCAGAGCGAGAATATTCAGCGCAGCAGGGATACAGGTTGGACAGATAAAAGACGGAGGATAACAACCCCCGCAAACCGATCATGACCTTACGCCGTTGCTCTTGAGCAGATTATGTTGGTCTTGCTCTTCACAGCCGTGTGCCTTCTGCCTGATTGCGAATTGTTGTACGCACCGTGTACAATCGTGCTTTGCATCCCAAATAAATACAACAATTGTACAGAGCCGGAGAAGAAGCAAACAAACTGTCGGCCACCTGCCGATTGTTTTTCCAGAACGAAAACCATCCTGTTACTCTTTCACGTATGTAGAGTCCGAAGAAATTCATCAACAGCGGGCACAGAACCGGTCAAAACAATACGTTCATGATGCGATTGCGGCTCACAAATCCCGATCGCTCCATCGCTTTTTGTGCCCCGATATTTTCAACGGTTGTCGAGCAAATGGCGTGTTGACCGTTGTCCCGACATAGAGCACTCAGGCGAGTGAGTATATAGACTGCCCAGCCGCGTCCACGGAAGGCCGGATTCACCATCATCCCCAGATCGGTAATACCCTCCTGCGCATCACTCTTTCGGCACTCGCCAAGCCCCAACCATTCGTCACCCCGACAAAGAACAAAAAGCTCTTTTCTTTTGATAAGATTCGCGGAGTATCCTCGGAGCCAGCCACTCAGGTCTTCTTCACCACCAAGGCACGCTTGTTGAAAAGCTGTCGTGCGTTCCAATTCAGATGCATCTACCAGGCAAAATCCAGTCCGGCAGCGTCCGGATGGTCAGGAAGAACCTCTGTGTGCACTTCATACTGGATCGTGTGGACCGTCACTTTCTTTTGCACATCAAGACACAGCGAAAGAAAGAACGGGTCGATCGTACTCACGACCGCTTGTTTCATGGAACCCTGGGCAATGACATGGCTGAACAGGGCCTGTCCGTGTTTTTCAAACGACGACCGTACATGAAATTGCAGAAGCGTTCCTTCATCATTTGCCGCGTAATAGCCGGCTTGTTCTCCGTCCATTCTGATCTCCCAGTGCGGTGCTGGATTCGTAAACCCTATATCCCACATGCCATCCATGGGCGCGACCAGGCGTTGCAGGTATTCCGCCTTGAGGGCAAGAATGGATGACAAATTGGCCAGTTCAATCAGTGAGATCATATGTCTGTCTGTTCTTTGAGTGACGTACAATAAAAAGCGCTTTCGTGTCGGCCGACAAGTGTCGTGTGATCATTCACCGTCTGACCGGAGTAAATACGGGAATATCCCATTCCAGAGCGCCATGCGCAGCAGCTTACGCCTCCATGACGCGCCCGATCAGATCTTTGACTGCTTCGTATTGCCTGACAAGAATCACCGGCACCTCCGTGCGTCTGGCAATGGATTCCGGAATATTTCCGAACAGAATCTGTTTGTACATCTTGTCGCGTGAAGCACCTACGACAACGGCATCATACCCATTCGCCTCTCCGACAATACCGTTTACGATAGACGTATCCAGAATAATTTTACTGTTTACCCTGACCGGTTTCTGGGCCGTGATCCTTCCCTCTGCTTCTTCCAGCTCATTTTCTATTTCGGACATCTTCTCTTGTGTGGAATCAGGCGCCGCGACGCTGCATACGGTGAGTGTGCCGTCAAAATACCTGGCCACGGAAGCAATATATTCCTCCGCGCGGCGCGGATGGGTGCCTCCGGCCGTCGGTAAAAGAAAATTCCTAAGCGGCTGATCACCGGTAAGTTTGGCAAGCATGATATCGCGCCGGGCGTGAGCCACAACCGCATCCGTGATTTCACCCAATATTTTCTGAGCCGTTGCGGTGTATCCTTTCCAGCCCATCAGGATCAGGTCACATTGCCGTTCCCTTGCCGTTTCAAGAATGGCACGCGCAGCACTGTGCCCGACACGCACGAGTGACGTTAAAGGCAGCCCGTGTTTCTCGGCTTCTGCGTGAGCATGTTCCAGAATTTCTCTCTCCCGATCAATCTGAAGGTCATATTCCGACGGCGATATCTGGTCCGGAACGACGGATACGCGCAAGGCAACAATTTCGCCCTCACGTTCAGACGCTACGGCGGCTGCCAGCTGAATCAATCGAGTAACGGTAGCCGGATTTGCCAGAGGAACCAGCACGCGGAACTGCCCTTCTTTCACCGCATATCGCCCTTCTGCAACACGAGAGGGCTCGCCGGGCAGCGCTGATTCATCAGCCTGCGTTCCCTTCCAGATCAGATACGCAACAACACCGAGAGCGAGAGAAAAAACTGCCATGGCCACAGGCACGATATGGTGCACTATCTGGCTCAACAGATACAGATTTGCTGCGATCCCGAGGGCCGGTAGCAGCGGTACGAAGGGCACTTTGAACGGACGCTCCATATCCGGATTTTGCTTCCGGTGAACTATCAGGGCTGCGTTGACGAAAATCAAGACGAGCAACAGTACGGTGTCCGCGAAATGGGCGAGGTGCTCGAGCGGAAGGCTTACCGCAAAAATGATGGTGGTTCCACCGATCAGCATCACAGCAACAACCGGAGTACGTGTACTCGGATTGATCGTACCAAAGGCCGCAGGCAAATGCCCGAGGCGGCTCATCGCGAGGGTGACTCTGGACCCCGCCATAATGGAAGCGTTTGAAGCCGAGATCATCGAAAGAATTGCCCCGCCGACGATCACCATACCACCGATGGGTCCCAGAAATTTCTCTGCGGCAATCCCCATCGCCGCTTCCGTGTATTCCGTCAATCCGGCAGCGACTACAACGATGATGACGAGGCTGTAGAGCAGCGTTACCACACCCATGGAGATAAATATGGCCCGTGGAATAGTCTTTTCGGGGTTTTTCACCTCACCGGCGGTCGCTGCAATTGCAGAGAATCCAAAAAAAGTGATAAACACCAATCCGGCGGTGCTGCCGATCAGCGCAATATCAGTACTGAATTTTTCGATCAACTCTCCGGTATCCACGCGGCCCAATCCTGCGCTGATAAACCAGATCAACATGATTACCTTGCCTGTGGTAATAACGACCTGGAAAGTTCCGCTTTCCTTGGTGCCCTTGATGTTGAGAAGCGTCAGACCCACCAGAAGCGCGACTCCGACCGCCGATTCAACGGGCGATTCCCAGATAAACTCGAAAAAATAGCTGGATAAACTTGCAATGTAGAACGCACACGACGACGTATAACCCAGTATCAATGCCCAGCCGACGAAGTAGGCGACAGGAGCGGGAAAGGTTTTTCGTGCGTACAGATATCCTTCGCCGGACCGGGGATAGATTGACGCGAACTCACAATACGTAAGCGCCGTAAACAGCGCAACAATGGCAGCCATAAGGAAGGCCACGATCGCGGCTGATCCCACATTGCGCACCGCCAGGCCGGACAGCGTAAATATTCCCGCGGCGATCATCGTACCGATCCCGATCGCCAGAGCGGTTGTCAGGCCCAGGTCGCGGCTTAATTCGGTCTGTACCTGAATCTCCGGATGGATTTCCTCGTGTCGCTCTTCCATGAATCGGGTTTACGTGCAGCGTCCCGAAGAGTCGGAACTGAAGGATCGTTTGTGCAAAACACGGGCAAAGATATATTGAAACAAGGTATCTGTCGCGTTTTTTTGAATCGGGACCTCGGAATGGAGCTGACGAGTAACGCTCGATGCGGCCTGCGGGGCGCCTGCGCCAGTGCTGCGCGGGTCCTGTTCGACCCTCGGCTGGCTCCTGCGCCAGTGCTGCGGGGCGCCTGCGCCACTGCTGGGCGGGTCACTGCTGCGCGGGTCTTGCGCCAGTGTTCCGCGGCTGCTATTCGACCCCTGTTTGCCCGAGGAGTGCGATATTGTCAAAGTCCACGGTGGCCCGATCATGCATCGTATCTGAATCACTCCAGAGAAAGATAGCCAAGGGCTCATCAGGGGGCGTTTTACCAAACAAGCGCTGGTAATCCGCATACAGATCGCGTTCCACATGCTGCCACTCGCCGATTCCATCCATTGCGGAAGCGATTACCAGGACTTTCAGCTGTCCATACGATTTAGTCGTCCCGAACGGGAGGGTTGAACTGTACGTGTACTTGATAATC
This sequence comes from Bacteroidota bacterium, assembly GCA_022571255.1. GTDB lineage: Bacteria > Bacteroidota > Rhodothermia > Rhodothermales > UBA10348 > N075bin62. The sequence continues at coordinate 5,437 of JACZYD010000144.1, forward strand.
CGTGGTCTTCCGATAAAATCTTTCGAAAACACCACATAGACCGCTCCTCCCGTATCGTTCTTCTTGCCCGTGTCCTCGCGCGCACCTTCCGGAAGCTCGATTGCCCGCCAGTCCCATGAAATGCGGGGATGATCGGGCAGTCTCCACTCGAATTGATTTCCGTTCGTCAGGATCATGCGAAATGCATTGTCAACGGTGATTGCACGGACAAATTTATTTCCGTTCTCTTCCCGGATGAAAAAACTTTCCGAATCATTCATGAGCGCAGGTGTGATCGGAAAAAGCGTCTTGCCGTTGTTGCTCTCCCACTTCGACGGTACTCCGCCCTCCTCGTACGATTCAAAATCATCGAGAACTATGCTCTGCAAGGCGTAAGCCGCCGGGACAACCAGAAACGACAGCCCCACGATGATCGGCAGGGCTGTTTTCCGGAGCACCCGGAATCGATCGTCACGGAAAGCCGCAACGGTCTCATTTGTTGACTTGCGTGTTCTTCTCAAAAAAACCTCCATGATTGCCGACATGTATGCCACACCACGATTCAGACTGTTTTACTCATGAGTAACGATGTGTTCTTAGAGCGGGCAAATTGAATGTCAGTTGAACTTCTCAAACGAATGGTGGAACGATGAGCTTGACAGGAAAATGCGAATGGTTTTCAGCAGTTGGAGCAGACGATACTACCGGGCCTATCGACTCGTGATATTGGCCGATTACCGGCAAACATTCTTGATGGCCTCGTCCTTGGCCCGTCCTCGGCCAATCGTTTTTTTCAAGATAGGGTCAGCATGCGTACTGGACCCGTTGGAGAGCGGTACTTTGACGAGGAAGAGATCGTCGCGCTCTGAATGGATCCTGAATTTTTCAGGGTCATTCACTCAGGTCCTGGTATCATTACTATTATATAGTATTTATTTATTTCGCCATTGCTAATTCATGGTAATTGAGCATTTTATCAACAGCGACATCAACAGCAGCGACAGCAGCCGCAGCGCTCGACAACGTCTATATCCTTGCTGATGGTCTGGAGTATACGGTGATCAATTTACTCTTGGCCCCGCACAAGTGGATTTTTGTCCGTGAGCGAAATCCGGGGCAAAACTGAACGATCACCGTCGCGTTACGGGCTGTATCCAGGCTTGTTCGTATTCCCCTTCACTGTACGGGTTCTCCTTCAAGACAGACGAGACTACACGCGCCCTCACAAAGAGTTCGTCGCCCCGGAATTCATAGCTGGCGGCGGCTCCTTCGACCACGCTGAATATCACGCCTACCTCTATCCCGGGCGAGTCCTCCATATTTTCGCTGCCACTTCCCTCCTGCTGCCGCGTCCCGATAAACTCTGTCCTGTACGTCACGCCCTCTTCTACCGCTATGCGCAAAGAAATTCCCAGCTCATTTCTCTCTATTTGCTTCAGCTCCACCCCTGATGACGCATAAAAACGGCCGGCCTCCATATTTGTTATGATATCTTCTGCAGACAAAGAGTCTGCCTGAACGAAAATCCATCCCCGGCCCGGATTACTTCGATCCCGAGCCAACTCGTGGAAATTATGTGCGTCATCCACGGCGAGCCCGAAAAGGAGTGGGCGACCTTCAGCAATTCGGAGTGAATTGGCAATGTCCCACATCATCTCAACGCTTGTATGCAGGGAATCGCCGTCGTTGCGTACCGCCGGATGACCGTTGTACACCTCAATGAACCTTTCCCCTTCCAGCCGCGCAAGGTCTTCAGCGGTTACTGCCCAACCGAAATTTGGGTGATTGATGTGAGGAAACATCGCCTGATCACGCGAGGCTCGTTGCCTGAGCA
>JACZYD010000145.1 GCA_022571255.1 Bacteroidota bacterium
CGGGGAAGTGCAGGGGGACGAGGTGCCCGGATTGGCGGCGGCGGACGTGGAGGTGGCGGACGTGGAGGTGGCGGTGGACGTGGAGGTGGTGGAGGACGCGGCGGCGGCGCGAGGCCGGGAGGTGCAGGTGGCGCGGGTACGGGCGCGGGAGCGCGCGGCCTCAGTTCAAATCCCAGTAATTTTCTGATCGGCAACCAGGGTGGCATCAACAACACGAACGCCATCGGTCTGAACTATATCGATCAATGGGGAACGAATACGGCTGTAACCGGCAGTTATTTTTTTAATCAAGCGGGGAATGAGACTTTTTCACTGGTTGATCGCACATATTTTTTAACGGATTCCAACGCTCAGATATACAATGAGTCCAACGATGCGGTGAGCGACAATACCAATCATCGCTTTACGTTGCGATTGACACACACCATCGACGAAAATAATTCCATTATTTTCACCCCCCGCATCAGCACACAGAAAAACAGCGCAGAGAGCTTCCTTTTTGGTCTCAACACGAGACCTGACGGATATTTTCTGAGTGCTACATCAAACGATTTCTTCTCGGGCAACTCCGGTTTTACTGGGTCCGGGAATCTCCTGTTTCGGCACCGGTTCTCAAAGACCGGTCGAACACTGTCGATCAACGTGGCAAGCGGGATCAACGATCGGTCGGGAGACAGTTTTCTGTTTTCAGAGAACAGCTTTGCAGATACGCCTGATTCTACGGAGATCATAGATCAGAGAACCAGAGACGCCACAGAGGGATTCACCGTCGCGCCGTCCGTCACGTATACGGAACCGATCGGATCATTCGGCCAGCTTCAACTCAGATACCGCCCTTCCTGGTCCAGGAGTGATTCCGACAGGATCGTCAGAGGACTCGACGATTCCACGAATGAGTATTCGGTGGACAATCCGCTGCTCTCCAGCGAAATCCATAGCACGGTAAACACACAACGTGCCGGGGCGTCGTACAATTTCAGAAAAGGCAAAATTGTTGCATCCATAGGGCTTGATTTTCAGTCGGTACAACTTTCCGGAGACCAGACGTTGCCCACTCTGACGGACCTTGACAAAACGTTCAAGAGTCTGCTTCCGCAGGTAAATTTTCAATACCGGTTTTCGAGGTCAAACAATCTTCGACTTTTTTACCGTTCGTCGACGTCGGACCCTTCCGTCACTCAGCTTCAGGACGTGATCGACAATACCAACCCGTTGCAGCTTTCCAGTGGGAATTCAGCGCTCGAACAGAGTCGTTCTCATAGTCTCGTGGCCAGGTACAACATATCCAATGTGGAGAAGGGGACCGTTTTCATCGCGTTTCTGAGTGCTCTGCGCAGTCAGAACTATATCGGGAGCGAAACCTTCATCGCCGAACAGGACGAAATTCTGGAAGGTGGAGTCGTTTTTCAGGAGGGATCGCAGTTCACAAGACCGGTGAATCTCGACGGGCAGTGGAATGTAAGATCGTTTTTTTCCTATGGACTTCCGGTCGGTTTGATCAAGAGCAATGTGAACCTGAATGCGGGCTATACCTACTCAAATACGCCTGGCCTGATCAACGGGATCAACAATATGTCTGCCGTTCACACGATTACGGGCGGTACGGTGGTCGGAAGCAATATCAGCCCGTCCGTTGATTTTACGCTCACTTATAATCTCAACTATAATATTGTTCGAAACACGCTGTATCCCGAGCAAGACTCTGATTTTGCCGACCACCGTATTGGCCTGCGACTGAACGTGATGCCGACCCCCCGGATTGTTCTGAACAGCACGATAAACTACCGCTACTATACCGGGGAAGTGACCACCATCGGAGAAACAGCACCCATTTGGAGTGCCGGATTCGGTTACAAATTCCTGCGCGGTAATGGCGGAGAGTTGAAGCTGGGTGTCGCCGATATTTTGAATCGGTCGATCAATCAGGGACGCACGGTCAACGAGTTCTATATCGAGGATAATTCTTCGAATACCCTCGGTCGTTACGTGATGCTGAGTTTCACATACACGCTCAGAAACTATCACATCTGATCCGCAGCACGACGCTTGTCCGAAGTTCACGCCCGGACGGACGTTTTCCCCGTCTGAAAAATTACGGGCGGTTGCATATTACGGGCGGTTGCATATTATCCGGATTCCGAAAGATCCCTCCCCCCCTCCCCCAAGCACCGTATTCGCCTGCTGGCGCATCTGTTCCGGAATTCATTGCTGAACTGGCCAGCGCCTCAGCCAGTTTGCGCCTTCGACGGTTACTTTGTATTCGCCATCACGGAGCACAAAGATCGCGCGAGGGCGCGGCACCGCGGTCCGGGTTACACCCCTGCGGCGTCAAAGCAGGGATATCACCGGATCTGTTCCATGGTAAGAATGTCCGTTTCGTAAGGAATTACACCTCCTCGAGGAATAAGCAGGCCAACTGCTTTTCCGCTATAGTGCTCTGCGGATACTGCTACGACGGACAAATCTACTCTGACGCGTGAAAAAGTAGCCATTACGATTTCCGGACCCAACCCGGTGTTGGGGAAATTGAATTCCAGTCGCAATGTGTCATCGCCGTACTGAATGCGTCCCGCTACTTCGATCGGACTATCCCACAACGGAATATCGAGTATGTACTGCAGCGCAGAAGCCGTAATTGTATGATCGACATTCTCTGTCAACAGGAACGTGTACCGGATAGAAAGCTCGGGCTCTGCCTGATGCTGAGCGATGAGCAACCATTCCCCGCGAAAATCAAGGTCGACCAGATCATCGGGATTCAAAGAGTCGCAACCGGCTGAGAAGAGGAAAATTACCAGTCCAACGAAAAGCGGACAATGACGGAAAGTGTTGAGTCTTGTTCGCAGGAACGATAATATGTCGATCGCGGCAGAATACATGGAGAACAAGGTATACTCGTTTATTGCACCGTAATTTGTTACGATGTTCGAACAGAATCTCTTGAACGTCGCGGATTCCTGAATGTCTCCGAAGGGCGCGATTTCCCCCTGCTTCTTACATGAATGGAGGTCAATCCGTGCCCGTTCACAGAACACTGCAGGACGCTTCCAGATAGTGTCAACAGGCCCTGATACACATATTGGTGTGTGGCGTTTGATTATTTACCTTCAGGGCTGCTGTTATCCATCGTTATATCATTACACCGAGCGACATTTTCAAGCCCATGAAACAGATCAAAGGTTGTTTTTCTTCCATTTTATTCCTTTTCGCAGCATCCGTGACCCATCCTGCTCCCGCTGTGTCCCAGACCATGGACCCGGCATTGTACGATGGTCTCGAATACCGTCTGGTTGGTCCGTACCGGGGTGGTCGCTCGGCCGCCGTTACGGGTGTTCGGGGCAATAATCTGACATTTTATATGGGGACCACGGGCGGCGGCGTTTGGAGAACGGAAGATGGCGGGCAATCCTGGGACAATCTTTCCGACGATTATTTTGGAGGCTCGATCGGAGCTGTTGCGGTCAGTGAGTGGGATCCGAATGTGATTTACGTGGGTGGAGGCGAAAAGACCTTAAGAGGCAATGTGTCTCACGGATACGGTATGTGGAAGTCCGAGGATGCCGGTAAGACTTGGCGGTCCATCGGTCTGACGGACTCACGGCATATCCCTCGAATTCGCATTCATCCGAAGAACCCGGATCTGGTTTACGCCGCCGTTCTCGGTCATTTGTTTGGTCCCAGCGAAGAGCGCGGTATTTATCGCTCAAACGATGGCGGCGAAACCTGGGAGCGAATTCATTTTGTGAGCAACGAAGCAGGAGCCATTGATCTGAATATGGATCCGGGCAATCCGCGCATCTTGTACGCATCTTTCTGGAATGTGGATCGAACCCCGTACAGCCTCAACAGCGGTGGGCCGGGCAGTTCATTGTGGAAATCGACAGACGGAGGAAATACATGGAGTGAACTGACCCATCAGGACAACGGCCTGCCGAAGGGAGCGCTCGGCATCAGCGGCATTACCGTTTCGCCTGTGAATTCCGAACGGGTCTGGGTGATTATCGAAGCTGAAAAAGGCGGCGTCTACCGCTCCGAAAATGGGGGAGAGGATTGGACGCGTGTCAACGATGACAGGAATCTGCGGCAGCGGGCCTGGTATTATACGCGAATCTACGCGGATACAGAAAACGAAGACATCGTTTATGTCCTGAATGTGGGATTCTGGCGCTCGCGTGACGGAGGCAAAACGTTTGAACGCATCAGCACACCCCACGGCGATCATCACGACCTTTGGATCGATCCGGATAACGCGCAACGTATGATTATCGGAGACGACGGCGGCGGGCAGGTGACGTACGACGCCGGAGAAAACTGGTCGCGGTACGACGACAACCAGCCCACGGCGCAGTTCTATCGCGTCACGACGGACAACAACTTTCCGTACAGGATTTACGGCGGTCAACAGGACAATTCGACCGTGCGTATCCTGCACACGTCGGACGGACGTAATACAAGAGAGTGGGAACCCACGGCCGGCGGCGAAAGCGCTTGGATCGCTCCGCATCCCGACGATCCGGACATCGTTTATGGAGGATCGTATGACGGATTTCTGACGCGTGTTGATCATCGAACCGGTGAGCGCCGCACGATTACCGTCTGGCCCGACAACCCGATGGGACACGGAGCAGAAGATTATAAATATCGATTCCAGTGGAATTTTCCCATCCGGTTTTCACGTCACGATTCGAATGTGTTGTATACGGCCGCGCAGGTATTGTTCAAGACAACGAATGAAGGCCAATCGTGGGAGGCGATCAGTGGAGACCTGACGCGTAACGATCCGTCCACGCTTGGATCGTCCGGAGGCCTGATCACCCAGGACAATACGAGTATCGAATATTACGGTACCATTTTTACGTTTATAGAAGGCGAAGAACCCGGTGTGATCTGGACGGGTTCGGATGACGGTCTGATACACATTACGCGCGACGCGGGTGGATCATGGAAAAATGTGAGTCCGCCGACCGACATGATGCCCGAGTGGATGATGATCAACGACATGGTGGTCAATCCATTCGAACCTGGCGGGTTATACGTTGCCGGTACGCGCTACAAATCAGATGATTTTGAGCCGTATCTGTATAAAACCACAGACTACGGAGAATCCTGGTCGAAAATCACAGATGGGATCGACGACGAACATTTCACGCGGGCCATAGAGGCGGATCCGCAACGCCGGGGGTTGTTGTACGCCGGAACCGAGAGTGGGATGTACATTTCGTTTGATGACGGCGAACACTGGAATTCTTTTCAACTCAATCTGCCTGTCGTTCCTGTTACCGACCTGCAATGGAAAGAGCACGACCTGGTCGTGGCAACCCAGGGCCGTGCCTTCTGGATACTCGAAGACCTGATGCCGCTGCACGAGATGCAGGCGGGGGATGAAAACGCATCCTTCAAGCTGTGGAAGTCGTACCCGGTCGTTCGCGGAGTTGACGACGTGACAATCCGGTATTCATTTGCAGAAGCCCCGGACAGCAGCGAGACGACGCTTCGTTTTCTGCAACAGGATGGGAAGATCATTAAATCCTATACGAGCGACGATGATTTGTCACTCGATATCGGGATGAACGAATTCAACTGGAACATGCGCTACGAAGACGCGGAAGATTTCGACGGATTGATCATGTGGGCCGGAAGTGTGCGCGGACCCCGTGCTGTGCCGGGCACTTACCAGGTCCGGTTGATTGTCGGAGAAGACTCCGTAACAGTTTCCTTCAAGATCAACAAAGATCCAAGATCTTCGTCCAGCGTTGCCGATCTGCAGGAGCAGTTTGATTTTCTGATCGACGTGCGGGATAAACTTTCGGAGACGCACACGGCAATTAAAAATATCCGGTCGCTGCGCGATGCCGTTGAAGCTGTCATGGATCGTATGCCCGATGATCATGTGATGGCCGATACGATAAAGGCCGTCGGAGATCAATTATTGGAAGATGTAAAAGAGATCGAGGAAACGCTTTATCAGACAAAAAACCAGTCGGGTCAGGATCCTTTGAATTTCCCGATTCGATTGAATAATAAACTTGCTGCGGTCGGGGGCGTTGCTGCGGGCGGTGACTTCAGACCGACGGACCAGGCCTATGTGGTGCGCGACCTGCTTGTTGCCAAGATCGACGAGCAACTTGCAGCGTTAACATCGATTACCGATTACGCGGTTCCTTTATTCAATGCCCTCGTTCGCGAGGCGGAAATCCCGGCCGTATCGCTGGACAACTGAAGCCGGCCGTATCGCTGGACAACGGAAGCCGGCCGTATCGCTGGACAACGGAAGCCGGCCGTGCTGCTGGACAATGGAAGCTGGCCGAATCGCTGGACAGGTAATCTCAGAATTGAATCATATATGAACCCCGTAACAAAACGAATAATTATTGCTTCCGTGATTCTCGGGGGTATTGGCCTGTTATTGTGGCCGAAGCTCAAACCGCAGGCGGATCCAGCCGGATTTGGACCGGCCGGATTCGGTGCCGCCCCGGGGCAGGATACCCGGCTTACCGTAAATACATTTGTCGTGATCCCGGAGTCGATCCGGGATCATATTTATACGACGGGTACCATTCTTCCGAACGAGATCGTTGCGCTTTCGACCGAAACGTCCGGAAAAATAATCGCTCTCTATTTCGAGGAGGGCCGGTCGGTGCGCAAGGGCGACCTGTTGCTCAAAATCAACGACAGCGAACTTCAAGCACAGCTGAGGACGGCGGAGCTGCGGTTGGACCTTGCCAGGGATATTGAAAAACGCCAACATTCTCTACTCGAAAAAGGGGGCTTGAGCCAGGCCGAATACGATATATCGGCAAATGATCTGGGTATTCAACGGGTCACCGTAGACCTTATCAAGGCACAGATCGACAAAACAGAACTCCGGGCTCCATTCAGCGGAGTGATTGGTCTGCGATATGTGAGTGAGGGCAGTTATATAACGAGTTCAACTCGCATTGCGACCCTGCAGGATATCGACCCGATTAAAATCGA
>JACZYD010000026.1 GCA_022571255.1 Bacteroidota bacterium
TTGTAATCAGGCATCGTATCGAACTCGTTAATTCTACAGCGAATACGTGATCAGGGCCCGACTCAAAACAGGTCGATCAGGCGCATTTCTTTCATGAACCGCCCGGGATCCTCATTGAACGACCGAATCAATTCGTTCAGATTGAACAACGTCGAATCCAGGTTTTTGTATACGCCCGGATCGTTTATGAAAAGTCCAAGCGTTCCCTCTCCCTCATTCACTTTTCGAATCACGTCGGCAAGATTGGAGGCCAGATCATCCACAGAACCCAGCATCTGATCCATCCGCCTTGCAGTCGCGTTCAAATTTTCCAGCAGAACGGCCAGTGAATCTTTGCTCTCGCCCGTAAGTGAGTCCACATTGGAGGTCACAGATTCCAGATTGTCCAGAATGTTGGAAATACTCTCCCGATCCCTTTTCAATGATTCGTCCAGGCCCGCAACAATGCTTTCCACGAAGCCCAGTGATCTCTGAATGCTGGACGAAGGATCAGACATCATCGTATTGGTCGTCCTCAGGACCTGATTCAACGATGCCAAAACGCTGTCCGCTCGCTCCATAATTTGTGGCGCTTTTTCCGAAAGAGTGGCCATTATATCGCCCGCTTCGTGTCCTTCCAGTTCGCTCCCGGGAGGAATTACTGCCCCGTCCGCGGGTCCCAGCACCACGTCCAGTTTTACTACCCCCAGGGCAGAAAAACCCGACACATGTGCGAAGGACCCCTCGGGGATCTCAATATCCCCGTTTATATGAAACTGAACGCGGGCTCTATGCGTCGCAGGATTGAAATGAACATCTTTGACACCACCTACGCTGACACCATTTATTCTCACGGCATTGCCTGCGATCAGGCCTCCGGCATCGTTGAATTCAACCACATACTCGTCGGTCGAACCAAACAGAGGGAGATCCTGGAAGTATCGAATCCCCAGTACGAAAATGGTGGTAGCAACCACCAGTGTGATACCGACCTTTACTTCACTCGAATATTTCACCGTACCTCATGGATGTAGGCGTTTACAAAAATACCAGGTCCGTCAGTGAACCTCATCTTTCGGAGTCGCCAATGTAATACTCATTGGCCTTAACAAAACCTCGGAGAGTCTCATCCTGACTCCGATGTAATTCTTTGATTGTACCCACCCAGTGAATCCGTCCGTCATGAATGAAAGCGGCTCGATCTGCAATGCTGAGTACAGAATGCATATCGTGTGTTACAACGATACTGGTAACTGTCAACCGATCTGAAAGTCCTTTGATCAGCACATCAATCGTGTTGGATGTTTCCGGATCCAGACCGCTGGTAGGTTCATCATACAAAATGTATTTCGGTCTCAGGGCAATGGCGCGGGCCAGAGCAACACGTTTCCGCATACCCCCGGACAGTTCCGCCGGGACCTTTGGACCCACATCCGGAAGTTCGACCATGGCCAGACACGTCTGAACTTCCAAGGCGATTTCCGATTCTGTTTTATGCGTAAAAGTCCGGAGAGGAAAGGCCACATTGTCAAAAGAGTTCATCGAATCAAACAGTGCCCCGCCCTGGAATAACACCCCGAAGTTACGCCGGATCTTCCTGAGTTCAGCGTACGAAATCGCATTGATATCCGTGCCGTCAACATAAACCTGACCAGCGTCCGGACTGAGCAGACCGATCATGTGTTTCATCAAAACACTCTTCCCTGATCCGGATCGGCCGATGATCGCAAGCGTTTCTCCCTCGTGAACGTCGAGGCTGACGCCGTCGAGGACCACTCGGCCACTGAATTGTTTATATATGTTCTTGATCTGGATCATGGAAAGTCCTTCTCAGAGCAGCGTTATCGCCAGCACTAAATCAGCAACCAATAAAAACACGCAACTGTACACCGCAGCCTGTGTCGTGCTGCGGCCGACACCCTCCGCGCCACCCACCGTTCTGTACCCGACAAAACACGAGATCGAAGTTATTGTAAAACCGAATACGACCGATTTTATCACACCAAAAACAGGATCAAAGGGATTAAAAAAAAGACGCGCACCCTCCATGAACTCCGAGACAGATATCACGCCCATAAGATGACCTACGCCGGCACCTCCACCGATTCCGACAAAAGCGGCAACCAGATACAGGCACGGGAACATCAGAATTCCAGCGAGAATACGCGGTACGATCAGGTATCCCGTCGAATTAAGTCCCATGGACTCCAGCGCATCGATCTGCTCGGTGACACGCATGGTTCCAATTTCTGCGGCTATTCTGGCTCCCACACGCCCGGCAAGAATAAATCCCGTGACGACGGCGGCCAGTTCAAGAATCATCGTCGGGACAACAATTCCACCAATGATGTATTTCGGGATCAGTGGAGAAGTCAACTGATAGGCCGTTTGCACGGTAGTCACCATCCCTGAAAAACCTGCGGCCAGCGCAATGATGGGTAGAGAGTCCACACCAATGCTCACCATCTGGTGAATCATATTTTTCCAGTACGACCTGACGTCTCCAAGCGTCAGAAAGGCACTGAACAACAATTGCCCGTACCGCCCGAGCAGCTCGAGAGGCTCATATATCAAATATCGGAAAAGCAGCATAAATGATCAGTGCAGAAACATGTCCGGGCGAACGGCAACATCGTATGAGAGGCATCATAATACGATCTTCTGATGTATTTGATGCCTCGAAGTGTGAGATCTCGTCTAAGATCGCATTTCAATCGTTTTGTTACGCGGGACGGTGGCGGGGCTCTGTTTGTGGGCAGCGGCGTTTGTGAAATGCCCCGTTTGTGGGCAGCGGCGTTTGTGAAGCGCCCCGTTTGCGGGCAGCCGCGTTTGTGAAGCGCCCCGTTTGCGGGCAGCCGTGTTTGTTGGCCAACTTCGCATGTGACACTGCCATGTCACGAACCGTCTCTATATTACGCATCGCATGGCCAAACAAAGATCCATATTCGTCTGTCAGGATTGCGGAAATGACTTTCCGCGATGGCTTGGTCAGTGCAGCGCATGTCACGCATGGAATACGCTGGTGGAAGAAATCATCCGTGAAAACCCGTCTCCTGACGTGGCTGTAAAGTTTGACACCGGTGCAAACCACTCCGCTCAACCTGTTTCGATCACAGACATCAGCGAACAGGATTGTATAAGAACGCCAACTGGAATCAGAGAGTTTGACCGCGTACTCGGTGGAGGCATTGTACGCGGATGCGCCGTTCTCGTGGCAGGAGCCCCGGGAATAGGAAAGAGTACGTTGATGACAGCGTTTGGAAGTATCAAATCGAGTGGCTCCGTCCTGTATGTTGCCGGCGAGGAATCCCCTGCACAGATCAAAATGAGAGCAGCCCGGCTCGGCGTTCTTTCCGACTCGTTCAAGATTCTTGCGGAGACCAATCTCGAATCCATTATTCAGATAACGCTTGAAGAAGAGCCCGGCATTCTGATCGTGGATTCCATTCAGACCATGTGCAGGCTGGACATCCAAAGCGCACCCGGATCTGTGACTCAAGTACGAGAATGTGCTTTTGCTCTTATCCAGATGGCGAAATCGTCTGGAATTGCGCTGTTCATCGTGGGGCACGTCACCAAAGACGGTTCCATTGCCGGTCCGAGAATTCTTGAACATATGGTAGATACTGTTCTGTCTCTTGAAGGAGACCGTCACCATACGTTTCGGATCCTTCGCGCCGTCAAGAATCGCTTCGGACCGACAAATGAGATCGGGGTATTTGAAATGACCGGCGCTGGACTTTTGCCCGTAGAAAATCCGAGCAGAATATTCCTTTCGGATCGTACCAGGGATGTGGCCGGGGCTGTGGTGGTAAGTTCAATTGAAGGGACCCGACCCATTCTTGCAGAAATCCAGGCGTTGGTTTCTGATTCTTCGTATCCGAATCCGCAACGAACGGTCACCGGATATGATGCCCGCCGCCTGCAGATGTTACTTGCCGTACTTGAAAAACGTGGCGGTCTTCGACTCTCAAGTAGTGATGTATTCGTAAATGTAACCGGCGGTCTTCGACTGACAGAACCAGCGATCGACGCCGGCATTGTGACTGCGGTCGCGTCTTCACTGCTCAATCGGCCCGTTGATCGCCATGCGGTAATCATTGGAGAGGTGGGTCTTGGAGGTGAAATCCGAGGCGTAACGCATCTTTCAGCCCGCATTGGCGAGGCGGCAGCGCTCGGTTTCAAACGAGTGTATGTCCCTCAGTCAGATCAGAGGGATCTGCGTCCGGTCAAAAATATGGAGATAAGCGGACTGTCCTCTATCGAACAGCTTATAGAGCAGTTGCTTCAGGCGCGCGTTTGATGCTTTATGGATCCGTCGGAACGCCCGATCAGTAAGTCAGTAGCCATATTCAAGAACAGGCCATGGTCGAGCACGCCCGGTGTATTCAGCAATATCTGATTCACATCGGCCGGGTCGTTGATACCGTCGAACGTGGCGTCTACGATCCACATTCCCTGATCCGAGACAATCGGACCGTCCTTGCGGCGTCCCATCCGCAATTCCGGTGTCGCTCCGAGCAAGCGTAACACATCCATGACCGGGCGAACCGCCATGGGTACGACCTCTACGGGCAACGGCATCCTCGTACCCAGCGATTCTACCAGTTTTGATTCATCCACGAGCACCACAAATTTTTTCGCCTGGGTTTCGACTATCTTTTCCCGTGTCTGGGCGGCCCCGCGACCCTTGATAAGGTTGAGATCCCTGTCTACTTCGTCCGCTCCGTCAAATGCCAGATCGATCGTGTCGATTTCGTCGAGTGTAACAAGTGGAATGTTGTATTTGCGTGCCAGCCGCTCCGATGCAAATGAAGTAGCGACACCGCGAATGCGCGAGATTTCACCTGCAGCCAATCTTGCACCCAGAGCCTTGATGGCGCAGGCTGCTGTAGAGCCGGTGCCCAACCCCAGCGTCATGCCGTCCTTGATCCACGAAGCGACCCGTTCTCCAACGAGGCGTTTGGCGTCATCCTGAGAAGATGTCATACACTCCAATAACAGTTTACTCGTAACGCAACGATTCTATCGGCCGAAGCCGCGCCGCCTTGAAGGCCGGATATCCACCAAATATCAGGGAGATTGCCGTCACCATCACAATGGTACCGATAGCCCACCCTGTCGGAAATGCAGGCGAAATATCAAAAAACAACGCAACCCCGTTTCCCGCCAGCGCACCCAGGAGAATACCCAAAAGGCCACCCACCTGACAGAGAAAAAATGCCTCCAGGAGAAATTGTCGCATGATATCACGCCGCCGTGCACCGACCGATTTTCGAATCCCGATTTCACGGGTCCGCTCGGTAACCGAAACCAGCATGATGTTCATTATTCCGATCCCTGCTGCCAGCAGTGCTATCATGCCGATTCCGGCGCCACCGGCCGTAAGCGTTGCGGTAAAGCCATCAAAGATGGCCTGCATGGTGTTATTGGTTTCGATTTCAAAATTATTGGGATCCCCGGGCGTCACTTTCCGGATCACACGCATTCGTCCGGTTACCTCTTCCATGGCGGCAGCCAGCATCTGTTGCTCGTGAACGCGAACACTGATGGTAATGTCGCGATTCCGGCTTCCATAAATGGAAAAAGCCCTTGTTATCGGAATAAAGAGGCGATTGTCCTGAGAGAATCCAAAAATGTTTCCCTTCTCCTGCAGCACTCCCACGACTTCGAATCGATGTCCCTGCATGCGGACTGTTTTTCCCAGCGGCGACTCGTTCGGAAACAGCTCTGTGGCCAGCTCCGAGCCCAGGACCGTTATCGACCTGCCATACTGTACATCCTCGTTGGTGAAGAATCGACCCGATTCCAGTTCAAACGAATAATTTCCGAGCATGTCTTCGTCAGATCCGATGAGCTGCACGTTCGGCTCCGGAGTGACGTTTCCGCCATAACTCACCTTCCCCATGTTGAAGCCTTCCATCGGACTGATGGAGACAGGTATCTGCATGACATCCTCAAGGCGTTCCAGCTGCTCATAGGTCAAACGCGGACGGTTGCGCATATTTTTGTCCACATTACCTATCTGAATAGTCGGTCGCCGGGTGATCACGAACGTCGACGAACCAAGGAATTGAAGTCGATCCTTGAAATACGCGTCAATCACAGACACAGCCGTTACCGATACAATGATGGCGAATACGCCGATCACCATTCCCAGCAACGTCAGAGAAGATCGTACCTTGTGGCTCCGTAAAGACGAAATAGCCATTCTCAGGGCTTCAAATATTGCCATATCACATTTCCCCTGGTTATTCGTGTCGAAGCGCTTCGATGGGTGGAGCTTTCGCAGCTGTCCAGGCCGGCGCCAGGCCAAAAATCACACCAATACCAACACAAATGCTGAACGCGATGGCCACCGTACCGATACCCAGATAGCCCGGTAATACGAGTTTTATCAGCATCGCCAGTGGTATCGACAGCCCAACACCTATCAGGCCCCCGACCATGCAAATCACGACCGCTTCAATCAGAAACTGCATCAAAATCGTCCGACGTCGCGCACCGACCGCTTTTCTGATACCAATTTCCCGCGTCCGCTCCTTCACGGTCACGAACATGATATTCATCACACCGATACCTCCGACGAGCAATGCAAGAGCGGTAAGTCCGATCCCGATTATGTAAATGGCGTTCTTGATGGGTTCAATCTGCGCGCGAAGAGACTGTTGCTCGTTGAGCTCGAAATCGTCTGCCTCTTTGGCATCGAGACGCCGCACGACCCTCAAAATCCCTCGAATCTCGTCCTTGGCATCTTCAAGAGTGATATTTTCAATAAGTTTGGCCTGAACCGACACATTGCGCCAGCGCGTCCCCCAATGCTTCTGGAACGTCCGGAATGGAATATGTGTCATTGAATCTTCGGAGGAGGCGGCATCGGCACCTGTTCCTTTTTTTGTAAATACGCCAATCACTCTGAATTTCCGGCCCCTCAATCGAATGGGTTTCCCGATCGGGTCTTGAAAGGGATAAAGTTGTTCGGCGATTGCAGCTCCGATCACTACAACGTCTCGAGCACCCTGCGCATCAACGTCAGAGAAATACCCTCCATGTTCAATATCTACTAGATGAACGGACGGATACCTTGCTGTCGCCCCAGTGATTCCCACTCCCTCGACTGAATTCTCTTTGAACGACGCCCCACCCCCTGTTCGCACTACAGCCGTTACGGCGTCCAACATACGAGATCGGTCGACAAGCGCATCGGCCATTTCGACAGTAATATTGGGTCGATTGATGTAATTCCACCACTTGAAATCGCTGCCTCGAACCCAGGGCCATTTTTCGATATATACCACGTCCGTACCGAGACTGGCCATATTCTGTTCGAAACCACGTTCGATTCCGTTTACAACGGTCGCCATTCCGGTCACAGAAATTATTCCGATTATGATACCGAGAGTAGTCAGCACGCTGCGCATCATATTTGCTCGGACGCTTCTGACGGCGATCATCATTGCTTCCCAGAGTTCAAACAATAAACGGTTCACGCGGATTCTCCTGACTGCTGAATAGTACCCTGCGATACACCGGGAATGTGCCGAGGTTGCGCTCTTCACTGATTTCGGGTAAAAACCTCCACGAAAACAGAGTCAGGATTGATCCGGCAGCGGTGTGAGACGCTTCTCAAATCGCAATCGATACTCACGATATGTGGCATTGTAATCGGCTTTCATGAGCCGAAATCCTTCCTGAATGCCGAGAATGGTCATTCCGGGGTGCAAGTTGGGAAATGTATCAAAGGCCAGGCGTGCATATCCACGGTCCCGGGCTCGATCCATCATCGCATCCATCAGGGCAAGTGCTATTCCCCGCCGCCGAAAGGATGGACTTACTCCTCCTTTTGCTGAATAAAAAACGAAGCGATTTTCCCGGTAGCCTACTTTGAATCCAATCGGCTCTTCGTCGATCGACGCCAGCAATAAAACCAGGTCCTTGCGGTCAAATGTGTTGATTACACGCTCCTCACCAAAAATTGACTCGTTGAGGATAAAAATCGCGTCCATATCATCAAGCGTCAAATCACTGATCTGAAGCCCCGGGACGGGTGCTCTGGGAGCACGGTTAATATCAGTCTGGATATGTTCGGATATCTTCAAAAAATGTCCGGATTCATAGAGTGTGGCCACTGAAACCCGCGTCATGTCGTTTCAGTTTCCGATCGATGGACTTCAAGCTCATCTCGTGCCGGTTGAAGCAGCTGTTGTTCCTGCTCCACGAGAGATCCCGATTCGAGCAACTTTTCCGGAATATTTACGAGAAAACGGCTCGGTTTCGCAAAATATTGCCCTGCAGATCGATTGTACTTGACCCCGGGGTATGAAATATACAACCTCCTTGCCGCACGTGTCACCGCCACGTAAAGGAGTCGCAGCTCTTCATCTTCGGCATCGTGATCGCCAACCGAGTAGGCAGAGGGCAATACCCCCTCCATGGCCTGAATCAAGAAAACGGAATTGAATTCCAGACCTTTCGCCGAATGAATTGTTGATAACACCAGGGGTGGCTCGTCATCCTTCATTGGTTCAATATCTATGGCCGTAAGTTCAATCGGGTCGAGGGCGAGAGACGCCAGGAGTGCTGCCCGGTCCGTGAAACTTTCAGCCAGGGTTGCAAAATGTTCAAGATCCTGTGTCCGTTTAGGGTAGTCTTCGTAATAAATCCGGTGTAAAAGGGGCTCGTAATAAGCGAGTACGGTCTCGACCTGATCCGTAACTGACATATTCGGGTTTGTGTGAAGCGATCGTAACATGTCAAGTAAAACGCGAACCTTTTCCACGTACCCGGGCGAGAAACGAGGCTCATCAATGGAAAACGGAGTACGGGCCTGACCGTCGGCCTGACTGCTGGCCTGACTGCTGGCCACATTGTCGGCCTGCTCGTCAATCCACTCTCGAATATTTCTGGCGGTCTGTGGCCCGATCCCTTCAATCAACAGGAGAATGCGGTTCCACGCTACACCGTCTCGAGGATTCTCGACCACTTTCAGATGCGCGAGCACATCCTTGATGTGCGCTGCTTCACTGAGTTTCAGACCACCGTATTTGACAAAGGGAATCCCACACCGGTTCAGTTCGATTTCGAGATCGTACGAGTTGAATCCACTTCGGAACAGAACCGCCATATCAGACAATTCAACTCCACTTTCTCTCCGTTCCAGGATCATCTGAGAAACGAATCGGCTTTCAGAACGAGTGTCCGGTGCACGTATAAGTACCGGGTTTTCACCCGTTTTTAAATCCGTAAACAGATGTTTCTCGAACTTCTGCCTTGCCGTGGTGATGATGTGATTCGCAAGATCAAGAATGCCCTGCGTCGACCGATAATTCTGTTCCAGCTTCAGGACAACAGTGTCGGGAAATTGCTCCGGAAAACGCATGATGTTTTTAAAATCTGCGCCCCTGAATCGATATATACTCTGCGCATCGTCGCCCACAACCATGAGATTGCCATTCACGGACGCGAGCGCCCGCACGATAGACGCCTGCGCCCGATTGGTATCCTGATATTCGTCGACGAGAACGTACCGGCACCGGCCGGCAACCGATTTGCGTACGTTATCGTGTTCTTCAAAAAGAAAGAGAGTTTGAGACAGCAGATCATCATAATCCATCAGACCATGATTGAACTTGTATCGGTCGTACTCTGCGGCGAGGTCTGAGATCATTTCGACATACTCAAGAAACTGCGGATATCGATTTTCAACGTATTCCAGAACCGGGATTCCCTGGTTGCGCACACCAGAAATAATGGCCTGCAGAGTTCGTTTTCGTGGAAAACGCTTCTTGTTGACCTGGATCCGAATTTCCGACCTTAGAAGGTCGATCACGTCCGCCGCATCGGCGCTGTCCAGGATCGTAAAATTGCCGGGGAATCCGATGGACATTCCATATTTGTGCAGGATATTCAGACAAAAAGAGTGAAAAGTCCCACCCATGACGTGCTGACATCGCCCGTCAAGAAGGGCAGATGCGCGAGAAATCATCTCCCGAGCGCTGCGCCGTGTGAACGTGAGCAACACAATTTCTTCCGGAGGAACCCCTGTTTCGACCAGATAAGCTACTCGGTAAACAAGCGTACGTGTTTTCCCGGTTCCGGCACCGGCTACAACAAGAGCGGCACCACGCCCGAACGTAACTGCTCTGAGTTGTTGAGCATTCAGCTCTGAGCGGTAATCGATGGATAGAGATATCGATTCTGCTGACGGATCCCGCTTGAGGACGAACTGTCGGACCATTGACAGACACTGAGATCGGTTCAATATGGGCTTTCTTCTGCATCTCGCAAAAGAAAGAGCGATGACTCCGGTACGATAAGCATTGAAATACTGGATGTCATGATTTCGTGTGGAATAGCGCTGGTTTCGCGCGCCTAATCTTCATAAATTTGCACCGGTCCCGGGAACCCCAGCTTGATCTGAAGTGTCTCCTTTTTCCGGTCGTAATCGCCGGCTATTCTTCTGACAGACCCGGTAAAATCTTTTTCGAATGGGTAAAATAATTGCGGTCGTCAATCAGAAAGGCGGTGTGGGGAAGACCACAACGGCGATAAATGTTGCATCTTCTCTGGCGGCCATGGAACACCCGACGCTGCTTATCGACTTCGACCCGCAGGCAAATGGAACATCGGGTGTTGGTATCGATCCCAGGTCTGTCCGTAATTCGACGTATGAAATCCTTATCGGGTCCATTCAGGTAGAAGATGCTATCCTGGATACAGAAATGCCATTTCTCTCGATTGCTCCCAGTCATATCAATCTGGTGGGTGCGGAAATCGAAATGGTTGACCTTCCGGATCGGGAGCATATTCTGGAGCGAAAGATCGCGTCCGTGCGAGACCGTTTCGATTTTATCATCGTCGATTGCCCTCCGTCCCTGGGACTGCTTACGCTGAATGCCCTCACGGCTGCAGATTCGGTTCTGATTCCGGTGCAGGCCGAATATTTTGCCCTGGAAGGGCTCGGGCAGCTTCTGAACACCATCAAGCTGGTGCGTCAACATCTGAACCCCGCACTGGAGATTGAGGGTGTTCTGTTGACCATGTTTGATTCACGCCTGCGCCTCGCAAACCAGGTGGCGGCAGAGACCCGGAAGTATTTTGGTGAAAAGGTGTTCCAGACTATTATTCAACGGAATGTCCGACTCTCTGAAGCGCCCGGTTTCGGACGGCCCGTTATCCTGTATGATGCCACAAGCGTGGGCGCAAGAAATTACATCGCCCTGGCAAGAGAATTATTGATTTTAAATCGATCCTGGCCAGGCAATCAATCTTCCCCGATGGAAAAATCTGAAGCTGTATCAACGAAATAATTACTTTATGCCCAAGCAAAAATCAGCATTAGGTCGAGGATTGGGGGCTTTGCTCCCGATAGACGATTCCGAGACAGAACTTACTCCGGAGCTGGCACGAACAAAACTGTATAATTTCCAGGACCGGGTTCGCGCAGCCGGTCCTATGACTGAGATTGGACTTCATCTGATTGATCCCAATCCATATCAACCCCGCTCGACAATCGAAGAGGGAACCCTTGTAGAACTCGCACGGTCTATCAAACAACTTGGTATCATTCAGCCGGTGACGGTTCGAGAGGCAAAAGGAGGACGTTACCAGTTAATTGCCGGTGAGCGTCGTTGGCGTGCTGCGCGTCTTTGCGATCTGACAACGATTCCGTCATACATTCGAACTGCCGACAAGGAAGCCATGCTGGAAATGGCGATTGTCGAAAATGTACAGCGTACGGAATTAAGTCCCATAGATATCGCTCTGGGTTACCAGCGGCTCATGAAAGAGTGTAACCTCACGCAGGAAAAGGTCAGTGAAAAGGTAGGAAAAAGCCGTGCAGCAGTCACCAATATGCTTCGATTGCTGAAGCTTGCTCCGGAGGTTCAGGCTGCACTGAAGACAGGAACCGTTTCTGCCGGGCATGCGCGTCCGTTGCTTTCGCTGACCGCTGGAGATCAGCAGGTTATCGTTCTTGCCCGAATAGAACGAGACGGGCTTTCTGTCCGCGCGGTCGAAGAACTCGTACGTGATCTTCTGAATCGAAATGTCATCAAAGAGAATACGCGGAGAAAGCCCGAAAAGCCGAGTTTCTCAGGCCACGCTGATGATCCTGGACTATCTGCTATTCGAGACAGGATCCGGTCTGTTTTTGGAACACAGGTCATTATTAAACCGTCTCGATACAAAAGCGGAGGCTCGATTGCTCTGGAATATTACTCGGACGAAGACCTTGAACGCCTCGTCGACTTATTACTTGGTTAGGACGTGTCTCGCGCTGCCTTTGCTTCTGGCGCTGGCACCGGGATTTCTTCGGGCTCAATCTGTCTCGCCTGCAACAGATTCCGACAACGTAACAGACGTCCGAACTCCGAATGGGGCGTTGCACCGTTCGATAGTCCCGGGCTGGGGGCAGATCTATAACGGTCATTTCGGTAAACTGCCGTTCGTGTACGGTGGCCTTTTTGGATTCGGGTATCTCGCGGTCACTATGAACAATAATTATCAGGATTACAACGACGCGTTTCATTACAAAGTCTACCAGGAACAGGTCGATGCAGGATCGATTGAGACCAACCCGAACGAGGATCTGAAAGACGCCTACGATGGTGTCGCCGGTGATATCGGACACGTATCCTCCTCTACTCTTCGGTCTGAGCGTAACCGATACCGACGAAACAGAGACCTGGCCCGGCTCGGGGTAATAGCAGCGTACGGACTCTCCATTCTTGATGCGTACGTGTCGGCGCATCTTCTCGATTTCAACGTGGATGAGAACTTGTCTTTTCAGATGAATCCGGTGCCATTCGGTTTCACCTTACGGGCTACATATCGATTATACTGATTCGAAACCTTATATTTTCATTGCTCACTCAATCGTTGTGACGACCGATAGTCCACGTTTTGTCACATCCAAAGACCTACGGCACCATTATCAGTATGGGACAGAACATCCACCGGAATCAAAACATATCGGGATCAGGCTCGGCAGAGGCCTCAGTCGCGGCGTCTTTGCCTGGCCTTTTTGACAAGTGCACTAAATTTTTTGCACCTGAATCACTTTTTCAAGCCGTAAAAGAGGCGGATTTGTATCCGTATTTTCGCCCGATTGAACGTCAGGACGGAACACGAGCGATCATTCAGGGCAAAGAAGTCATTATGGCCGGCTCAAACAACTATCTGGGTCTTATGTCGGATCCGCGGGTGAAAGAAGCTGCGGTCGGCGCCATCAAAAAATATGGTACCGGATGTACGGGCAGCCGCTTTTTAAATGGCACACTCGATCTGCACATTGAACTGGAAGCACGACTGGCCGAATTTATGGGTATGGAAGCCTGTGTTCTGTTTTCGACCGGATATGCAACCAATCAGGGGGTTCTGCAGGCGCTCGGCCTGAAAGGCGATATTATTTTCTCCGACAAAGACAATCACTCGTGCATTCTGGCGGGTACAAGGGTCAGCCTTGCGGATACGTGGCGGTATCGGCATAATGATATGGACCACCTGAGAAAATTACTCCTCAGAGCTCGCGACGAACGTCCAGCTGCAGGGGTCCTGATTGTAACGGACGGCGTCTTTTCGATGAGCGGGACCATTGCACGCGTGCCGCAACTCGTAGATCTGGCCGAAGAGTTTGGCGCCGCCCTGATGCTCGATGATGCTCATGCCATCGGAGTCATCGGCCCCGGAGGGCACGGCAGCGCCGCTCATTTCGGACTCGAAAACAGAGCTCATATCGTCACAGGTACTTTTTCGAAAAGTTTCGCCTCCCTGGGTGGTTTTTGTCTTGGCACCGAAGATGTAGTCGGGTATATCCGACATTTCAGCAACACACATATTTACAGCGCATCCATGCCGCCCGCAAATGTAGCTACTGTGCTCGCTTGTCTTAAAATTCTGGAAGAAGAACCCGAGCGGGTCAATCGGCTCTGGGAGATTTCAGACTATATGCGCGACGGCTTTCGGAGTCTTGGATTTGATGTATGGAGCAGTAAAACTCCGATTATTCCAGTGGTGTCGGGAGACATGCAGACCTGCTTTCTAATGTGGAAAGATCTTCTGGAGAAGGGCGTTTTCGTAAATCCTGTGGTTCCTCCAGCGGTACCGAAGGGGCAATCTCTGATGCGCACGTCGTATATGGCGACTCACACCGACGAAGATTTGAACTTCATTCTCGATGCCTTCGAACACGTTGGAAAGAAGCACGGAATTCTCCAGACAAACGGCACGACCGAGTGATATCAATTTCTCTCGTTTCGTCGCGTCGAAGCCGAAAGGCGTTTATCGATTTCCCTTATCGTCTCTACAGGGATACACCCGAGTGGGTCCCGCCTCTTCGTTTAGATATGGGTCATATTATCAATCCGAAAAAAAATGCTTTTTTTGAACACGGAAAAGCAACATTTTTCATCGCTCGCTCGCCGGACGGAAAGGTTCTCGGACGCATTGCAGGCATCGTAAACGGGATGCACCTGAAAAAATACAATGACGATGTGGGGTTCTTCGGGTTTTTCGAATGTATTGACGATGTCGATGTCTCCAGGCCACTTTTCCGGGCCGCAAATGACTGGTTGAAAACTCAGGGATCCCAATCTGTTCGCGGGCCGGTTAATCCCTCACTCAACGCTACAGCCGGACTTCTGGTCTCCGGTTTCGAACGCCAACCGGCCATAATGCTCACGTACAATCATCCGTATTACGAAAATCTGTTGCTGGACTCCGGATTAAAGAGGACGAAAACGATGTGGTCCTATTACACGAATTCTCGTCTTGTAAATAAGGAACGGCTCATGCGAGGAGCCAAAATTGTCAAGAGGCGAAATCCCGACCTGGAAATTCGGGAGCTCAACATGAAGGAGTTCGATGCAGATTTAAAATTATTGTTGGATATCTATAATGACGCCTGGTCCGACAACTGGGGTCACGTTCCGATGACGGAAAACGAAATTGTTCAGCTCACGAAGGAAATGAAACCGATCGTGGACCCGAGGTTGATAAATATCGTCACGGACAAAGGTGAACCCGTGGCGTTCAGCGTCACACTCCCGGATATCAATTATGCGATGGTCAAGCTCCGAAATGGTCGCCTGTTTCCGACGGGGTTTTTCAAAATAATGACGATGGTAAAAATGAATATGATTCGCGAAACGCGAATGATACTCATGGGAGTCAAAAAATCTCACCAGAAAAAGGGCCTTGATATGCTCGTCGTCGCGGATATGTTGGAAAGAAATAAAAAAATTGGCATGCTGGGATGTGACATGAGTTGGGTGTTGGATGAAAACTTGAGGTTGCGCAATTTCCTTGATGGAATCGGATGCGTAAAGGAAAATGAATATGCGTTATTCGAGATGCCCATTGGGCCTGGTAATCCTTCCTGAGGACATAAATGACAAAAATCGGATATGCTGACTCATCTGCAGGAAACCTGTCACTGCGTCAACACCGATGTCTGGGTTCAGTACCGCAGTAGCGCGACCGGGCAGCGGTAAGTAGCGCGACCGTGCAGCGGTAAGTAGCGCGACCGTGCAGCGGCGGCGCGATCGACAAGTCAAGAATCAAGGGCTTGAGGTTCACCAGACTGATCGAAAAATGTGGAAGTCTCGCATGCACCCCTTATTGCAGAATTAACCGAGCGGTTCCTCGATATCTATTCGACGCTACTGGACGTGTATTCCGGGTGCCCGGGAAAACGCCGGACAGCACGCAGACATGATTTTGCAGACTCGTCCGACCTCGAATTCTGACCCCGCTCAGCGCTACAAACCGACCTTGTTCAGCAGATAATTCAGCCGACTCTTCCAACCGAGTCCATAACCAAAATTCTGAACCGTTCCACGGCCTTTGTGCTCGACATATTCGTCTACGGCGAACGGCGAAACCCGCCAGCCCTTGCGGGCCGCCTCGGTACAACATTTCAGTACCGGCAATCCGTGATGTTCAAAAGGAGAAAGTTGCAGATACATGGCCCGGCGAATGAGCATATAGGCCGAAACCGGAACGGGAATTCCCCCGGTGGAGAGAAAACCACGCTTATTGACAGTGACCCGTTTCCCGCACGCAAAACTCCGGGTATCACGCGTCAGAATCTCCAGCATCATTTCCAGAAAATTGCTCCTGACCGTTACGGTATCGCTGTCAAAAAGATAAACAAATTCAGATTCGACTTTCTTCACAGCCATATCCATGGCCGGTCCGTGAAAAATATTCTTCCCGTTATAAATCGTTGTTACCCGGGAACTGAATTCAGACTCAAGCTGACGAATGAGATCAACCGATTCATCGTCTGAGCCATTGTCGATTATCAGTACCGAAATATCGGGATAAACCCGAATAAAAGATCGAACGGCGGTATCGAGTAGATCGGGCGTCTGGAAATTAATTACGGCCGCCGTAATCTTGTCCCGCATGGATAGACTTGATAAGGGCCTGTTCACAGGCTTTAACAGGGCACTTTCCTGAAGCGCCAGGCTTTCCTGAAGCGCCAGGCTTTCTTGAAGCGTTAACGGGCTCGGGGTCTGGTCAAACAAAAAAAGCCACCCGAAAGGCAGCTCTTCTTGTCTCCTGACGCTACACCTCCCACCAGTCCGACCTTTCACCGAGATGAACGATTAAACCAGTATATGGGAGGTTGAATCTCTTTGGTGATCCTCCAGCCAGTTGCCTGGCCTTCCGAAACGCGCGGGTCAACTCTGTCGATTTCCGGTTTCCCAGAGACCTCTTTCATGTACCTGCGCTCGCCTATGCCGTATGGGCACACGACTTAGACGTTTGCCCGCGAACACTTCTGGATTACTCTTTCCTGTCCGTGAGGACAAGATCGCATTCCTCCAGCACATTCATCACTTTCAGTCCCGAAGGACCGTCTGCTCTGCCTGTGTTGCACGCTCTCGCCGACTCCGAAGAATCAACTCCTGCGTACTATATCCTGACACCATTTTCTACCCCGAGAGGTGGGAAACGCTGTACTCGGATTTTCCCCGCTTCTGAATGGCACTCCGAAGAATGCTTTCAGTATGTAGCGGTTCGGTTCGCTCGGTAGAAATATGAACCGAAAAATTCGTCAGTCGTGGTCGAAACCACACCTTACAACTTTTTCAACACACTTCACTTCGCACTCAATTGCCGAAATCCGAACGCCGGGACGCCAGATTATCAACATATCGAGAAGTCGCTCTCTCCATGCAGTCCATGATTACCTGCCGAAGCAGTTATCATTTCAGCTTGGAGCCACCCTTCTTTTGCCTCCACCTGATTGAAATTCGTCGACGATTCTTTCGAACCTCCTCCTCCTTTCAGGGCAAAGCCATTTGTCGAGTGCAGATCCGGCTCAGAACGTTTTTTCTAAAAGAATAACCGTTCATCAACACCGGCAGGAGCTGTGTCCGGGTGATCTTTCGACCACCATCGGGCCAACCTCATGCAGCCTAGAGACTCAGTCGCGTCAAGGAACAGTGCCGTTAAGCACTGTACCAATAATATCTTTTATGCGATCTTAAGTCAATAGAGGCAGGCCTGGATTCGTCCACAAAAAGTAAACACAGATATCCACAGCAGGTGCATAACTGTAAAAAGGCATCAGTCACAAAAAGCCCGGCCGGAAATGACCGAGCTTTTTGGTGCCCATAAACACTTCGCGACTGAGGCGCCCGTTCAAGAGGCGACTTCCAGGCGGCATGAATATCGAAAGGTAAGAATACCATTCCTTCAAAACAAATGGCAATAACGGTAATTGTCTCTTCAGCAACTGCACAGACAGTAATAGCCTCAATCAATAACGGCTATAATCCGATCTGCCCCAGAAATGAAGGGATGACGCCGGGGTCATACAGCACCGCAATTAACGCCCCGCCGAATGCACCACCCAGGTGTGCATCGTGGGCAATTTGATCACCCCCGATACTTGATTTTGTATTTATGGCCCAGATAGAGAATACCACGAATACCAAGGCAAATACCCACGCAGGCATCCACAAGAAGAAAAACAAGCCGATCTGACTGAAAGGATTGTAGAGGCAGAACGCAAATACAATTCCTGATATCGAACCCGAAGCACCAACAGCGGAATAAAGAGGGTTTTTCCGATTCATGATATACGACATGAGATGTGCACTCAGCCCGGCACCAAAATAAATGAGAAGGAAACCAGCAGAACCGATCCGTAATTCGAGGAAGGGTCCAAAAAAGTAAAGCGTCATCATATTGAATAGGAGGTGGCCCATACCGGCATGAATGAATCCTCCCGTCAGAATGCGGTAATATTCTTTATTTTCTATAATTCTGCGCGGAGTAAAAGCCATCTTTGCCACCAGAGACGGCTCTTTGAAAATGGAATATAAACCAATGGCTCCGTTGATCAGGAGGAGGAAAAGCGAGAATGGCGCATCTGCAAACATCTATCTGGGTAGCTTAACCGGGGTGAAATATTTTTCAGGCCCGGGATAAACTGCGCATGGGTTGGGAAGTTCGATAACGTGCATTCAGAATCTCTCCGCAAGAATCTTTCGAGCTTCCATTCGAGATACTGGAGGTCTCCGGGCCTGGCAAGTTTTACTCGATTCAAGCTGCGCGTGCCGATTCTTAACTCTGCGATTGAAGCGGGTCATCCGCATACGAAGGGAGGTTTCCGATGTACCAAGAATTTCCCCGATCTCACCATAAGTAAGACTCCCGGAGAACACGCGATACTCGAACAAAGACTTAACGGCCTCGTCTGCCCGATCCAGTTCGGCCCGAGCGGTAGCGACTTTGAGCCTGTCATCGTCGGAAAGCTGTTCGAAATCAAATTTCGGAATCGATACTGCCGTCGAGATATTCGCGCGTTCGATATACTTCAAATCCAATTCCAGTTCGCGTCTTAGCAATCGTCTTTTTCTTGTCAGGAAACGATTCAAATTATTCTTGAACATTCGCCTGCAATAGTGACCGACCAGGCGGACTCGCAACCAGCACCGTTCAAATTCGATGACGCATTCGCTGGCCATATCCCACGCGTCTGCGCTGGTCAGCAGGGATTCCACCGGGACTTTGGACTGATAATAGTCCAGCGCGCTGCGGTGGACCCAGATCAACATTTTATTCCGCGAAATCACATCGCCTGCGCGCGATTGTTTCAACCAGTCATCAAGCAGATCGGGGCCAACGTGTTTGATATCAGGAATCTTCTCCTGAATTTGAATCATCGTTTCGGAAGGGCTTACAAGGGAGGACGGTCACCTGAAAGACCCACCGTATCCGAAAACGTAACCCCTTCTAAGGGACAGAAATTATTTCATTGCTGAGCGATGATGAACCAGCATCGAGAAAAGAACCGAACTCCTCGATGTCCATCATACCGCTCGCCCTGGAGATCAGTCGCAGTCCATCCGGGGTAACAATGGCAAACGTGGGAAGCGCGACCGTTCCAGTCAGATCAAGCTGATAACGACTGAATTCATCCCCTTTTTCGAGACCATCTGTGTAGAGTCTCAAGAGAATAAAATCACTTTCAAATCGCTCGACAATTGGACCTCGAATAAACACGTTGGCCTCCATTTCACGGCAATTTGTACACGTGTACCCTGAAAAATCAACAAAAACGGGTTTATCGGATTTGGATGCTGTTGCGAACGCGCCTTCGATATCATCAATAAACCATGCGGATTCCGAAGAGACGGCCGAGTCAGAATCCAGACCTGAGAGCAGGCTCACAACACTGATGTCGGTCACATTACGAGGTGGAAGGTAGGCATCCAATCGATTCAGAGGTGCTCCCAGCAGTCCTGGAATCATATAGAGGGCCAGCACAAAAAATCCTGTGGCTGCCAGCATTCTCCCAACTCCGAGATTCTCGAGGGGAGGTTCATGATGCAGTCTGAGTTTGCCCAGCAGATACGTGCCCGTCAAGAAAAAGATGACCACTACGAAAGCAATCCCGAGAGGTCGTGAAATCAGTTCCCACTGCCAGATCAAATCGGAGTTCGAGAGAAATTTTACGGCTGCGGCCAGTTCAATGAATCCGAGAACAACTTTCGTCGTGTTCATCCACGAACCTGATTTCGGTAATCTCGACAGTGCATTCGGAAACAGAGCAAAAAATATGAACGGAAGCGCAAACGTCGTACTGTATGCCAGCATTCCCACAAGCGGATACATCCACGTACCCCCGGAAGCTGCAGCAAGCAACCCTCCCACAAATGGAGCTGTGCATGAAAAGGAGACAAGGGTAAGCGTTAAACCCATGAAAACCACACCCACCCATCCCGAGCGCTCTTTGCCCTGCCTGTCGAAGAAATTAACCAGCTTGTTTGGCAGCCGAAGCTCATAGAGGCCGAGAAGGGACAGGGCAAACCCTATCAGGACAAATGCGATAAACAGATTGACCCATGGATTGGACGCGATCTGCTGTGCACCCGCAGCTCCGACGACCAGGGCAGCGATGATTCCGAGCGACGTAAATGTGATGATGATCGACGCCCCGAAAAGCGTGGCCATTCGGGTGGCTTCCGCCCGATCATGCGCGTGTTTCGTAAAATAGGAGACCGTCAGGGGTATCATGGGAAATACGCACGGTGTGAGAAGAGAAGCCAGACCCGCGCCAATCGCAAGGAGTAGAAACGAAAAAAGACCGCCTGATCGATACTGCTCAAAATCTATCGTTGGCGAGACGAGTACTGCAGCAGGCCGGCCCTCCGTACCCCAGTCCGAAACTACCGAAATCAATCCCTCGACGTCCTCCTCTGAGGCCGAACACGCCGGGCCAAGGCAGGCATCATCGATACGAAGATTAACGGCCAACGAAACGGTGGTCGGGCGCATGCAGAGTTTTAATTCATCACTGCAGATCTGAAATCTCAGATCCGCCACCAGAGAATCCAGTCCCCGACTGGCATCCTCAGCGGCGTTCAAACTCGCAACAAACCGGGCCCGTTCGTGAAAATACTTGAGCGTCGTTTCGAAAACCGGATCGAGACCTTCCTCTGGTTCCAACTGATACAGCGTCTCCTCAGCGGTGACTCCATCCGGAAGGGAAGTCCACGAGATCGTCACGCCAAAGGGTCGATTGCCCACTTCCTCCAGTGGCGGCAGACTGCTCTCGAGTGCGTATAATTTCCAGTCGCCCTCCATTCGCGCATCAAAGGAAACGAGTGTCCTTCCGCCTGGTCCGATGACGGCAGGTGCGGCTGAAGACTCCCAAGAGATCAGCTCGTCGACGGATGTGATCTCAACGTTGGCTGATCCGAATTCAGGCAATTGAGCGACAGCATCTCGGTTTGAGCCGAGAACACTCATTATTGTCAGTATAAAAAGGATAAAACGTCTCAAATCGAATATGGAGTTTGTGCAGTATTACGGTAAGATTCGATAATGCGCGATTCGTTACAAGAGCCGC
This sequence comes from Bacteroidota bacterium, assembly GCA_022571255.1. GTDB lineage: Bacteria > Bacteroidota > Rhodothermia > Rhodothermales > UBA10348 > N075bin62. The sequence goes on from JACZYD010000026.1 coordinate 21,350, forward strand.
TATACTTCCAATATCCGATTGTTCTCTTTTTCAGCCGATATGTTTCCACGAGCGAGGGTGTGCAACGTAGCTGCACACCTGTTTGCTGTACTTCTGAACAATCCTGCTCTACCAGGAAGAAACCCCTGAAATCAGGAATTCTTCTCCAGATAATCCTTTGCGAACGCAAAAGCAACTACAGTGCGCTCAACCGAGACAAGCTCCGAGCGGTGCTTGCCTTTGATTGGTATTCGGACTGTGCTGTGAAAGCCCTTCTACAGGCCGTACAGGGCACTTTCAGGAAGCATTAACGGGCTCTGATTCCGAATCGACCCGCACCTTTACCTGACACGAAACTTCCGAGTGAACTTTTATCGTTGCCGAATAAACGCCAAGAGTGCGAATATCTTCATCGAGTTGGATTTGCTTCCTATCGATTTCAATACCGTGTCCGGCCAGCGCTTTCGCAATATCCTGGGACGTCACCGAACCAAAGATCCGGTTTTCTTCACCAACCTTGGCAGTGATGACAAGCTCCAGAGATTCAATCTCTTTCGCGAGATTCTCCGCGTCTCCTTTTTTCCGGGCAAGTTTTCGTGCTGATTGCCGTCGCTCTTCCTCCCACGCGCGAATCGCGTTGGGAGTTGCCAGGCGACCCATCTTGTTTGGAATCAGAAAATTGCGTCCATAGCCGTTTTTGACCTCGACCACGTGTCCCTCGTCACCAAGGTTCTTAACGTCCTGAAGCAGAATGATTTTCATGATCAGATACTATTTAAGCGAGTCCGCTACGAATGGAATGAGAGATAAATGACGAGCACGTTTGACAGCCCGGGTGAGCATCCGCTGAAAATGCGCCGGAACGTTCGTGATTCGGCGAGGAAGAATTTTGCCCTGCTCGTTCAGATAACGCTTCAACAGTTCAATGTCCTTATAGTCAACGTACTTGACGTCGTTAAGACTGGATTTTTTTGCCATAATCTTGTCTGGTAATACCACATTGCACGTTTTCGCGCCGTGTAATTTTATGCTTCCGCTCCCTCGGCTTTAGTATTCTTTTTTTCGTCTTCCGTAGCATCCGGCTCCGCAACATCCGGCTTTGCGGAATCCGCCTCCGTAGCATCCGGCTTTGCGGAATCAGCCTCCGTAGCATCCGGCTCCGTAATATCCTGCTTTGCGGAATCAGCCTCCGTAGCATCCGGCTCCGTAATATCCTGCTTTGCGGTATCAGCGACAGTCACCGTTTTCTCGGCTTCCGTTACGGACACATCGTCTTCTGTATCTGCCTCGGCGGCAGAAGCCTCATCGGCTTTGTTATCACTGATGGCTTCTGCTTCAGAACTTTCTGATTCAGACTTGTCTTTTCTTTCGGCGTCCTGTGACGCATTTGTCCTGGCTTCGTCATCCGACGGACCTGGTTCAGTATCTCCCTCGGCCTTCTGCGTGCTGCCGTTCTCATTCGACACCGTTTCTGTCGACTCCGCTTCATTCGACACCGCTTCTGTCGACACCGTCTCGTCGGAGACTACCCGTTCTGCTCCCCCGGCCTCCTCAATAGATGCCGATTCGCCCGCTTTCAATTTGGACTCTGGAGTCTCACCTTCTGACTGGCCCACGGCTTTGTCTGAAACGCCCGCGTCTGCATTTGCGTCTTGCTTTTTCGCCTCCCCAGTCACTTTCGCGCCATTCCTCTGATTTTTCCCGGAACGAGCGCGAGAGCGGGAATCGCTTTTCGGCTTATCCTCCACCGGGGCGAACGTCGAGCGAACCGCTTTCTGTTCCGTGTAATGCCGCAGCATTTTTGCATCCATCTTCATCGTGAGATAGCGCAATACGTTGTCGTCGATTTCGAGTGCGCGTTCGAGACGCAAGATGATCGACCCGGGCGCACGGAAATACATATTCACGTAGAACCCGTTCCGCTTTTTCATAATCGGAAATGCCAGGCGGCGACTGCCCCACTGGTCAACGTTGAGTACTTCACCACCGTTTTCAGTGACATAAGTACTGACGCGCTTGATCAGATCCTGAATCTGACTGTCGCTGATTACGGAGTTGACGATATACGTCAGCTCATACGTATTATGGTTTGAAGCCATAAAATCCCTCTGGATTGATTGATGAATTGCACCCCTCGCTTACCACGTAATGGTATCAAGGAGCAGGGACCATGTAGCCAAGAAATATACGCCTTGTCCTATCGTGATAGCCACACGAGATATGGGCTTCGCAAGAATTCCACGAAAACACGTCGTAGACTTTTCCGGGCATGTTGACTGGCTTTCGTTCACCCGGCCCCTGCGCCGCTACAAATTAGCCAGTTTCTCTGCGTTATCGGCAATCCTCAGGGCATTGATGATAACGTCCAGATTGCCATCCAGAATGCGTTCCAGAGCATGGTTTTTGTCGTTGCCCTCCAGACGATGATCCGTAACCCTGCCCTGCGGCCAGTTATACGTTCTGATCTTCGCACTCCGATCTCCGGTGCTGACCATGGAGCGACGGGCTTCGCTGCGCTCTGATTCAATTTCTGCCAGTTTCTGATCGTACAACCTGGAACGCAATACACGCATCGCTTTATCGCGATTCTTGTGCTGACTCTTTTCATCCTGACATGTAACCACCAGACCCGTCGGAATGTGCGTAATTCGAACGGCAGAGTCTGTCGTATTTACACTCTGACCTCCCGGCCCACTGGAGCGATATACATCGATTTTCAGGTCGTTGGGTCCGATTTCAACATCAATCTCTTCTGCTTCGGGAAGTACGGCAACGGACGCCGCAGAGGTGTGTATGCGGCCGCTCGATTCAGTTTCAGGTACACGTTGTACCCGGTGCACACCGCTCTCGTATTTCATCAGACCGAATGCATCCTCGCCGTGGACTCCAAAAACAATTTCCTTGAATCCTCCCATCGTGCCCTCCGAGCCGTTGATGAATTCGGTTTTCCAGCCACGAATTTCTGCAAAACGTGTATAGAGTCTGAACAGATCGCCAACAAAAAGAGCCGCTTCGTCACCTCCCGTTCCGGCGCGGATTTCGATGATCGCGTCACGTGCGTCTTCCGGGTTTTTCGGGATCAGTTGCAGTCGAAGGTCATCCTCAGTTCCGGGGAGACGCTCTTCAATTTCATCGTGTTCTGCCCGGGCCATTTCCAACAGCTCGGGATCGGATTCAGTGCGCAACAACTCTTCGAGATCACCGAGTTCATCCAGCATTTCCTCGTATTGATCTATGGCGGCCACTATTTTTCTCAGTGCCGCGTGTTCGCGTCCAAGGGGCACCATCTGAGCAGGATCGACGGCCACTTCCGGCTTCGACATTTCAGTCGTTATGTCTTGGAAACGATTCTTTATCCCTCGGAGGACTTCGGTGTCGATCATTCCTTGTTTGCGTCTGCCACTATCGACGCCCGTGTACGCTATTTCTGGTTGATAGTTCAGAAGCTGCCGTCTTCCGACGTAACGACGATCACAGGCCGACAAACGGACTGATCCTGCCGATGGGTTCTGCTACTCTACCGTTACACTTTTTGCCAGATTTCGCGGCTGATCCACGTCACAGCCCCGCTGCACAGCGATGTGGTACGAAAGCAATTGAAGTGGAATTACGCTCAGCAGCGGTGAGAGAAATTCGAGCGTAGACGGAATTCGAATTACATGTTTACACAGTCTCTCGAGGTCACCTGAGTCTGCATCAGTCACCGCAATCACGGCACCTTCGCGGGCAACCACCTCTTCAATATTCGATAAAACCTTGTGATAGGTCGAATCTTTAATCGCGATAACCACGACGGGCATAAACTGGTCGATAAGCGCTATCGGCCCATGTTTCATTTCTGCTGCCGGATAACCCTCGGCGTGGATGTAGGAGATCTCTTTGAGCTTCAGAGCCCCCTCGAGCGCAACTGGAAAATTTGCTCCTCGTCCGAGATAAAGAAAGTTGGACATATAGCTGTACTGCTGTCCGATATTGCTGATTTCTTCGCTCTGAGTCAGAACCTCCTCGATTTTAGCAGGAATGTTCAACAGCTCTTCCGCGTATGTATCCAGCAGGTCCTCGTCGAGAGCACGTCCCCGGCCCAGTTTTATCGCGAGCATGGCCAGTACAGTAATCTGACCTGTAAATGCCTTTGTGGAGGCTACACCTATTTCCGGTCCTGCGTGTAAATAAATACCGGCGTCCGTTTCGCGCGAAATCGTAGAACCAACCGTGTTGCAGATACCGAAAACAGGGATACCCTGTTCTTTGGCTTCGCGCGCAGCCGCAAGTGTATCCGCGGTTTCACCGCTCTGCGAGATGACAAGAACCACATCTCCTTTGCGTAGAATCGGATTCCGATATCGGAACTCACTGGCGTATTCGACTTCGACCGGAATCCGTGCGATTCCTTCTATCATGTACTCACCGACAAGCGCCGCATGCCAGGACGTGCCACACGCGCATATCACGATCCTGGATGCCTCGCGAAGCACATCAATGTATTCCATCAATCCGCCAAGGCGGATACTCTTATTGGCCGGGTCGATGCGTCCACGCATCGCATTCTGGACAGATTTGGGCTGCTCGAAGATTTCCTTCAACATGAAATGTGGATATCCACCCTTCTCAATTTCCTGCAAATCCCAATCGAGTCGATCGATTGCTTTGTCGAGTTTTACATTGTCGATGGTGAGCACTTCGTAACCCCAGCGTCTCACGACTGCCATTTCTCCATCGTTGAGATAAACTACATCGCGGGTATATTCGATGATGGGCGAGGCATCGGAACCCAGGAAATATTCGTTTTTCCCGACACCAAGAATAAGTGGACTGCCATTGCGCGCCGCGATTAAAAGATCCGGCTCTTCTGCAGAAACGAGCGCAATTCCGTAGGCTCCAACCACGTGCCGGAGGGCTTCTTGGACCGATTCAACAAGGGATGTGTTTCCAGAAGAATGTATTTCTTCAATCAGCCGAACGAGTACCTCAGTGTCTGTCTGGCTTTGGAACTTGTATCCCAGGCGCTCCAGTTTCTCGCGAAGAGCCATGTAATTTTCAATAATCCCGTTGTGAACCAGAGCAAAGACTCCATCAGAACTTACATGGGGGTGTGCGTTGATATCGCTCGGTATACCGTGAGTCGCCCAGCGAGTATGACCAATCCCGACATTACCGAGAACCGCGTGTGTATCAATTTCCCCGCTTAACACGTCGACCTTCCCGAGTTTTTTCCTCACATCGAGAGTTCCGTTCACGACCGCAATACCTGCGGAATCGTATCCACGGTATTCCAATCGTCGGAGCCCCTTCAGCAGAATGGGCGCCGCCTCGCGTTCACCGATATAACCGACTATTCCACACATTTATGACTGCTGCTTCAATATAAAATTACTGTACACCGTTCTTTATCACTTATACGTACACATTTGACCCAATCCTTATAAAATCGCCGTAATGTTAATGGGCGGTCGCACGTTCCTCTTCGATAGATCGGCCAATTGCGTGCGCAATCAAACGAATCTGAGTCATCAGTTCCGAAAACTGTTCGAAATAAAGAGACTGAGGGCCATCACTTTTCGCCGTTTCGGGATCCGGATGAATTTCTATCAACAAGCCATCGGCACCGGCGGCCACAGCGGCACGTGCCATCGGAATAACTTTATCACGAAGGCCGACTCCATGACTCGGATCGACCACGATCGGAAGGTGGCTTTTGGCCTTGATGACTGGCACTGCCGACAAATCCAGCGTATTCCTTGTATACGTCTCAAACGTTCTGATCCCTCGTTCGCACAGAATAACATCGGGATTCCCTTCCGACAGAATATACTCTGCACTCATCAGCCACTCCGAGATGGTTGCCATGAGCCCCCGTTTCAGCAGAATGGGTTTTCCGGAGCGGCCCAGCGCTTTAAGCAGTGAATAATTCTGCATATTACGCGCACCCACCTGGAAAATATCCGCATACGGCGCAATCGTTTCGATCCGGGAGATCTCCATGACCTCAGTCACGATACGGAGGTCATGTTTGTCAGCTGCCTCACGCATCATGCGTAATCCGGGCTCCCCGAGACCCTGGAACGAATACGGCGAAGAACGCGGTTTAAACGCTCCTCCCCTCAGAATCTTTCCTCCCGAATCAGCAACAAATGCGGCGGTGCGATTGATCTGATCTTCATCTTCAATCGAGCAGGGACCGGCCATGATAACCACCTCGTCTCCACCGATCAGAACACCTCCGACGTCGACGACAGTCGGTTCTTTTTTCCAGTCCCGACTCGCGAATTTGTACGGTGCCGTGACACGAAATACATCAGAAACGCCCTCAAGAAGGCGAATATGCCTGATGTCGAAATCCGGCTTGACGCCGATAGCACCCAGCACCGTTTGCTGGTCTCCGCTTGACCGATGGACATCGAATCCATGGGCATTCAATCGCTCAATGACATTCTGGATTTGCGCCTCGTCGACGCCGATTTGCATGATAACAACCATGATGTCTCAGTTACGTTGCTTGGGTTCAGGATGCAACCTGAACAAGTCTGTAGTTCTTCCCGCCCCTTCTCAACACGATAACCTTTCCGTCAATACAATCCTGTGTCGTGATTTTGCGAAACTCGTCGGTCTGCCGCGTATTGTTGATGTAGAATCCGCCGGATCGAACGAGTCGGCGCGCTTCGCCTTTGGAAGCCGTCAGACCACTGTCCACCATCAGGTCGAGCGCACCAATACCATCCCCTTCAAATATATCGCGTTTAGATTCACTTGATGGAACATCTTCAAATACATCCAGGATTTCGTCGACCGATAATGTGTCCATCGCTTCGCCGAACAAAATACGGGATGCTGTTTCCGCCCGATTCAAAGCGTCTTCACCATGCACCATCTGCGTAACCTGCCTGGCCAGCGACCTTTGCGCAGAGCGTTTCTCGGGAGACTGTTCGAGTTCTGTTGCCAGTCCATCTATTTCTGGTTGATCCAGCCACGTGAAGTATTTGAGATACGCGACCACGTCACGGTCGTCCGTATTCAGCCAGAACTGGTAAAACCGGTACGGTGATGTCCTCGACGCTTCCAACCAGATCGTGTCCGCCTCGGTTTTCCCAAATTTTGTGCCTGATGCATTCGTGACCAGTGGAAAAACCATTCCGTGCGCACGAACACTTCTTGTGCGGCGGATCAGATCGGTTCCGGCAAGTATATTACCCCATTGATCGCTGCCGCCCATCTGAAGAAGGCATCCAAATCGATCGTACAGTTGCAGAAAATCGTATGCCTGCAGCATCATGTAGGAAAACTCGGTATACGTGATCCCGTCTTCAGACTGAATCCGTCGTTTTACGGATTCTTTGGACATCATGTAATTGACCGTAAAATGTTTTCCCGTGTCACGCAAGAATTCGACCAGTGGTCCTCCTTGTAAAGGTTGACGTGCGTATTGTAGCTCATGTTCTGAAAACACTATAACATCATGCGCCTTAAATATTTTTTCTGACTCATCAGAAAAAATAACCGCATCACCATCAAATGCTATTCGAACTTGATTACGATCTCTTGTTGCAAGTTCGGGTTCAGGATATACCAAGCCTGCTGGGTAGCCTGCTGCAAGTGCACTTACAACATCTGACCTCTCTGCGGATAAAAACAGGTCACAGGAAAAAGCTGGCAGATAATTATGGACTTCAGGCGTGCCGTAAAACATGATCGTGCCGGCAATGCTGTATATGAATGCAGATGTTGAACCGATAAAGATCAACACGTCCATGTGTATGGTTCCTGCTTTCAGCGCGTTGTATGCACTTCTTCCAAAATAGCTTACGCCAATAAAAAAGGGGGTAAGGCAAAGTAAAATCTGGACAATGGGGTCCTGGAGGAAGGCCACACCGGGTAAA
>JACZYD010000146.1 GCA_022571255.1 Bacteroidota bacterium
CGGGAAAATAAAGGGACGTGTATTTGATGCCCAAACCGGCACCCCTCTGCCGGGAGTCAATGTTCAAGTTGTAGGGACAAATTTAGGGGCAGCGACTGATTTAGACGGATTTTACATAATTCTGAATATCACTCCAGGTCAATATCTGCTTAAGGTGTCTTATATTGGCCATGCATCATCTACGGTGCAGGTGCAGGTCGTTGTCGACTTGAGTACAACGCAGGACTTTAGACTAACTCAGGAGAGTATCGAAGTTGGTGAAGTAATCATAATCGCGGAGCGTCCGGTCGTCGAGATGGATCGCACCAATTCTGCCGCTTTTATGAGTGCCGAGCAGATCAGCGAATTGCCGGTGCAGAGTTTGACTGATCTGGTGCAACTACAAGCTGGAGTTGTCATCGATTCGCGTGGCGGTATCCACATTCGGGGAGGAAGGACGAGTGCCATCGCCTATTTAGTGGATGGAGTCCCCATAAGTAACCAGTTTTCATCGGGTGGCGGTAGTTTGGTTGGCCTCGAAACCGGCAATATTCAGCAATTACAGGTCATTAGCGGCACCTTCAATGCCGAGTATGGCCAGGCCCAATCCGGCGTCATCAATATTATAACGAAAGATCCAGAAAGGACTTATTCAGGATCGATAACCGTCTATACTGGAGACCGGGTAAGCAACAATAACCAGATTTTCTCGGGTGTGAATGAACTGCGTCCCTTCAACGAACGCAACATCGAAGGCAATATTACCGGGCCGATACCAGGCATCTCAAAGTTGGGCTTCTACTTTTTCGGCCGTCAGAATAAAGATGATGGTTTTTTGTTTGGCGAACGCCTGGCCCGGACCGAGGATGCGTGGAACATAGCAGTTTACGAAACCTGGTTCAGGCGAAGATTTCCCGACGACCCTGCCGTACAGAGCAACATCATAGCCATTCCCGATTCTCTCCTTACCGGAGATGGTGCATTCGTATCGATGAGTCCAAATGACCGTCTGTTCCTGAATTTGAAGCTGGACTACCGACTGAGTCCGATGTTACGACTTTCATACAGCTTTTTCTTTGATGATGGGACCGGTCGGCTTTACGACGACAATTATCGTTTTACACCCGATGCCCTCAAGAATGTAGACAGTCAAAGCCAGATTCATATTCTCAACTTCAATCATACGTTGGGTTCAAGGGCATTTTACACGGCCAGCTTCAGTTACTCGACATTCCGAGAGAGCTCCTATCTATTCAAGGACATCGTGGATTCGCGTTTACAAACAGTATCAAGCTCACGGGATCGCTTCCGACTCGGTGGCACCAAGTCGGGAATTGATCGCGTCGAAAGCGACAAATTCCTGGCAAAGGTTGACTTGACGTGGCAATTAGACAATGTCAACCTTCTCAAGTTTGGCGGTGAAATCGTAAGACATCGTGTTTTTTTCCAAAGCCTGGCACCTGAGCTTTCGGATGATCCCGGGAAAGGCAATAATTTTTTTCCTTCTAACGCAACCATTTCTTTTGAAGATTTTCTGGCGCAATCAAGGCAAGCATTGTTCGTGCCGCCACAACAAACCGCGAGTGGAGAAACGGGATTCAGCGATCTGCAATATGAGCATCACCCGATGGAGTTGGCTTTTTATGCGCAAAACAAATTGGAGCTCAATGACCTCATTCTCAACATGGGGCTTCGATTCGACTGGTTTGACCCCGATCATCTCGCCCTGGTCAATCCGCGCGTTAATCCTGTCGTTGGAAGCGTAAGTCTGCTCAGCGCATCTCCGACCCGGTCGGCAGAGACCAGTATGCAATTGAGCCCCCGATTCGGAATCGCTTATCCCATTTCGAGCTCGGGCGTCTTTCATGTTGCGTATGGGCATTTTTTTAAAACCCCACCCTTCGAACTCCTCTTCGATAATTCTGAATACAAAGTCAATGGTATCGACGGACCCGTCGTTGGGAATCCGGATCTGAAGCCCCAAAAGACAATCTCCTATGAAATTGGCCTGCAGCAAGAGATTTTCAAGAATGTCGGATTGGACTTTACGCTGTTTTATTCGGATTACAGCGATCTCGTCGGTTTGGAAGTGATTCGACAGATCGGCAATTTCAGCAGCTACTTGCGCAGAACCAACTCCGCGAATGGCACAAATAGAGGGTTTACCATCGCCGTTGATACACGCAGCAGCAATGGGTTTATTTCAGGTTCCCTCGATTATACACTTCAGTTTGGCAAAGGCACAGAATCGGATCCAGACAATATTGCAATCATTCGAACGGCCGGAGCTTCAGGCGGTGTTGTTCAAGAGAATGAAAAACAGTTTTTGCCTTTGGATTGGGATCAACGACATTCGATCAATGCAACACTGGTGCTGGGAAAACCTGATTCCTGGCTTGTCAGCTTCATCGGGCGCTTCTCAAGCGGGCAGCCTTTTACGCCCGAGCCTCTGCGCCTGGATGTCAATACCAAATTCAAAAATACAGAGAACAAGCCATTTCGACAAAACGTCGATTTGTTTCTGAAAAAGGATTTCCGCATCCGTTCAAACTCCGTGTCTCTTTTTCTGCGGATCTTCAATCTATTCGATCAGGCCAATGAATTGATCGTTTTTCCCGTCACGGGCAGAGCTGTTCGGGATCAACGATTTCCTGTCGAAGAACAATTGGACAGCGCCAGACTCGTTGGACTTTTCACGCTTGACGATGTAGACACCCATCTGAACTGGTTTTCCGAGCCACGCAGAATTCAACTCGGGTTAAGCATGAATTTTGGATCGGGAGTACGTTAGATATGCCTCGCGAAAAAGCATGGACGCCGATTAACACCATATCGACCAAAAATGTACAACAAGGGAAATTTTAAGAGAAGTTCCGTGAAGGTCTTTTGCGCGGCTTTCGCATCATTATTGATACTGGCTGTCGTTACAGGAGCGTTGGCACGCAAGAAAAGGGACACTCCAGAGTCACCCAGGCAATTATTCAACTTTTTTCTCAATCGCACAGGTATCCATAACGGAAATCTGATTCGAACGGCTTTTTCCAATTTCGGCAATCTCGGAAGCCGGACTCTCAAAGAAGCTCGCATGGAGTGGCCGATCGGGAGCGGTGTCACCTATGGTTTTGAATACATTTTCTGGGTGGGTTCAGAAGTGGTGACGGATGCCGGGGATACACTGCACATAATCAGCGACAGGTACACCGGCAGCGCCCGGGACGTACCCTCCCCCGAAGACCACAACTGGGGGTGGGAACCACCACCGGGCTATTTTAATGACGGCGAGATCGTTCGGGGCGTGGACGAAGATCTTAACGGCAACGGAGTGCTTGATGAAGGCGAAGATCTCAACAACAATGGCCAGCTGGATCACGAACTGATAAACAGAGTGGAATTCCCGGCTATGAGCAATTTACCGGAAACTTGGCCTTTTGACTGGCCGGATGACAGCTTTCCCGGCGATCCTGGCACTCGTCGCAACAAATGGAATGGTCTTTTCGGCGCTTTCGTTCGTGCAGATCAGGAAAGTTATTATGTCATCGACGACAGGAGCAATGATGAATTTCCGTATTTCCCGTTTCCCGAAAATTCGGCACCATTTCTCCAGGGTGGCAGACGCGGAGTCGGGCTGCAGGTGGTCGTTCGAAATTTTCAGTGGAGTAATCCGCTGGCGGAAGACATCCTCATTTCCATTTACACGATTAAAAATGTCAGCAAGAAACCGCTGAACAAAAATATCGTCGGCATGTACGTGGATGCCGATATCGGCCAGGGTGATTCAGAAGATGACGCCTCCTCATTTGATACATTTGATGACATCACATTCCAATGGGATCTGGACGGTCTGGATTTGCAGGGGCGTCCGACCGGATATTTCGGTTTTGCGTTTTTGTTGAGTCCGGGTCTTATTGATGGTATAGATAATGACGAGGACGGCATGATCGATGAAAGTCAGTCAGACGGCATCGATAACGATGGAGACTGGTCCCCATTTTTTGACAAGAATGGCAATGGAGAGTGGGATTTCGAAGATTTGAATTTGAATGGCATTCTTGATCCGGGCGAAGATCAGAACGGAAACGGAATTTTGGATGTAGAGCTGCTCAATGATGACGTCGGCTCTGACGGCCTGGCACCATTCGACCCGGGTTATCCCGGTCCCGATCCCGACGCCACGGAAGGAAATGGCTTTCCTGATCTAGGGGAACCCAATTTTGAGTTCACGGACAATGATGAAATTGATCAGATCGGCTTGACCAGCTTTTTCAGTGGCGGTACCGGCGGGACTTTTGCACCGGGTGACGACGAGGACTATTGGCAGACAAAAATACGCCCGGGACTGTTTACCGAAGCTGCTTCAGGGTTTGACATCGCTTTTTCCTACGGAAGTGGACATTTCTCTTTGCCAGCAGGCGCTTCCGAGACCTTCAGTATCGCGAACTTGTTCGGCAACGACTTGGATGACATTTTGCGGAACAAAAGAACGATGCAGAAAATCTTTGACGCCGATTTTGATTTTGTGAAACCACCCATAAACTCGACATTGAAAGCCATCGCTGGCGATCGCAAAGTCTTTTTGACCTGGGATGATGCGGCTGAGCGCTCACGCGATCCGATTTATGGCAATGACTTTGCCATGTACAAGATATATCGCTCCACCGATCCCTTTTTCAATTCTATCAAATCGATCACCGATGCCTTCAGCAATCCGGTATTGTGGGAACCGATCGTACAATTCGATCTCGCAGATGGCCTGGTAGGGCCGCACCCGATACCCCTCGAGGGCCTCGGTGTCAGTTACGATATGGGCAGTGATACCGGACTCCGGCATTCCTTCGTCGATACCAACGTGCAGAATGGTCGCACCTATTATTATGCAGTGGTTTCGGTCGACAAAGGATATGACACAGATTTTTTTCAACGGGGACTTTCCGACAGGGAAAACCTTGAATCCATCTCTCCGAGCGAATCCAGCAAGAGAATTGAAGTCGATATACTGGGGAACATACTTGCATTGGATAGAAACGTAGCGGTCGTAGTCCCCCGCGAGCCTGCAGCCGGATACCAACCTCCTGAATTCGAATCCGGCGTGCAGCATACGGCTGGAGCAGCAACAGGGAGCTTTTTTCCGGTGATTGTCAATCCGGATGAAGTCACGAATCGAGCCTATGAAGTCGTATTTAAAGATGATTCGACATTGGCGCATCTTACCACCGAATTCGAAGTCCTTGACCGAATGACCGGAGAGATCTTGTTATCAGGCGATGCAGATCAGTTTGGCACCAGTGACCTTGAAATACAAGTGATCGAAGGACTCCTGTTTAATTTCGACAATGATGAGATATCGGAAATCAGTAGCGTGAACTGGTCAGGAAGAAGTAATCTGAATGTCACGACCGGCAGTGAACCTCAAGTTCGCGCCCCCTTTGATTTCGAAGTCAGAATCTTTGAAAGTTTTGCCGACACCTCTTATGCCCCTTTTAGCAGATTCCAGATTCCGGTGAAGTTCCAGGTCTGGAATCTCACCGACAACGTGCAGTTGGAATTCCAATTTGTTGAATCGGACGGCGGCAAAGACAGCACCATCAGTGTCGGAGATATCTTGACAGTGATCGCGGAACGGCGGGGCAGAAACGTCACAACGACTTGGAAACTTGAATTTGATGTGACAACAGGCCTGGATCCGATATTACCCGCACCGGGTGAGAATTTGTTGATAACGACCCGCAAGCCATTTTCATCAAGAGATATCTTTGAATTTTCCACCACGGGATGGCTGGCTCCCACAGAAGAAAACAAGAAAAACGTACTCGATAATATCTTCGTCGTTCCAGATCCTTATGTGGCGGTGAATTCTCTTGAACGAAAGCAATCAGCTGCACTGTCCGGACGAGGTCAGCGTCGAATCGATTTTGTCAACTTGCCGCTGCAATGCACGATTCGCATCTTCACGGTGAGCGGGAGATTGGTGACCATTATTGAGCACCAGGGATTTCAGGATAATGGTCGCGAATCGTGGGATCTGACCACAACGGACGGGCTTGAAATTGCCTACGGAACATACTTCTTTCATGTGGAGGCGCCAGGTCTGGGGGAAAAAATTGGCAGATTCGCGATTATTAAATAGGACATCACTGCCCGTTTTGGGATAAGCGGTACTTTTATGAAACAAAAGTCAAGTAGAATGAGACCTGTTGACACTTCGCGTTTCCGTTCCATCCATGGGGTATTACCTGCTTCAAACATGTGGTATCGCCTGCTTCAAACATGTGGTATTACCTGCGAAAGCGAAATTGTTGGAGATGACAAATGATTGTGCCCAGGCCACTATTGACTGCTTCTGTCCCGATTGAACCCGCAATACACGGAAGGACTGCACGATCAGGGCAAAATGACAGATACCGGTCGCGTTTCTTGATTTTTTCTGTGCTCCTGTTGGTCACATGGCAAAACCTGTATGCCCAAAAAAATGATGGCTCTGGAAATATTTCAGAAACTTTAATAATTAAGAGTTTGGAATGTCAAGGAAGTACATGTATTTCTTCTCTTGAAAATGAAATTGAGGCTTTGATATTTGATAATGATGCTCAGGATATTTCAGGGGTTTGGGAAGTTCAAGATGATGTTAACTTTCAATTTGGAAATGGCGCAGATTGGTCATTTAATTTTGATGAAAGTGTTGATAATCAATTATTACTTACTACACTACTAACAACTGCAATAGCAGATACAGATCCTATGTTTGAGATACTTGTACCATCAGGAGTTGACGCCAACCAACAAGTATTTGGAATAGCAAAAGGAACACAAGCAAGTAATACACCAGTATTTACAGTAGATGAAGATGGAGATATTGGTATTGTAGACGGGGCGAAAATAGAAGGGGGCCATCTTCGCATAGGAAGTGGAGGAATAGTTAATTTTGCAGATGGAAGTGGTGATCTTTATATTCAAGATGAATTAGAAGTTGATGGCATA
>JACZYD010000027.1 GCA_022571255.1 Bacteroidota bacterium
AGGTCCCAAGGGTTGGGCTGTTCGCCCATTAAAGCGGCACGCGAGCTGGGTTCAGAACGTCGTGAGACAGTTCGGTCCCTATCTGCTGCGGGCGTTGGAAATTTGAGCAAATCTGTTCCTAGTACGAGAGGACCGGAATGGACGAACCTCTAGTGTACCTGTTGTGGCGCCAGCTGCATCGCAGGGTAGCTACGTTCGGAAGGGATAAGCGCTGAAAGCATCTAAGCACGAAGCCCATTGCAAGATTAGATTTCCCCTACGGGTCGTTCGAGATTAGGACGTTGATAGGCGGTAGGTGTAAGCGTAGTAATACGTTCAGCTGAGCCGTACTAATTACCCGTGAGACTTAAAACTCTGTTATTTTACATGAATCGCGCTACGCCGCGCTCTCATTATCGTTGAGTTTGCACGCTTGGCTTCCGGATCGATTTCATTTTTCAAAGAAATCGGCTCAGAGCAACACTGTGCGCTACGGAACAATAGTTATGTCGGGCGTTCGTCGGTCAATTTGTGACCTTGGAAAGCCTGGCGATTCACATCGCCACCCTTTGATCTCGGTGGTTATAGCGCAGGGGGTCCACCTCTTCCCATTCCGAACAGAGAAGTTAAGCCCTGCAGCGCCGATGGTACTGCCAACCGGTGGGAGAGTAGGTCGTTGCCGAGGTCTTTTTATACGAGAGGCCCGTGCTCATTTGAGCACGGGCCTCTTCTTGTTTGTGCGCCAGGCATGGCGTCATCACTTGGGGGTGCAAGTCCCCTACAACCCCGGCAGGGGGAATTGTTAGCTGAACGGCAAGGGTGCCCGTCGCGAGGCGGGATCTGAAGGAAGCCGCAGGCAAAACGCTGACCCGACGAACAGCAACCACATATGAGGCATTTATTCGGGATGAGAAGGCAAATATCTTCGAAGTCCAATACCTGCACGGAACGAATGGTGATCGGCGATATGGATCGCCGTATGCGGCGGGTATAAGCGCGAAGGTGAAGACGTCTTACCCTGGGAGATCTGTCAATCTGCCGGTGCCGCAAGGCACCTCGGCTACCGTCGCCGTAAGGCGTTGGGATGGGTTGACAGAAGTCAGCAGAGGGCATAGTAGGGTACTCGACCTGCCTGAAGGCCCGAACATGATAGGGCGACGAGTGGCGAGCAATCGCCGGAAGTCGCCAGAGAGAGGAGCCTGAACTTCGATGGTAGAAAGAGATGCAGACAGGAAGGCAGAGACGCCGGAAGCTCACCCGGAGGGTAGGGGGCAGCGCCCCCGAGAGCAGGGGATGAGCGCATCAAACGCCGCGGCAAAGAGGGAACAATCCTATCTCAAAGCTTCCTCAGTAATGGAAGCAGTGGTCGAACGCGAGAACATGGCGCGTGCCTACCGCCGCGTGGTGAATAACCGTGGATCGGCGGGCGTCGATAAGATGCCGGTTGACGATCTACTGGCTCACCTCAAGACGAACTGGTCCCGCATGAAGGAAGAACTGCTACAAGACAAATACCGCCCCAAAGCGGTACGCGTCGTTGAGATTGAAAAGCCATCGGGTGGAATGCGCACGCTCGGCATCCCGACCGTTACGGATCGTCTCATTCAGCAGGCACTGAATCAGGTACTTACGCCCATCTTCGATCCACACTTTTCCGAATCGAGCTATGCCTTCCGGCCGGGCCGAAGTGCACATGACGCTGTTCTTCAAGCGCAGCGTCAGGTCGCCGAGGGCCGTCGATGGGTGGTGGACATTGATCTGGAGAAGTTCTTTGACCGGGTAAACCACGACATGCTGATGGCACGTCTCGCCCGGCGGGTTGAAGACAAACGTGCGCTGCGCCTCGTGCGACGCTTCCTACAGGCTGGAGCGATGACGGGCGGACTGGTCGAGACACGCAAGGAAGGGACGCCTCAGGGCGGCCCGCTCTCGCCGCTGCTCTCGAACATCTTGCTCGACGATCTGGACAAGGAACTCGAACGCCGGGGGCATGCCTTTTGCCGCTACGCTGACGATTGCAACATTTACGTGCGATCCAAAGCAGCAGCGGAGCGGGTCATGGCCTCAGTATCGATGTTTCTCACCCGGAAGCTCCGCCTGAAGGTAAACGCAGACAAGAGCGCGGTCGTGCGTCCGTGGAACAGTTGTTTTCTTGGGTACTCGATGACGACGAACATGAAGCCAAAGCTCAAAGTGGCCCCGGCATCAGTCCGGCGACTGAAGAAGAAGCTCAAGAAGATATTCCGCATTGGACGTGGACGTAGCATTGCCCGTCTCATCGAGGATCTGCGCCCCGTTCTTCGAGGCTGGATACACTACTTCCGCCTCGCGGAGGTAAAAGGTATCTTTGAAGAACTTGACGGCTGGATTCGCCGACGTTTGCGCGTCGTGATATGGCGGCAATGGAAACGTGTGTACACGCGGGCAAAGAACCTGATGAAACGTGGTCTTACGCAGGAACGCGCATGGAAATCTGCCTGCAACGGCAGAGGCCCCTGGTATAACGCCGGGGCATCACACATGAACGACGCCTTCCGTAAGGAATTCTTCCGACATTATGGTCTCGTGTCACTGCAACAAGAACACAGGCGTTTATATAAACTATCATGAACCGCCGTATACGTGAACCGTACGTACGGTGGTGTGGGAGGTCGGCTCCGAGTCTACATTGACTCGGAGCCTCCTACCCGATAACCTGGTTTTACGTCAGCCGCTCAAACCTTTGCCGGATCTTCGTACTGAAGATCTTTGCGCAACGTCATGTACAGCCACGCGATTGTAGCCAAATACGATACGGTGACTGTAATCACGAATCCGATGGAAACATAGGAATATTGCGAATACTGCGATCCAAAGAGACTTACCGTTACCGTCGGGCTGATTGTGAAGGCAGCCACAGGAATCAGAATTACTACGATTCCCGCCAGGATGAGAAGAGACAGGGCGTATCGAGCACGCCGTCCATCCTTGTGCAACAGTCTCATCCCAACAAACAGCAGGATCAGTTCCACGCTCACTTTCATTTCTGACGTTATCAGAAGCGATGCTATAGCGTTGATCCACGCCCATGCGCCGACCAGCAGAAGGCCAAATGTTATCACGTTGATTCGTATCCAGGTCGCTTTCATACGTTTCTTTAATTGTTTGATACGGTACATTCTGAAAGGCAAACACAGAATACTATGTTCGTATCGTATTCTATAAGGCCCCAGAAAAAACTGCGGTGGACGCGTTCCGGGCATTCTCCAAACTCGCCGCACTCATGTCCAGGTCCGACGAACAATACAGTGCATTCCCATCCGAATTTTTTTCCGGCAGAGGTATCTGTTATTTCTGGAATGCAGCCGTCTGTTATGTATCCGGAAAAAATTCCATCTGATGCACGGGCATCGCCATTCTTGCCATCATCCCTTATTATGATCGGTTTTTCATCCTTGGTTTTCGAGAGAATTCGCAGACCACCAAGGCGGTTGCGCCAACGACTTGAATTTTTTAGGCCGACTCGAAGCAAAAGTTTTGACTCTCCGGATTTGCTTATAAACGGCACAACACGTGCGAAATCGATATCAGTCGCGGAAAGAGACGTGGTTTCGGAAATCGGAACCACGTTACTCGATTCCTGCGTCATACCCGAGTCCGCTCCATCGCAACCTGTAAGCGAATATGTGATAAGGGTAACCATCAGGCCGAGAAACGCTGTATTCGGGCCAAACTTTGATCTGATTGAGTACATAGAATTCTGAGATTATATCAACAAAAAGTGCAGTTGAATTGCGCAGACACTTTGCCGACATTTACATAATCCCAGTCCTCTATATTTTGTTACGCTGAACCAACTGCTGTCAATGGAATAGAGCCGTTGACCGCAGGTTTGTAACAGTAGAAACGGCGGAAAAAGGAAATTGCGCCGTAGAGGACGCCAGGCACGGACCATATTTTTTGTTTTGAAGAGCTCTGGGCGGAATCTTAACGCAGAATCACCATAGTCAACCCTATTTTAAGGGCGACTGCGTGATTCGGGTCTTTAAATCCTGCGTCGCGGAACGATGGATAACCGGTCCCTTGATCCGTTCGGTAAGAAGAAAATTTCAATCAGGAAATTGATGGAAGTCGTCACACAGAAAGAAGAACCGGATGTAAATCTGGAACTTGCTCTTGACCATGGACTTACTGAAGATGAGTATGGTCGGATTCTCGATGAGCTGGGACGTATACCGTCATACGTGGAATTGGGAATATACTCGGTGATGTGGAGCGAACACTGTTCTTACAAGAACTCGATTGCTCTCCTGAAAAAATTGCCTCGGGATGGCGATGCGATCCTTGTCGCAGCAGGCGAAGAAAACGCGGGGCTGGTGGACATCGGAGATGGCCTGGCCGTTGTCTTTAAAATTGAATCTCACAATCATCCATCGGCCGTCGAGCCGTATGAGGGCGCTGCAACAGGTGTGGGAGGCATCCAGCGAGACATTTTCACGATGGGTGCCCGGCCAATCTGTTCTCTTAATTCATTACGGTTCGGATCTCTCGACAATGCTCGCGTGCGTTTTCTCTTTGACGGTGTCGTTCGGGGAATTGGAGACTACGGCAATTCTTTTGGTGTTCCGACCGTTGGTGGCGAAATATATTTCGATGAGGTATATGAAGGCAATCCGCTGGTCAACGCCATGAGCGTCGGGTTGGTAAACATTGGTGAAACGGCCTCGGCGGTGGCCGAAGGAGTGGGGAATCCTGTTTACATCGTAGGATCGTCAACGGGCCGGGACGGTATTCACGGAGCCACATTCGCTTCGGAAGAAATCACCGAAGAGAGCGAAGCAAAACGCCCGAGTGTACAGGTAGGGGACCCGTTTACGGAAAAATTGCTGCTTGAAGCCACGCTGGAAGTTATCAAATCTGGAGTTGTCGTGGGCATTCAGGATATGGGTGCGGCGGGACTGACATGTTCGTCCTGCGAAATGAGCGCGAAAGGGAAGGCAGGCATGAAAATCCATGCAGATCTGGTTCCAGCCCGCGAAGAAGGGATGACCCCGTATGAATTGATGTTGTCTGAGTCGCAGGAGAGGATGCTGATCGTCTGTGCCAGTGGCCAGGAAGAAACGCTTGAAGCAATTTTTGAGAAGTGGGATTTACACGCGGTGCAGATAGGTGAGGTGACGGATACCGGCCGCGTCGAAATATTATGGCACGGAGAAACGGTTGCCGACGTTCCGTCCAATCATCTGGTATTGGGTGGCGGCGCGCCGGTTTATTATCGTGACACAAAGAGACCGGCATATCTGGAGGAAACACGGTCGTTTTCCATTTACGATTTGCCTGATCTTGAGATTACGGAGGTTGAAGAGGCACTGTTATTGGTTCTCAAATCTCCGAATATCGCCTCAAAAAGATGGGTTTTCGAACAATATGACACCACGGTTCGGACCAATACGGTCCTTGGTCCAGGGGAGTCCGATGCTGCTGTACTGAGGATAAAAGGAACCGGTCGTGGTCTTGCCGTTGCCACTGATTGTAATGCGAGATATGTCTACCTGAATCCGAGGAAAGGTGCCCGGATAGCGGTCGCGGAAGCGGCCAGGAATGTTGTGTGTTCGGGAGCAGAGCCCATGGCGGTTACGAACTGTCTGAATTTTGGCAATCCATATAAACCAGAGATGTACTGGGTTTTCAAGGAAGCGGTAGAAGGTATGGGTGAGGCGTGTAAAGCTCTGGGCACGCCTGTAACCGGTGGCAACGTCTCTTTTTACAATGAAAATCCGAATGGCGCGATTTTCCCCACTCCTACCATCGGAATGCTCGGACTGGTCGAAAATATTGAGAGGCACACCACACGATCAAGTTTTCAAAATGTTGGTGACCACATTCTGCTTCTGTCGCCTGCAGGCTGGACGAGCCGGAACGACTTGGGTGGCAGCGAGTATTTGCACAAGAAATTCGGGAAAACAGCCGGGGATGCGCCTCATTTTCTTCTCCATGAAGAAGTTGCTGTACAAAAGGCGTGTCTGCGATTGATTCGTGCCGGGCTGGTCGAGAGCGCTCACGATGTGTCGGACGGCGGTCTGGTTGTGTCGCTGGCTGAGGCTGCGATGGGTATGGGCGCAATGATTTCGCTTCGAAGGGATGAGGGAATCCGAGTCGATGCGCTTTTGTTCGGCGAGGCCCAGTCTCGCATCGTCATTTCAGTCAAAGCGGAAAACGTCGGGGAGATTCAGGAGAATCTCGATCAATTTTCTGTACAGGTTTCCAGACTCGGCGAAGTGTCAAATGGACAGTTTTTAATAAACATCGACGGTCGTTCGGCTGTCGATTTGTCCGTTTCCGAAATGAAACATGACTACGATCACGCTATTTCGTCATGGATGAATTGACTTTCAGACTGAATGATGCTGACCTTTCGACCGGCTCGTGATTGTGGTATGGCATTTGAAGTAACATTTACCGCAATGGTGCTACAGAGTAAGTCACAATTTCAGGATAGAATCAACGCAGTGCCGTCGTATTTTGCGGATCTGTTGGGATACAATTAATTAATGGAAGAAGAGGGATCAGAATGGCACAAGATGTTCAATACGTCACACTGACGGATCAGAATTTTGAAGAGGAAGTGCTCAACTCAGATGTACCGGTGCTGGTGGACTTCTGGGCTACGTGGTGCGGTCCATGCCGAGTGATCGCGCCGGTTATTGAAGAACTGGCGGCCGAATACAAAGGGCGAGCAAAAGTGGCTAAACTGGATGTGGACAACAATCCAGTGACCGCCCAGAACTTCAGTGTACGCTCGATACCGACGCTCCTTTTTTTCAAGGATGGCGCAGTCGTTGATCAAATGGTTGGTGCGGCGCCCAAACGCACTCTTGCCGGAAAACTCGATACCCTCGTGGGTCAGCCCGCATGATATGAAAGACATTGATTTCAGCGTCGCGGAGCGACACAAGATGGTTGTCATTGGTACAGGTCCGGCAGGTTTGACAGCCGCATTGTACACGTCGCGGGCGAATCTTGATCCGGTCGTTTTTCAAGGTTCTGAACCAGGGGGGCAGCTGTCTACGACGACGGATGTCGAAAACTTTCCGGGCTATCCGGACGGAGTGATGGGTCCGGACATGATGCAGCATTTTGAAGCGCAGGCAAAACGATTTGGAGCTGATTTACGGTGGGGAACCGTAACTTCGGTAGATTTCTCCGAGCGGCCTTTTAGAATGGTCATCGATGAAGAGACAGCTGTACTGGCAGATGCTGTGATCATTTCGACAGGAGCATCGGCGCAATATCTGGGTCTCGAAAATGAGAAACGACTTCTGGGACATGGCGTTTCGGCTTGTGCCACATGTGACGGTGCATTTTTCCGTGAACAGGACGTGGCGGTGGTCGGTGGCGGCGATACGGCGCTCGAAGAGGCGCTTTTTCTCACGCGTTTTGCACGTAAGGTATACGTGATTCATCGCCGCGACGAACTGCGCGCCTCGATGATCATGCAGGAACGGGCAATTGCTGAAGAGAAGATCGAGTTCCTGTGGAATCGGACGGTCGAGGATGTTCTCGGTGAGAAAGAAGTAACCGGTGTGGTTCTTCGTGACACACAATCTGGGGAAGTATCTGAACTTCCTTTACAGGGTCTTTTCCTGGGGATCGGGCATCGGCCCAATACTGATATATTCAAACATATTCTGACCTTGGATTCGAACAACTATATCGTTACCGAGCCGGACTCGACGTATACATCGGTTGCGGGAGTATTTGCATGTGGAGACGCTCAGGATCATGTCTACCGTCAGGCGGTCACTGCAGCCGGAACAGGGTGTATGGCTGCTATTGATGCCGAACGTTGGTTGTCCGAGCAGGAGGCGGCCGAACGGGTGACGATGCTCAACTCGCTAACGTCGAATTAAATTCTTCAACACGAAGAATACATTTTCCTTTCTCTCGCGCAATCTGCGTGAAAAATAAGGCGCCCACATCCTTCCAAACGGGATATAGATTCGCATGTTATATCCTTCGGCGGTGATGGCCAGCTGTGTTTTGGACCGAATTCCGTAGAGCATCTGAAATTCAAAATTTTCGGCTGCAATATTCTGCGAGCGCACAAATGCCTTCGTCTCACGGATGAGAATATCGTCGTGTGTTGCGATCCCCGGATATTTTCCCTGTGTAATCAGCATCTGCATGTACTCGAGATACCGCTCTCTGATATCACTCATTTTCTGGAACGCCAAGGAATCCGGCTCGCTGTACGCACCCTTGCAAATACGAACGCGGGCGTTCAGTTGGCACATCCTGTCGACATCCTCGGCCGTTCGTCGAAGATAGGCCTGAAGCACAATTCCGACATGATCCGGATACATCGGGAATACGCGCTCAAAAATTGAAAGGGTTGATTCCGTAACGTCAGTTCCTTCCATATCGAGACGGATAAAGGTATCGTATTTCTTTGCTACATCAAGTAAACGCACGAGGTTGTCGTAGCAGAAAGATTCATCGATTTTGAGCCCGATCATGGATAGTTTTATGGAAATGTTGTGATCTATCGTGACCGTTGACCCGGTAGATCCGTTTGATTCCTCCATCGAGGCTCGATTACTGGCCTCGATCAATTGAATCAGTTCGATGTATGACTCAAGCGCAGCGGATGCCAGGGATCGGTCGCTGATATACTCGCCCAACAGATCCAACGTGACATGAAGGCCTTCAGCAGACAACGATCTGGCAACAGGGAGTGTACCATCGACTGTTTCAGATGCGACGAATCGACGCGCCAGGAAGAAAGGAAGTTTCATTCGTAATTGGAAGAACCGGAATTGGAATTGCGGAAAGTAGGGCCTGTTATTGCTTCCTGCAACCGTCCTGTCCGTGCGTATTTATTGCCCCCACAGGGTAACACACGCCGATTGAACCCATGCAAATCGAGACCCGCCGAGTTCGCAAAAAATAACATTTTAAATATTTTCCAGTGCCTGCGCGAGATCATGAATAAGGTCATCCGGGTATTCGAGTCCGAGCGAGAGACGAAGAAGAGTCGGAGACGTGGACGTGTCCCGGCCTTCCATCGACGACCTGTGTTCAATCAAACTTTCTGTGCCGCCCAGACTGGTTGCCCGGCGAAACACACGTACGTTTGCAGCGACGGCGATGGCATCTTGTTCTGATCCGTCAATTTCAAACGACACCATGGCCCCGAATCGTTTCATCTGTGCGCGCGCCACATCGTGCCCCGGATGCGCTTCGAGACCCGGGTAGTATACGGCATGTATGCGAGGCTGATCGCGTAGAAAAGCAGCGACGGCTTCCGCATTGTCACACTGGGCGCGAAGTCGAACGGCCAGGGTTCGGAGACCCCGAAGCGTCAACCAGCAGGAAAAAGGGTCCATAACGGCTCCCACCCGCTGTTGCAGCCGGCTGATATTGTGAAACAGCTCGGATTCTTCTCGCGCTACGACTGCGCCTCCCAGCACATCCGAGTGCCCGGCCATGTATTTGGTGAGAGAATGAATTACAAGATCGGCGCCCAGTTCAAACGGTCGCTGCAATATCGGGGTCGTCCATGTGCCGTCTACTACGAGAGTCGCTCCCGCGCGAGTCGCAATTTTTGAAATCGCACGGATATCAGAAATTTGCAGGAGAGGATTCGAGGGTGTCTCGACCCAGATCAGCTGCGTCTCCTCGGTCAGCGCAGCTTCTACTTCATCGACGCTCGTCATGTCGACCGTACTTACTCTCAAACCGATCGAGGCGTTTTCGTCAAAGACCAGCACGCGCAGACCATGGTAAACGTCTTCAGGAATAATGATGTGAGCGTTCGGTTTGAGCGCTTGAAGAATGGAGTGACACGTCGCCATACCGGACGCAAAAGTGCAGCACGCAAATCCCGATTCCAACGACGTCAACGTATTTTCGAGTAAATGCCGCGTTGGGTTGCCATCGCGGGCATACTGATATCCGCGCGGATAACTGTTGTCCCGTTCCCGTTCGTAGGTGGTCGCCAGGTGTATGGGCGGGATCAAGGCGGATGTCTCCTGGTCCGGCGTCAGGGCTGCGTGCGCAAGCAGAGTATTGATGTGATTCATACAGGCATGCCGTCGGGCATCTGATTGTGAATGGATGAAATAATGCCCTGCGATTACGTTCCGCAATCGCGGGATTTCTCGCAATCTCAGATCTTCTGCAACAAAATCCAACTTTTGGTGACGAGGAGTGTAACTCTCGGAGATCTGGATCCGTAGTGACGTGTGCGTCTTCCGATGAGTGGTTGTGGGGGGATCGAGACTGAGTGCTTCTTGCAATTGGTATCGGTGCCCCCCAGCCATTTTACGCGGTTTCCATATTATGCATATCCGGATTGCGTGCACATCCGATTTTATAGAACACGTATCTTGGGACCCGGTACCTTGCAGGTATCACCGGTACCTTGCAGGTATCACGGGTACCTTGCAGGTATCACCGGTACCTTGCAGGTATCACCGGTACCTTGCAGATATCACGGGTACCTTGCAGGTATCACCGGTACCTTGCAGATATCATCAGATTTCAGCCGGAATGTCCAGAAGTAATGTGCCTCGCCCGTTAGGGGCCGTATTAAAGGATCTCGTATCCACTCCCCGTTTCAAAACAAGATTCAGCAGTGCGCAGATTGTCGCGGCGTGGACTGATATCGCGGGCGAACGTATCGGTAAAGAAGTAGAACGCGCCTGGGTCAAGGACAAAAAATTATTTGTTCGGATCAAGTCATCGGTGTGGCGCCATGAGCTTCATTTGAACCGCACTTCCTGGCGCCAACGCTTAAATGAAGAACTGGGAGACGAGCGCGTGAAGGAAATTATTTTTCGGTAAACTCGCGGAATACGACCGACGTATTGTGTCCGCCAAACCCGAATGCGTTACTTACGGCCACGGATACATTTCGGTCCTGAGGCTTGTTGAACGTATAGTTCAAATCACACTCGGGATCTGGATTCACAAAGTTGATCGTGGGAGGGACCCTGTTGTGGACAATCGCCAGAATTACGGCGATAGCCTCAATGGCACCCGCGGCTCCCAGAAGGTGACCCGTCATACTCTTGGTGGAGGACAGATTCATTTTGTATGCGTGATCGCCGAAGACTTCCTTGATTGCCGTTGACTCGGCAATATCTCCAAGAGGTGTGGACGTGCCGTGCATATTCAGGTAGTCTACATCTGACGGCTCAATACACGCATCACGAAGAGATGCTCTCATAGCACTGCGTGCTCCACGTCCTTCAGGATCAGGTGCAGTAATATGATACGCATCACCACTCATTCCGATTCCCACGATTTCGGCATAAATACGGGCACCCCGTGCTTTCGCGTGCTCGAGTTCCTCCAGATAAAGCGCTCCAGCTCCTTCACCCAGTACAAAACCGTCTCGTGTGGAATCGAACGGCCGAGATGCCGTCGCCGGTTCATCGTTTCTCGTAGAAAGTGCCTTCAATGCGTTAAATCCTCCTATTCCCATCTCGGAGACCGCAGCTTCAGATCCACCACACAGAATTGCCTTCGAATGTCCGAGCTGAATGGCCATGTAGGCATCTCCGATATTGTTATTACCGGTAGCACACGCGGAAACAGCCGAATAATTCGGCCCTCGAAGCCCGTAACGTATGGAAATCTGTCCGGCGGCAATGTCCGGGATAAGCATCGGAACGAAAAAGGGTGTCATCCGTCGGGGGCCGCCTTCGATATAGTCTCTGGCGGTTTTAAGAAACACCTGCATTCCACCTATTCCACTACCGAAAATAACTCCAATCTGCTCCTGTTCTTCTGTGCTCAAACACAACGAGTCAATACCGGCGTCATCGAGCGTCTGGCCCGCAACGGCTACCGCATATTGAGCAAACGGGTCCATCCTGCGTCCCGC
This sequence comes from Bacteroidota bacterium, assembly GCA_022571255.1. Lineage (GTDB taxonomy): Bacteria > Bacteroidota > Rhodothermia > Rhodothermales > UBA10348 > N075bin62. Next base: position 11,849 of record JACZYD010000027.1, read on the forward strand.
TTTTCGATCCATATAATCCTGTAAGTCAAAGCCCTTCAGCTCACACGCAAAGGTAGTAGCGAATCCTTCCGTGTCGAAATGCGTGATCGGCGCAGCGCCACTTACGCCGTTCATCATTGCATCCCAATACGACGATGACGTCAGTCCGAGTGGAGTCAGAGCTCCCATCCCGGTTATTACTACACGGTGGTTTTGACTTCTCATACCGGTAGCAATCAGGCGGTTGCTTTTTCGACGTAGGAAATAGCATCACCAACCGTCACGATATTTTCTGCGTCTTCGTCGGGAATAGTGATGTCGAACTCTTTTTCAAGCTCCATTATCAGCTCTACCGTATCGAGCGAGTCGGCGCCGAGATCATTCGTGAAGGAAGCCTCAGGAATGATATCGTCTTCGTCGACTCCAAGTTTGTCGACTATAATAGTTGTAATCTTTGCAGAGAGATCGTTGGACATGGTTTGATCGCTATGATTTAGTTGGTTTGATACATCTACGGCCAGACTGCTCCGAAGAATTCGAAATCTATTCAATGAATGCGCATTTTCAGCAAGGGCCAAAATTACGCTACCCTGCAGGGAGAAGCAATTTGCAACATTACCTTAGCCGAGACTTCTATATCGATTGACACGACCTTCGAATTAGCTGCAAACACACTCAAAATAGATCAAACGAAGTATTTTTTGTGTAAGTCACACGTGAATGAGTCCTTTTTACATCGAACCCTGGATCCGGTAGAGCGTTTACTCACGTTCATTCGATGTAGATACCTGCAATAAATCTCCTCTCGCAATGTCGTATTTGTTCACGTCTGAATCAGTTTCTGAAGGACATCCGGATAAAATTTCCGACCAGATTTCAGATGCAATTCTGGATGCGCTTCTGACCGATGATCCCGCGAGTCGTGTTGCAGTAGAAACTCTGGTGACAACCGGGCTCGTGATCCTGTCGGGTGAAGTTACCACAACGGCTTATATCGACGTGCAGGAACTCGCGCGGGAAGTGATTCGTGATATTGGGTATACGGATCCAGCGCTTCGTTTTGACGCTGAGTCCTGTGGTGTGCTCAGTACAATCCATCCCCAAAGCCCGGATATTGCCCAGGGTGTCGATGAGGGGATTGGTTTGCATGAAGACCAGGGAGCCGGCGATCAAGGCATGATGTTCGGTTATGCCTGTCGCGAGACAGAAGAATTGATGCCGCTGGCGCTGAGCACTTCTCATGCGCTGATGAAGGAGTTGGCAAGAATTCGAAAAGAGACAGACCTGATGCCGTACTTGCGGCCCGATTCCAAGAGTCAGGTAACCGTAGAATATGAAGACGATGGCAAAACAATTCGCAGAATTCATACGATTGTGATTTCGACGCAGCACAATGACGGTGTTTCTGTAGAAAAAATAAAGCAGGACGTGAGCGACATTCTGATTCCGTCTGTAATGCCCGAACATCTTCTGGACGGTGATCTGGTTTTACATGTGAATCCCACGGGTAAGTTTGTCATTGGAGGTCCGCATGGAGATACGGGACTTACAGGAAGGAAGATTATTGTCGATACATACGGTGGGAAAGGAGCGCATGGAGGAGGCGCGTTCAGCGGCAAGGATCCATCGAAGGTAGATCGCAGCGCCGCGTACGCGGCGCGCCACGTTGCGAAAAATCTGGTTGCGGCTGGCCTGGCCGATGAGATTCTGGTTCAGGTAGCGTACGCGATCGGTGTGTCCCGCCCCATTTCAATCAACGTAAATTCATACGGTACCGGAACGATCTCGGACGGAAGAATAGCACATATTGTGAGCGAGTTATTTGATCTCAGGCCTTCCTCGATTATTTCTAATCTGGATCTGCTCCGGCCAGGATACAGGCAAACAGCCGCGTACGGACACTTCGGAAGAGACATATTCACATGGGAAAAGCTTGACAAAGTAGATGCAATCCGAGAGGCGGCCCAGGTACTGGCATAATCGTTACCAATCCGACCTGGATAGAATCAATCATACGTTTTTGGTGCGGTGCACTCAAAGCGTTTTCTCTCTTTGTGAAAAGAAATTCTCTCAACCACATCATCGTTTCCCTGGGACTCGGGTTTTTTCTGGCCACCGTCCCCGCAAGCGTTTTGTCGGTCTTTGCCCAGGAGATTGACGAGTCTATCGTTCGACCCGTTTTTCGTACCCGCAAGGTTTCAGATGGGCGCTTCGATATGGATTCAGGGGCGAGGCGGGCCCGTTATGTGTTCGATAACGCGGTAAGGGGTGGTATCGACGAAATCATGCGGAGCGAGGCCGACGAATTCGGATGGGCAGCCGACCTGTCCGATCTCGAATTGATTCGGGATGATGCAAGCAGCCGGTCGAGGCACCTTACGTATCGCCAGCAGATCAAGGGCATTCCGATAGAGGGGCGGTTCGTAAAACTGAGTCTGAATTCGCTCGGGCAGCCAACGATGATCATAAGCGGTTACACACCGATTGGCGAGACCGATGATATAAGCACGGTTCCGACAGAGTCGGGCGGCAGTGCCAGATCGGTCGCGCTGAATGCGTTTGCCGAGGCGGGCGGTCGCGCTTCTGATCCCGAACTGATATTCACCGCTGAGAAAAACCCGCGTCTTGCGTGGAAGATCATCGTCTGGCCACAGGACGAACCTGCCGAGTGGGTGGTGTATGTGAACGCCGCGGATGGATCTGTTATCACTTTTTATGATCAGAGTATGTCGAGGCGGCATCCGTCAGCCATCGAGCCGGGTAAGGGCCGTTCTTCAACCGGTAAGGAGAATTTTACCGGTGGAGCCACAACGAATCCGCCGCCGTTTCCTATTGAGGCGATCAGCGAGGATCTGGCAGTGCAAAGCCCGGCAGCGCGAACCCCGGCGGCGCGAACCCCGGCGGCGCGAACTCCGGCAGTGCAAACCCCGGCGGCGCAAACCCCGGCAGTGCGGATTTCAGGGACCGGGTTCGTTTTTGATCCAGATCCTATCACATTTGCCGGTGTACCCTACGCGCCACCCTATGTGGATTCGGACGATGCGGCTGTGCCCGAGCTGGATGCCGCCCGGAAACTGGTTACCCTGAATGATATATCGCTTAACACAGACGGCAGATATGTGCTCGAAGGTCCGTTCGTCCGGATTGTCGGAGCGAATCAGATCGGGACGATTACGTATACGCCGCCCGCAGTCCTTACCCCCGACGGATTCCGGTTCTCCAGATCCGACGACGGTTTTGAAGCCGTCAATGCCTACTATCATCTGGACCAGAGTCAGCGCTACGTCCAGTCACTGGGAATTACGGATCGCAGAAACTCACCGTTCCGTATAAATCCACTTGGGATGACGGGTGACGATTCGTTCTTTTTCCCGAGTGCGGATATGATCGTATTCGGCGCAGGGGCTGTTGACGACGCGGAGGATGCCTCCGTACTCTGGCACGAATATGCCCATGCTCTCCTGGACGACGTTGCACCGAGTTTATTCAATACCAACGAAGGAAAAGCATTTCACGAAGGATGGTCCGATTATTGGGCAGCGTCTTATGCGCGTCATCTCACCGAGACCGGGGCTGTCGCGAGAACCGACTGGGAGCGTGTTTTCCGATGGGACAGTGGTGACGGCGTGATCTGGCCAGGAAGGGTGCTGGACGATTTTGATCGATACCCGGACGGAGTCTGTACCGCGCTGCCCGGCTCCGGCCCGTGCAACGTCCATGACGACGGTCGCCTGTGGGCAACGACCATGATGGAGGTGTATTCCGAATTGGGACGCGAAATTACGGACCATCTGAATTTGCGCTCGCACCAGTATCTGGCTCCTCCACTGACTTTTGCCGACGCAGCAGAAGCGATAGTTCAAGCCGATATTGACTTTTATGCCGGTAATCATCTTGACGTTCTTGTCACGATTCTTGGGGGTCGGGGACTGATTGACGCGCAGGATCTGGGACCCTCGATTCTTCACAGCCCGCTGGGTTGGACCGAAGATGTGGGTGGCAGGCAGAGCATAATCCTTGATGTGATCGGATTGTCCGATCCGGTCGCAGAAGTACTTGTCTTTTACAGATCGGGACTCGAAGCATGGAAATCGAACACGCTCAGTCACACTGTTGACAATACCTATCAGGGGTTGTTCGATCTGCCGTCGTCTCCGGGAACGATGACTTATTACGTACAGGCCGCTGACGCCGGGGGCCGAACTGCTGTTCTGCCTGAAAACGCCCCTTTGGAAATATTCGAATTTACGGTCGCCCCGGACCTCGACCCCCCCGTCGTTGCCTACCAGATCGTTGATGAGGTACCACTCGTTGCATGGCCTCCAGTATTATCTGTAATCGTCCTTGATAATTTTGGTCTTTCAAGTGTGACTGTCTCCTATCGGATTGAGGCGCCGTCAGGAGCCGAACTGGATACCGGCGAATTCAATCTCAGCCCATCGGAAAACGACGTGTGGCAGGCGGTATTTCCGGTTGAAGCGTCAGTTCTTGAAGTGGATGCCCGCGTCTTTTTCAATTTTACCGCCACAGATAAATCGGTGAGCCAGAACATAACGCGAGCTCCTGTCGACGGTTCGTTTTCGTTCCAGGTGGTGTCGGACGGTTTGTTGGCGGCCTACAATTTTGATGGCGTCGTATCGGTCGCCGCGTTCACAGGATTGTTTAGGGGCGGTTCTCCCACGTTTGGACTGCAGGTTGCTCACTCGGGTGCGGGCGTGGCAGGCACTTCTCTTCAGTCAGCATATCCCGAGCAGGCTGGTTTCTCCAGTATGGAATTGCTTCCAGTGAATCTCGCGGGTGTGAACAATGCAATCCTGGTATTCTGGCACTGGTACGATTTTGAACACGACGGGACGGCAGAGCCGGGTTCGGACGACGCCCTTTTGTTTGACGGCGCAAACATAAAACTCTCGACCGATGGAGGTCAGACATGGAACATGGCGAACCCCGAGGGAGGATATTCCGGGACCATTGCCGGTGGTCCGGACAATCCGCTGAGCGGAGAGAAAGCTTTCGGCGGATACGGTTTTGGCTGGCGTCAGGAAATAATTCCTTTGCCGGCATCGGCTGATACTCGTATCCGATTTGAATTCGGGACTGATGCGACCAATACCGAACAAGCCAGGTGGTTTGCCGGATGGTCGATCGACGACATCCAGATCACGACGGTGCGCCCGGCAGACGGAGGTGCTCCTGTGGCCGTTGAGCTTCCACCTCAGGTCCGGACACTCTCTACGATGGAAACGAGTCCCGGTATCGAGGTTCGTCTGACGGACGACAACGGAATCGCTGATGTATTTGCCGACTATACATTCACCAATAGGGACGGAATGACGACTGGTGCACTGCGTCTCGAAATGGATCCCACCGGACTTACACTTTTTACGGGGAATTTCGATTTTATTACGGATCCGTCCCCATCTGACCGGCTGACGTATCGGTTACGTGCACAGGACTTTATTGGCAATACGGCTGAGTTTCAATCCGGCAACGGAACGCCCTTCCAGATCGATTATCTGCTTATTGATCAGAAAAACATCTCGCAAGGGGTCGCGACGTCCGGGATGTGGATCTCGTCAGGTGCCGGGTGGACGGCGGAAGATGAAGGCCTGGAAGAGCCACCCTTTGAGCTCTCGAGTATAAATATGGTCCCGATCAATCTTCCAGTGAACAGTTCAGACAGCCGTCTTGTGTTGAGGCACTCGTACCGGATTTTTGATGGAACGGGGGGCAATTTGAAAATTTCGGATGACGGAGGACGCTCATGGCGTGTTCTGGAGCCAGCCGGTGGATATGGTGCGAATCTCTCACTGCCGGACGACCACCCCATGTTCGGGGAGCCTGGATTTGTGGGCGTGGAAGACGCTTCTTTCCAAACGATATTCCCGCTTGATGAATTCGTCGGCAGACAGGTGTACATTCGCGTGGATTTTGCTACAACCCGGAAATTTTTCACCGGTGAGCGTTGGTCCGTGAATGCCATCGAGTTCATCCGTTCGACAGGGGATGATAAATTTGACGTGGAACGCAAATTTGCTATCCACTTCAACTATCCGAACCCGTTCTCAGGCTCTACCCGGATCGGATTCACGGTGGATGAGCCGGGGTCAGTTTCCCTGGAACTCTATGATCTTACCGGTCGCCGTGTCAGAACTGTTCTGACAGGTTTTAAAGATGCGGGCAGTTATGAAGAGACCCTGGATGCGGGTAATCTTGCCGGTGGTATGTATATCCTTCGCTTGCTCAGTGGAGGGAAATCAACGCATCGGTCGATCACGGTGATCAGGTAGTGCGCAGTTGATTGACAGGTACCAATTAATAGTGAATCCACAAACCTTCTTTTGCATAGGGGGTTCACCTCTGCTGAATGAATCCGTCGTCCGCATGTATCAAGTAGAATATAGAGTGTAATGGATCACAAGGAAGGAGCCTACAAGGTAAAAGACCTCACCCGTGCCCCACACGGCCGATTGCTGATGGAGTGGGCAGAAAGCAGGATGCCGGTGCTCAGAAGTCTTCGAGAGAAATATTCTCAGGAACAGCCATTTAAAGGGTATAAAATTACCGGTTGTCTACATGTCACGAAAGAAACCGGTGTTCTCGTAGAGACCTTTGCGGCATGTGGCGCCGAAGTGGCATGGAGTGGGTGTAATCCACTGAGTACCAATGACGATGTCGCTGCCACTCTGGCTGAAGCAGGGATCGAGATATACGCGTGGTATGGACAGAATACGGAAGAATTTTACTGGAGTATCGATCGCACGATCGATAAAACACCACATCTGACACTGGATGATGGAGCTGACCTGATTTTCAGAATACACAAAGAATTTCCTCATCTCGCTGAACACATTATCGGAGGATCGGAGGAAACGACGACCGGTGTGCACAGACTTCGCGCAATGGCCGATGACGGAAAGTTGTTATACCCCGTTTACGCGGTGAACGACGCCGAAACCAAGTGGGACTTTGACAATGTGTACGGCACGGGGCAGAGTACACTCGATGGTATTCTGCGAGCGAGCTCTGTTCTTCTTGCAGGAAAGAATTTTGTCATCGCGGGTTATGGTCATTGCGGCCGCGGTGTTGCAATGCGGGCCAAAGGAATGGGTGCAAACGTTATTATTACGGAAGTAAAAGCTACGGCCGCTCTGAAAGCGATGCTGGAAGGCATGCGTGTAATGCCGATGGACGAAGCTGCCCGTGTGGGAGACATTTTTGTTACCGCAACCGGGATGAAAGATGTGATCCGCGGGGACCATTTCATTTCCATGAAAGACGGTGCTCTCGTCTGTAATACAGGCCATTATGACGTGGAGCTGAATCTGGAAGAACTCGCTGAAATATCCAGTGATACTCGCATGATTCGAGCCGATAATCGAGAATACACCATGGATAACGGAAAGAAAATTTACGTTCTGGCCGATGGCAGGCTCGTGAATCTGGCCGCAGCCGAAGGGCATCCATCTGAAGTGATGGATATGAGTTTTGCAAATCAGTTCATGGCACACCTCAGTCTGATTCAGTTTCATAAGGCGGGCGAGATCCTTGAGAACACGGTGATCGATTTACCGGTTGAGCTGGATCAGGAAATAGCCGGGATCAAACTCGAAACGATGGGTCTGAGGATCGACTCGCTGACGGATGATCAGAGAATTTACGCTACCGACTATTCGGCCGGTACATGACGCAGATCCTGTCCGGGAAGCCGGTCAGGAAGCAGGAGTTTGAAAGTCGAGCGAATGTAAAAGGGCCGCCGATCAAGAGATCGGCGGCCCTTTCCACAGCTTCAGTTTAAAGCCGTACGGGCCTTACTTCTCATCTTCATAGGTCTCAATATCTTCTTCCGATTTTTCTCTCGTTGTCCACTCTTTGGCATCCGGAAGAGGGTCCTTTTTTTCCGTTATCACGTGCCCGGCTTCCTGCCATTTTGCAGACAGGTACGTGTTCCATTCGGCATAATGTGAATACTCCTCAGGAAGCTCGTCATCGGCATATATGGCTTCCACCGGGCAGACCGGAACGCATGCATTGCAATCGATACACTCGTCGGGATGAATGACCAGAAAGTTTGGTCCCTCATAAAAACAGTCTACCGGGCAAACTTCAACGCAGTCAGTGTGTTTGCAATTAATGCATGATTCAGTGACAACGTACGGCATGTCAATAACGAATATTTAGACAGGGTATCAGCAATCTGGACCGGGATAGAAAAGTCGGAATATCTACCGCGAAGTCACGAAGATACAATAGCCTGTTCCTTGAATACAAGGATTCACCGAATCCTTGAATGGGTTCCGTGCCATGATCAGTTTTGTATCGTTTTGTATTCGAACGGCCCCTCCTTTGTTTGCACGATCACGACCCCCAGAGGTGGCGGGGCGCAAAGAGAAACCGTATTTTGTCGGTCGCAGGATCGCGTCTGATCAGGAGGAAATATAATAGCGCTACTCCAGGCGAGTGATTTCCTGGCGCTTTTGAAAGAATGAAATTCACGACCTGAATGATAAGCCGGTTGATGACTGTTCTATTATTTACCTCGCGAATTTCCCGCACCGTCCGCATTCTCCGGTCGGGTTTATTGCGCCAGTGGAGGACAGTAAATAAAAATCGCCTTGAAGCAGGATTATGGGCTTCCGGTTTGTTTGCCGTAGCCGTTACCGATCCGCACACGTCCGGGCTCATCGAGACGTGTGTATTCAAGCTGATCGGAATTCCGCGATGTCCGGGCTGTGGCCTCGGTCATGCCATCGGTTTTCTGGTTCGCGGTGAAATACTATTTTCGATCCAGTCCCATCCACTGGCTATTTTGGTTGCAGGCATCCTGTTGCATCGCATCGTAAAACTGGTGCGGTCGGATTCCATCCGTTCCTTTCCCTCTAAACCTCCAAGTCATTATGTCGAAAGTCATTAAATATCTTCCTGAGCTGGAGGGAGATGAACAGGTGTTCGTAGCGCAACTCTACCGTGATTTATCGGAAGAGCAGGCCGAGCAGTTCGCCCATGTATATCGTCGGCGCCGCAAAGATTCTACCACGACGCTGCTGATGGCAGTACTCGGATTCGTTTCTGTGGCCGGAATTCACCGATTTTATCTCGGGCAGATCGGGATGGGCCTGGCTTATTTTTTTACAGTCGGGTTTTGTCTGATCGGCACGATAGTCGACCTGGTCAATTATCGCTCTCTTACAGAATCATTCAACGAGAAACAGGCTCTGGAAGTGGCAGCCATGATTCGCGGCGCTTTTCCGGTTCCGGATGGTGGCCTGTAATCATGATGAGACAAGCTGCGATTATTGGGTCTGTTTCGCTGATTCTGGGCTGTTCCATGGAAGGCTCTACGCCGGATACGGACCTTTCGAAGATCAACTTGCCTCCCGGATTCGTAATCTCGATGTATGCAGAAAACATCGAGAACGCCCGCTCAATGTCCTTGTCAGACAGTGGCGTGTTGTTTGTGGGAACGCGGCGTAAAGGTACTGTCTATGCGATTGTGGATTCCGATGGTGATGGAACTGCGGATCGGACATACGTCATCGACAGCGGCCTGAACATGCCCAACGGAGTTGCTTTCAGGGACGGAGATCTGTTTGTTGCGGAGGTAAGTCGGATTCTTCGGTATGATGATATTGAATCCCGTCTCAGTGACCCTCCTGAGCCCGTCGTGGTTTACGATGAGTTTCCGTCGGAATCCCAACACGGTTGGAAATATATAGCGTTTGGCCCGGACGGCATGTTATATGTTCCTGTGGGCGCTCCGTGTAATATTTGCGACCGAGGCTTGCCGTATGCCTCTATTTGGAGACTCAACGTTGATGGGTCGAGTGCCGCGGTAACCGCCGCAGTAACCTCCTCGGTAACCGCCGAGGTATACGCCGAGGGCGTTCGGAACTCCGTAGGATTGGCCTGGCACCCCGAATCAGGAGACCTCTGGTTCACTGACAACGGCCGCGATCTGATGGGAGACGACACGCCCAGCGACGAACTGAATCATGCTCCGCGGCCGGGAATGCATTTTGGATACCCGTTTTTTCACGCAGGTCTGATTGAGGATCCTGAGTTCGGGGCCGGGCATGAAACGAGCGATTTTTCGCTTCCCGCTCAGCGGCTCGGACCACACGTAGCGTCTCTGGGTCTCGAATTTTATCAGGGTAATCAATTCCCGCAGGAATACCGGGGGCAGATTTTCATCGCTGAACACGGGTCCTGGAACAGGTCGAAAAAGATCGGATACAGAATTACAGTGGTCCGGCTTGATCGGAATCACAAACCCCTGTCATACGAAACGTTTGCTGACGGCTGGCTCCAGAATGAAGACGCCTGGGGGAGACCGGTGGATCTGGAGCATCTTCCGGATGGTTCACTGCTGGTCTCCGACGACACGAACAACGCGATTTATCGAATCCGCTACACGGGGCGATAGCGCGATCGGTGGTGTGGAATTGATGGTGCGCGATCGGTGGTGTGGAATTGAAGGTGCGCGATCGGTCGCACTGAACTTGAAGGTGCGCGATCGGTCGCGCGGGTTATTTGACCAACTGCATCAACCGCGTAAGCTGTTCTCCGCCCCTTTCCAGGTGCATCACATACGTACCGCTCGGCCATGCGGACGCATCAAATTGACGTTCGTACGACCCGGCCGGAAGAACTTCGTCCACAAGTACGGCCACTCTTCTGCCCAACATATCATAGATGGACAATTTCGCGGGCCCCGTTCGATCCATCTGGAAAGGAATCGTCGTTCGGGGATTAAATGGATTCGGATAATTCTGATCCAGAGCAAATGCCTGTGGGAGCGGCAGGGATTCTTCCGTATCCGTGATCAGGGACAGAGGTGTCCACGTTGCTTCGTACGCAATTACAGGTATGGTATTGAGTGCTCCGGGCGCCGAGCTGAACACGCCTGGATCTGTATGTGATAAAACGGCTGTGAGAAACGTAAATGTTCCACGGAAGAAAGCAGGCTCATCGTCTGGAGTAATTTCCCAGATCTGTTCGGAAAGGTCCGGCCGAATACCGATGATTACGGCTTTGAGCGGACGTCGAAGCGTCGATTTTACGCTCTCACAAAGCGTTTCCAGTTCCGGGTCGGCGCATATGCCCTCGAATCCCACGGCATCAAACGACAAAGAAAAGTCAGCGACATTCGACCACTTTACATACACGACGGCCCCGCCTTGAATTTCTCGTCCCGGTTCGATGGACTCGTAAACCAGTTCATCCTCATCATTCAACAGCCGTACTTCTCCGTTAATGGTCTTCGTGATCCGCGTTCCAAGGTTGCTCCGCCCACTTTCAAGGTGTTTAAAACGAGGATCAACCGAGCCGTCGTTGATCAGATTGGCCGTGTGAAAGTCCACGATGTGATCGCCCAGGTCGGCCCCCCGCGCCTGTATGATCTGCTGCATGCCGGTTGCGCCCTTCGTCGTATTCTGCAACATTTCCCCAACCAGCTGTGCGTCGTATTGCTCGGCCGTGTAGGTAAAAAAGTGATTCCCCCGCTGGTAATCCCTGGCGGCTGGTCCTCCTCCGGGGCGCCACGTAAAAAAAGGAAGTTCATACTCTTGAACTATAGTCGTTCCCTCGTCCGTGGGAAGGTCAAAGTCTCGACGAAGATAATCGATTGTTCGCCAGAAGCTGTAGCCATTGAGAACCATGCCGTACTCGGCATAACCCTCGGTAAGGAACGTTTCTTCGTCCCAGCCCCAGCGCAGATGAATCAGGTGGACGTATTCATGGGCGGCCACGGCTGCAATGTCGGTCACGTTTCGGAACGGGTCGACATATAGAACGTCGGCCTGATTTCCGACGCCCTCTGCCGCGCCGGGAAAAACATCCGCAGACGAGACGTAGCCGGCGACAATTGAATCAGGGCCACCGATATCATACAGGAGGATGTCTGTGATTCCATCCTGGTCGAAGTCCGGGGGGAGGCCAAAAATGTTATTGTTGTTGACCAGGACTCCCGATGAAGGGTCAATTGAACCGAAGGGTGTGGAGTCCATCATTTCGTTTCGGAATGCGGCCGTGTCAAATCCGGGAAGTTGGGCAATGGCGTCCACATCCATCCACAGGTAATATTCGCTCGTTTTGTCGACGAGGCGAAACGTTCGTTCTTCCCAGCCGGCCTCATTGACGTTGAACGGTCGCTCATCGCCAATGTCCGGTACCATGAGCGTTTTGGCCGTCCGGAGAAGAAGTCCTGCCACGCGCGCCTCGTAATAGGATCGTGCGGCAAAACGCGCCGATTCGGATGAAAAATCGGTTCCGCAAAATGAATCTGTGCCACCGGCAGCAGATCCCGTCCCGACGTGCGCGTGCAGAGGGAAAGACACGATGTGTCCTGGAAAAAGTACGGTCTCACTCAGATTTGCGTCGATGGAATTGGCGTTGGCAATCGGGCCGAGCGCATGTACGATCACGAAAACGGACAGAAATGTTCCACAAAGGGTCGTCCGTCGACCGACGGCACGTAACTTGCCTGAAATGATCCTGAACATTGTTATCTCTCGATTACTGAGGCCGTCTAACGGACGTACACCATGCGAGTTCTATTCATTTCATTGCGAAAACCCGTCCATTTTTTTTCATTCACGAGCGCGGCCCCTGATGCACACAGGAAAAGCGCGCGGTTCGTTTCGTTGTTCATCACGTCGCTGCTGCTGGTTTCGGCCTGTAGAACGAGTAGTTTAACACCCGCCCCGCTCGTTGTCGAGGGTACAATCACCGTGCGGGGAAACGAGCCATTCTCAGCGGTGATTCTGCAGACTTCCGACAGGAATCATTATATCCTGAAGATGTCCACTGCAATGAGGAAGAGACTGATTACGCCCGCGTATCGGCGGGTTACCGGTCGTCTGTATCTTGAGCAGTGGAACGGGCGGGATTTCGCCCACCTTGAAGTGTATCAGATCGAGACGGTATCGCCTGACACTACCGAAGCAGCGTCATAGTCCTGGTGACTTTTACCGCGTCAGTTTCCAGCGAGTAGAGATACAGGCCACTGGCCAGATCCGACGCATCAAAAGTGATCTGATGGATACCCACACCTTTGAAGTCGTCCACTACAGTCGCTACGCGCCGACCCAGCATATCATAAACGACCAGGAGGACGTTGCCGGACTGAGACAGGGTATATTCGAATGTGGTCGATGGGTTGAACGGGTTCGGGTAGTTTTGATGCAGCGTAACGGTGGCCGGGATTTCGACCAGCTCGTCCACGGACACCGGTTCGGCCGGAATAATAAACGACGCACGGATCGGTAAAACCGTCTGAGCGAACAAAGCGCCGCCTTCTACAAAGCTGATCTGATCGAAACGTGCCCAATGGCTACCCGCGAAAGCCGGGTTGAACATGTACGAGGGGGTCGTTCCGGTTGGAAAGTCAGAAATGGTCATTACAATGTCGTTCGGGTCGGTACCGGCATTTCCGACGCCCACAAATATCACGTCCGGAAGATTTGCAAGCTCGCTGGAAAACGCCCCTAAAGGAATCGTCTGGAAATCAAAATTCGTGAAAAATCCGGGTGATGTAACGTCGTCCAGCTCGATCGCAAGAAGTTCGTCTCCCGGCTCACCCTGAGCATTTTCCGCCCAGATATGTAACGTAAAGTCTCGTGGAGAATTACTCGGGATACCCGTATTTATAAATTCACTCAAATATACGTGGTCGATCGAAACGGACCCCAATTCCCCGAAAGCCGGGACCTCGAAACGATTGGCCGTCATGAAATCCATTCCCAGCGGGAAAGCATTAAAACTGTCTTCCTGAATGGTAAGCGAACCGACACTTCCCGTATCGTATATGATTTCCTGCGTCAGGAATTCCGGTTGGGGCTCCTGCCACGTCGAAAAGAAATCATAAGGTGTGGGTTTCGCGACGAAAAAGTCAACATTGGTAAGGATGAGCGTGATACTCCTGTAATCTCCTTCGAAAAAATTTCCTTCGCCGCCGATAGCTACCCCTGTAACCGAGGTGTTGCCTGAGAATGTCTGCAGTATAAAACGACCCATGAGTTTTGTCTCGTCCCCTGTCACATCGATCTGACTGTTGGCCACGTCATTCCAGCGGAAATAAAAGACGGCTCCGGGTTGAAGGGTTCCCGGCGAGGGCGATGTGGAGGTTGCAGTCGATCCGTCGATTTCCAGAATCGTGGCCACCTTGACCACGGCGTATTGTGGAACCGTATAACCGAATGCAGGGTCGACGGAGCGGTCATTCAGCAAGTTGGCCGTATGAAAATCCAGGACAACGTCGTCCATCGAGAGACCGTTGTCCATCAGAACATCGCTGTAATTATTGATTCCCAGTGAGATTGAACGCGCGATGGAGCCCGTGGCCAGAACCCCGATTCGTTCGGCCATGTAATTGGAAAAAATTCCCGCACGTTGATAATCGTTCAAGGTCTTGGGATTCCCGAATCCGCGCCATCCAAGAAGGGGCTGGGCTCGCTCGGTCGCCTCCTGAAAATAATGGGTGAAACGCGCGGTAAACCCGTTGACGACCTCGCCCCATTCGGCCAGACCTTCGTTGATAAAGGTCGTGTCATCCCCGGTTTCGTTTACTTTGACCCATATCAGGTGCTCGTATTCGTGAGCCAGCGTGTGTCCCGGTTCGTCAAAACTTCCCCTGTTACCGTTATTATCAACCAGGCCGGGAAAAGTATCCAGGTAGACGATATCGGCAAGGTTCTGCCCACTCAGATTTGCGGGGTCAAAAAAGCCGAGAATAGCGGCGCTGCTGGCCGGGTAATCGTCCAGGATATCCAGCAACAGGATATCGAGAATCTGGTCGCCGTCCACGTCCGGTGGATCACCAAAAACGGTTTCATTGTTCTCGACGATTCCTTTTTCTGAATTGAAGGACGAAAATCCTGTTGACTCACTGGAAAGAACACGAATTCTTTCGATTTCAGATTCCAGTACGTGTCCGTTTGCCAGCTCAGCGGTGGCTACCCAGATATCGACCCGGGGTCCCTCGGCCTTTTTTTCGAATTCGATTTCGAGAAAAGTCTGATCATTGACCCGCGTATCACGGACACTGAATGTCCGAATGGTACCCAACGGCGGTGAGGCACCTTTTCGCGCAAACGGAATTTTTCCAGCCGCCCTGAGTTCATGGTACAGTTTGACGGCATCCCGGCCTTCCTGCGACTGCATGAGTTCGAGCGTCACGTGCCGTACGTTCGAGGGTGTTTTGCCATCGTCGACTTTCACCGATTCGGCGCCTTTGACCGGGGTCTTCAGAGTCAGCCTGGTAAACTCAATCTGGTTCTGCTGCGCGGCTGCGGGAATGGACAACAGAAATGCTGCGAATAAAAACGCGGCAGACAGAGATGTTTTGAAACGGAATAAATTATTTTTCATAACGAATCGTTCTTACCGGCTGCGGAGAGTTCTTTGATCAGGGCTCTTCCTGGTCTGGTAAAAACAGGAAATTAAGGTGTAACTTTCACACTGTACAGGCACAAACCAGCCCTGTTTCCCCAGAGGGAATAATAAGAACATAACTATATGAAATATAATGATTTACATCCTGAAGAGAAAAAAATAATCGAGGACCGGGGCACAGAGGCTCCGTTTTCTGGCACGTATTGCGAATTCAAGGAAGACGGAACGTTTTTGTGCAAGCGCTGCAATGCCCTGCTGTATAAGTCCGGAGACAAATTCAATTCCGGGTGTGGTTGGCCGAGTTTTGACGACGCCGTAGAAGGTGCTGTTGAAAAACGATCGGATCCGGACGGGAATCGGATAGAAATCGTTTGTAATGCGTGTAAAGGGCATCTCGGACATATATTCGAGGGTGAAGGATTCACACCAAAAAATGTTCGACATTGTGTAAACTCGCTCTCCATTTCGTTTCAAGGAAAACCAAATGACCAATAAAGCCACACAACTGTCTCAAAATGAGGTGGAACGGGCCATTTTTGCTTCCGGCTGTTTCTGGGGTATCGACCATCATATGCGCCGAATGCCCGGTGTCATAAAAACCGAAGTCGGATATACCGGTGGAAAGACGAATAACCCCACGTACCGCGAGGTCTGTACCGGTCAGACGGGACATGCGGAAGCCATAGAAGTGCACTTTCGTCCTTCCGAGGTCAGTTTTGAGCAGCTCGCCATATTATTTTTCGAAACCCACGACCCGACTCAAGTCGATCGTCAGGGCCCGGATATCGGTACGCAATATCGGAGTGAAATATTCTATTTGAATCCCGCACAAAAAGAAACAGCGGACCGCCTGATCAGAGTGCTCGAAGAGAAGGGAGACGTAATAGCGACGCGTGTAACAGCTGCTGCGGCGTTCTGGGTGGCCGAAGAACACCACCAGGATTATTACGAAAAAAACGGACAGACACCGCACTGCCACGTCTATCAGCGTCGGTTTGAGAGCCTGCTTAAAACCCGCGCGTGACCAGGACGGGCCTGGCCCTAACGGATGTGAACAATGTAGGCGCGGCCGATCTTCTGATCGGAGGCCTGCCCGATCACGGCACTGCCCGGTGTGAGGTCCAGCGCTGAACCGAACGCATTATCTCCGATGTCAATGATGTGCTTCTGCGACCACGCTTTATCCTCATCATCATATGTGAAAAGATAGACGACGCGGTCAATGTTGATTTTCTGACTGAGTTGTTCGTCAAATCCTACCACCAGCGCTCTGTTTCCGCTCAGTGACACGAGGGATCCGAAGCCTCCCTGACTTTTTTTAGACTTGGGCATCAACGATGCGGCGGGACGCCACTTGCCGTCTTCGGAGGGTTCAAATATTCGCGCGCGACCGAGGCCACCTTTCCCTCCCTTGCTTTCACCGACCAGAATGCGGTCGCCACTATAAGTCGGGTGATCGTGCCCGGGCCCGACGTTGGCCGCAAAACGACATATCGGACAGGTAACACTAACCACCAGTTCCCCGACCCCCGGGCGTCCCTGTCGTTGAGCAGCCTCGCTGCTGGCGCCTCCCCGGTATTGATATCCGCACTCCGGACAATACAAATCCTTGTGCGCGCCCATCAGCGTGGGGGCCATCGAGCCGGTGGGAATCACGAACGCTTCGGCCTCGAACGTGCGAAACAGAAACGCCAGCACGAACGCCACGACGATCGACTCGACCGTCTCGCGAATCGAGCCCGCTGAGAAGTAGCTCTGCAGGCGCGACGGTTCGGCCGGCTGTCTCGACGGGCCTGAGGATGATCGCTTTTTGGACATGGTGCTGTTCGAGGTGTTCCAGTATGGCTTATGAGTGAGCCGGCCCCCTGGGGCCGCAGAGTCGCGGGACCGGGAAATATAGCGACTCTTGATTC